>VMSV01000086.1 GCA_013791935.1 Desulfobacteraceae bacterium | reverse complement strand
AAGTCGTTATCACACTCTCCCCGCGAGACTATGACGCGGTTTTATTTGATCTTGACGGGGTGCTGACCAAGACGGCTCGGGTGCATGCCGCGGCCTGGAAAAAGCTGTTCGACAGTTTTCTTGAGCAGCGCGCTACCCAGACAGGCGAGCCGTTTGTCCCCTTTGCTATCGACACCGACTACCCGAGCTACGTCGACGGCAAGCTGCGTTACGACGGCGTAGCAGACTTTCTTGAATCACGCGGGATTACATTGCCGTTGGGTGCACCCGAAGACGGCCCCGAGGTGCAAAGCGTGCACGCGCTAGGCAATCTGAAGAACCGGTATTTCATGGAATACCTGGAGCAGCAAGGGGTTGAGTCTTATGAATCCGCGATCGCGCTGGTTCATCAACTCCGGGCCCAGGAGATCAAGACGGCCGTCGTCTCCTCAAGCAACAACTGCGCGGCGGTGCTTGAGGCCGCGGATATCACGCAATTGTTTCAGGCGCGAGTAGACGGCAAGGACGTCACCCGTCTTGCGCTCCAGGGCAAGCCGGCTCCGGATGCCTTTCTGGAGGCGGCACGGCGCATCGGTGTAGAACCTTCACGTGCCGTCGTGGTGGAGGATGCGGTCGCCGGCGTCGAGGCCGGACGCGCCGGCAAATTCGGCTGTGTCATCGGCGTCGATCGTGGCGGGCATGGCCAGGCGCTGCGCGATGCCGGGGCCGATGTGGTGGTAACCGATATGGCACAAGTCCGGGTCGCCGTGGAACCGCCTTCCTCGTGGTCACTGGCGTTTGAGGGCTTTGATCCGGCGCAAGAGGGTATTCGCGAAGCCTTGTGCACCCTGGGGAATGGCTATTTCGCGACGCGTGGCGCCGCCGCCTGGGTGGTGGCGGATGATATTCACTACCCGGGGACCTACCTCGCCGGAGGCTACAATCGGTTGACTACCAACATCGCCGGTCGCATGGTCGAAAATGAGGACCTGGTGAATTTCCCCAATTGGCTCGCACTCTCTTTTCGCATCGCCGAACAGGAGTGGTTTGAGGTGCGAACCGTTAAAATCCTGTCGTACCTCCAGGAGCTCGATCTGCGCCATGGCATGCTGTTGCGAAGCATCAGCTTTGAGGACAACCAGGGGCGGCGCAGTACGCTCAAAGAACGACGTTTGGTCTCCATGGGCGACATGCACCTCGGTGCGCTGGAACTGACCCTGACTGCCGACAACTGGTCGGCAGGCGTTACGGTACGTTCAGCCATCGACGGACGCATCGTCAACACGGGGGCCAAGCTGTATCGCAAGTTCAACAATAAACACCTGGAGCCGCTGGCCGGCAAGGTCATTGACGAGGACGGTGTGTACCTGTCGGTGCGCACCTGCCAGTCAAATATCCATGTCACCCAAGTGGCACGGACGCATGCATTTATCGACGAAAAGTTGATAGAAGCGCAGCGTCTGGTCATTGAAGAACCGGGATACATCGGCCAGGAATTTACAGTCGACGTAAAGCAAGGCCAGACGCTGGTCCTGGAGAAGATGGTCTCTTTATATACCGGCCGCGATCGCGCCATTTCCGAATGCGGCCTGGAGGCGCAAAAACGGATCGCACGCACGGGTCGCTTTGCTGCCGTGATGAAGAACCATGTTCTTGCCTGGAAGCACCTGTGGCGCCGCTTCGACGTCCATATCCAGCCGGCCGATCACGGTTTTAAGGTGAACATCCCGATGCTGATCCGGTTGAACATGTTTCACCTGCTACAAGCCGTATCCATCAACTCCATTGGTCTCGACATGGGCGTGCCGGCGCGTGGCTGGACCGGGGAGGCCTATCAGGGCCATGTATTCTGGGATGAACTGTTCATCTTCCCTTTTTTCAATTATCGAATGTCCGAAATCACCCGCTCACTTCTGATGTACCGTTACTGGCGCTTGGGCGAGGCGCGCGCCGCGGCTGCGGCAGCCGGGTACAAGGGAGCGATGTTTCCCTGGCAGAGCGGAAGCGACGGCCAGGAAGAGACCCAGACGGCCAACCTGAACCCGCGCTCGCAGCGCTGGGTGACCGACAACAGCTATTTGCAGCGCCACGTCGGCAGCGCCATCGCCTATAACGTCTGGCAGTACTTCCAGGTCACTCACGACGTCGAGTTTCTGCATTCCTACGGCGCGGAACTGATCCTCGATATCGCCTGCTTCTGGTCGAGCATCGCGAACTTTAATGAGGAGCGCGAGCGTTATGAGATATGCGGCGTAATGGGTCCCGACGAATTTCACGACCGCTATCCGGACTCGGCAACGCCCGGCTTGAACAACAACGCCTACACCAACCTTATGGCCGTGTGGGTGCTGTGCCAGGCCCAGGAGGTGCTCGATCTCTTGTCCGACGTTCGTCGCGCCGAACTTACGACGCGGCTTGACTTGTCGGCGGAGGAGATCGCACGTTGGGGAGATATCAGTCGCAGGATGTATGTGCCGTTTTATGATGACGGGATCATCTGCCAGTTCGAAGGCTACGAACAATTGGCTGAGCTCGACTGGGATGCCTACCGGACCCGGTACGGCAATATTCAGCGGCTCGATCTCATCCTGGAGGGGGAAAACGACAGCCCCAACCGGTACAAGCTCTCGAAACAGGCAGACGTGTTGATGTTGTTCTACTTGTTTTCCGCCGAGGAACTCGGCGAATTGTTCGAGCGTCTGGGCTATCCTTTTCATGACGATACCATTCAGCGCAACATCGCCTACTATGCCGGGCGCTCATCCCACGGCTCCACGCTCTCCCGGGTGGTATACGCCTGGATTTTGGCACGTTCCGACCGGCCCCGCGCCATTAAGTTCTTCGCCGCGGCGCTGCAGAGCGACGTGAGCGATGTCCAGCAGGGCACCACCGCGGAGGGCATCCACCTGGGGGCCATGGCGGGTACTGTCGATCAGGTGCAGCGGGTATCGACGGGCATCGAAGTACGGGGCGATATCTTGCACCTCAATCCCGAATTGCCGCAGGAGATGGAGCGCCTGGACATGCGCATCCGCTACCGGGGGCATTCACTCGATCTGCGGCTGACACGTGACTCGCTAACGGTTCGCGGGCATAAAGACGCGGCGCCACCGATCTCCTTGTCTGTCAATGGTAAGGTCTGCGAATTCATCACTGGTACCACCCGGGTGTTTCGATTGAACAACGAGACAATGGATGGCGTAATTGTCAAAAAGACCAGGCCTGTGGACGCTACGGTGTTAATGCCGGATGCAGATAACACCGGAAGGACCAAATAAAAATAGACAGAAAACCCGCTATGAAGGAACACGAAGCCAAAAATAATTCCGAGCCGAAGCCGGCACAAGACGAGGAGAGCGCGAAGACACACGACATCCTGCAGAAGGAAGGTCATCCGCAAGAACACGAGATGCATAATTCGTCGAAGGCCGAAACTAAAATGGCGCACACTGGGCCGGATTGTCCATAACTGCGAAGCAGGCCGTATTTACGTATCATGTCAATTTTTATGGCCGGAAAAACGATTGGTTTGGGGCTATGCCAATCCCTTATGGATGGACCCCATAACATCGGAATGCATCGAAAAGGTCACATATGACCAGAAGGCCATATGTGACCTGTTTTATCAAAGGACTAAGGAAATCTCAGGAATTGCTTTTAACAAATTATGCTTAATAAATCAGGATGATGGCTACTGCACATAGGGGTGTTGAAAGCCTGGCATAAAGGTTGCTTTGTAGTGAATACCGGAACAAACAATGCGGTTGGGAGAATCATTACCGCTATCCTTAGAAGCCTATTAGAGAGAAAGGAGAAAATTATGAAAACGACCATGGGTTTGTGGATTGATCATCGCAAGGCGGTAATTGTTGCAGTTTCGGGCAAGGGGGAGAAAACAAGCGTTATCGAATCAAAGGTGGAAAAGCAGCCCGGACGGTTTGGCGGGGTACGTTCGACTACCCCCTATGAATCTCAGAAGGTTGCAGCGGATGGTAAACAGGATATAAAATTTGCCGACCAACTCAATATCTACTACGATGAGGTCATTTCGGTTCTTCGTAACGCCGAATCCATTTTGCTTTTTGGTCCTGGAGCGGCAAAAGGTGAGCTGAAAAAACGTTTAGAAGATGACCATCTCGCTCACCTCATCCAAGCTGTGGAAACAGTTGATCAGATGACAGACCCCCAGATTGCAGCGAAAGTCCGGGGGTATTTCAAATAATCGAACACAAAGAACAAAAGGATGACCATTATGCTAAGCAAAGCCAAAACAATACAGGGTTACAAATTGGCCAGCCTCGACGGGGAAATAGGGAAGGTCAAAGAATTCTACTTCGATGACCAGTACTGGGCGATTCGCTATCTGGTCGCCGACACGGGAAACTGGCTTACAGGCAGGCAAGTGTTGATCTCGCCCTATGCAGTGGTCTCCGTGAATAAAGAAGATCAACTCCTCGCCGTCGATTTGACCAAAAAGCAGATCGAGGACAGTCCATCCTTGAACAGTGACAAGCCCGTCTCGCGACAATTCGAGGAAGCCTACTACGGGTATTACGGGTGGCCGGGGTATTGGGGCGGCTCAAGCATGTGGGGGGTTTATCCCTACATTGTAAGGGATCGTGAAAAATGGATAGAATCCAACCGGGCTGAGCAAGCGTCTTGGGATCCCCATTTGCGCAGCACGCACGATGTGAGTGGCCATCACATTCAAGCGGCAGACGGTGAGATTGGCCACGTCGAGGATTTTATCTTCGATGACGAGACGTGGGCGATTCGTTATCTGATCGTCGATACGCGGAACTGGTGGCCGGGGAAAAAGGTCCTGATTTCACCGCAATGGATCGAGCGTGTTAGCTGGAGCGAGTCGAAAGTCTTCATCAATCTTTCCCGCGAGACCATCAAGCAGTCACCGGAATACACGGAGGAGTCTCTGCTGACTCGGGATTATGAGACCGGACTGCATGGACATTACCATCTTCAGGGATATTGGGTCGATGAATCGGCTCCCGAGTAGCATTCCCGTTGACGCAAACGGCTCAGGAGGCTGCTGTGGATAAAAAATCGGCCAGAAAACCAAGAGCTTCTCAAGAGGCGAAACATGAAAACAAAGGCAACCCCATTCACTCGGGAACTGGAAATGGGATCTGACCCATGAATAAGTTCAAGCAACTCTGGAGCGATCTGCGGTCGAGCTTTTGGTTTATGCCTTCGATGATTGTCGTGCTGAGCATTGCGATTGCGGTAGCGTTGATCGAAGCGGACTCCGTCGGGAGCGACCAATGGCTGGCCCGGTGGCCGCGTTTGTTTGGCGCACAGCCGGAAGGCGCGCGCGGGATGATGTCCACGATCGCCGGTTCCATGATGACCGTGGTGGGCGTCACGTTCTCCATGATCTTGGTGGTGTTGGCACTGGCTTCGAGCCAATACACGTCGCGCATCCTGCGGAACTTCATGCGCAGCAGAGTCATGCAGGTCGTGCTCGGTATCTTCGCAGGCATTTTCACATATTGCCTGATCGTGTTGCGTGCCATTCGCGGCGGCGACGAGGGCGCATTTGTTCCAAACCTGGCGGTGTTCTTCGGCTTCGTGCTGGCGCTCGGAGGTGTTGGCACCCTCATGTTTTTCATTCATTACATTGCCACTTCGATCCAGGCTTCCAGCATCATTGCCTCGGTCGCAGAGGAGACCATCGCGGCCATTGACCGGCTGTTTCCGGAAAAACTCGGACAAGGGTCGGCCGAAGACGATGATGACCAAACGCTTCGTTCTATCGCCGTGCGGAAATGGTGCGCCGTCCCGGCCCCGCAGAGTGGCTATGTCCAGAGTGTGAATAACGAAGAGATCTTGCGCCTGGCGCGTGACGGGAAAACCATCGTGTTGATGGAGCACGGCATCGGCGGCTTCGTTGTCCAAAACACTACCCTGGCCTCACTCGCCCTGGAAGACCCGCCGGATCAAGAGACGATCGCCGCCCTGCAGGCGACTTTCAGCATCACCCGCCACCGCACGGTAGAGCAGGACGCTTCCTTCGGCATTCGGCAGATCGTGGATGTGGCGTTGAAAGCCCTCTCTCCCGGTATCAACGATACGACAACGGCCGTGATGTGCGTGGATTATCTGACGACGATTCTTGCGCGGATAGCGCCTCGGCAAATCCCCTCATTACGCCGCTACGAGGATGGGGAACTGCGAGTGATCGCCAAAGGCCTGAGCTTTGAAAGCTTGGTGGCCGAATCGTTCGACCAGATTCGAAGCAGCGCCAAAGGCAATGTAGCCATCATATTGCGGATGCTGGGCGCCTTTAAAACGCTTGCAGGTTTATCGGCCGGCCCGCAACGCAGGAGAGTGCTTCGTGAACAAGTGCAATGGATCGCTGAGCTGTCCGAGCGTACTGTCGAATCCGCCCATGATCGTACGAGGATCGACACACTGGTGGCGCACGTACGTGAAACGCTCGAAACCGAGACTGCTTTGCGCGAGGGGGAAAATATATGAGTTTAACCATATTATCCTCTGCGCTCTTTTGGGCAATAAAAAAGGAGAATCAACAATGAACCATGCAACGATGAGCAACTCTTTAAATCGCCGTCAATTCCTTACAACGACCCTGGCGGCAACGGCTATTCTAACGACCAACGTCATTGGTCTTACATCAATGGGTCTTACATCAAAGGTCCATGCGGCAACCCCATCGTCACCGGCCGTGCCAGGACTCAAACTTCCAGCCATACCCTATGAAAAAGATGCTTTGAGCCCGTATATTTCCGCCAACACCATGGGATTTCATTACGGTAAACACCACCAGGCCTATATCGACAAGACCAACGCCTTGATCCAAAATACGGCCTTTGCAAATGAGCCCCTGGAAGGCATCATTCAGAAGACTGCGGGTATTCAAGAACATGCCGCGATCTTCAACAGCGCCGCCCAGGCATGGAACCACGAATTTTATTGGAAGAGCATGAAACCCAAGGGCGGTGGGACCCCGGCCGGTGCCCTGTCAAAAAAGCTGGATGCGGATTTCGGGAGTTTTGAACAGTTCAAGAAGGCCTTTGGGGATGCTGCGGCCACCCAGTTCGGGAGCGGCTGGGCCTGGCTGGTCATGAATAAAGGAACCCTTGAGGTGGTCAAGACCGCCAATGCAGATACGCCCATAGCCCACGGACAGGTTCCGATCCTGACCATCGATGTGTGGGAACATGCCTACTACCTGGATTACCAGAATCGCCGTACGGATTATATTGCCGCGTTTCTGGATCATCTGGTGAACTGGGATTTTGCGGAAAAGAATTTTACAGGAATTTGAGAAGAATATTCGGGAAAAACGACTTGAAAAAAAACACTCTGAAACATTTCGTGGATACTCTGCTTTTTATCGACATATCTTCCATGGCCATTCTGGGGTTTTTACTGGGATTTGTCATTCCGAAAGGACGTGAAGGCGTATCCGATAATTCCTTTCTTTGGCTACACCGTCACCAGTGGGCGGATATTCACCTCTTTTTATCCCTTGTGCTGGTGGTCCTGCTGGGTTTCCATCTCTGGTTCAACCGGACCTGGATCGTGCAGTCCGTTAAAATTTATTTTGGGGATCATTCGAAAAACTTTTTTTGGATCATTTCATTGGCCTGGGTCATGGTGCTGTTTCTCGGGTGGATGATTGCCATACTTTAAATCATAACCCATGGGGATCGGACCGGCTTGAATGAAACGCACCCTGCTGCAAAAACAAAGTAAAATTATCCTGGTCGTTGCGTGCGGCGGTGCAGCCCTGATCGTCATGGCTGCCATTGCAGGGGCCCTATTGTTTGACATCAATTCCTACAAACCCGGGATTGAAGCCGCAGCCTCCAGGGCCACCGGCCTGGACGTCAGTATCAACGGGAAAATGCGGCTCTCCTTCTTTCCCTTTGGACTGTCGGCAGCGGACCTGCATGCCGCCAATCATGGCGTTGAAATCCTATCCCTTGAAAAACTCAAGCTGGGGCTTGAGTTCATTCCCCTGCTGAAAAAAAAGCTCATCATCACCCGTTGTGTGCTTGACCAACCGGTGCTCACCCTCATAAAAGACGCCCGGAGGAATGATCCTTCCAGCCCTGCTGAAAACAAAGCGTCAGAAATGGGGATGAAAAAAGTTTTCAGCTTGAAGGAACTCAGCTTGTTCCGGGGCGTTCTGGTCTACGTTGATCAGAAGACCCGCGAGCAGATAGTGTTCAGGGATATCCATCTGGCCATTCATGATTTCCTGTTGGAAGACATTTCGGCCAATCCCGTGCAAAACGCATCATTTTCGGGAACCTTCCAATGCTCTGAGGTGGAGAAGGCGAATTTAAAAATCAATCATGTTTTGGGTTCCATGAAAGCGGAGAAAGGTGTCCTCACCCTTAACCCTCTGACCCTGGATGTTTTTGGCGGAAAAGGTAAGGGCGATGCCTCGGTAGACCTGTCAGGAGTTCATGGGGTTTATAAAATCAATTTAAAAATTCCTGAACTGGACTTCGCCAATCTGGAGAAGGCCTTGGGCGCAAAAAAAATGATCGGCGGCAAGGGTGATCTTGAAGCCTCCCTGACTCTGGAAGAAAAAGAAAACCTCCGTTTAATGAGCGGTGTAAACGGTCATTTTTCTCTCAGCGGGGATCATCTGATCCTTTACACCCTGGACCTTGACAAGGCCCTCACAGCCTATGAATCTAGTCAGCAATTCAATCTCGTGGACCTCGGTGCCTTTTTCATCGTCGGCCCCCTGGGCACGGTTGGACTTAAAGGCCATGGTTATTGGGAAACTTATCGCCAAACCCATGGCAGGCAAGGCAAAATCCATCATTTGGTCTCCAGGTGGAAAATCAAACAAGGGATTGCAGAGGCTTTGGACTGCGCCCTTGCAACGCAACACAACCGTGTGGCACTTTCAGGTCAACTCAATCTTGTTCGCGAACGATACGAAAAGGTGACCGTGGCCCTTGTCGATGGCAAAGGATGCGCAAAATTCAAACAAAGCATCACAGGCCCCTTCGGAAGCCCGGAGATCGGTGCGTTGAGCACTGTCGAAACCCTTGGAGGTCCTTTACTTAGTCTTTACAGGAAGACAAAACGCTTTGTTCAAGGGGACAAGTGCGATGTCTTTTATAGCGGGTCGGTAAGACACCCCTGAAATCCTGATGGATGAGATCGGCCATGTCCAATCCCTGGCAATCTGAATCTCCGCGTTTTGCATTCGTGTTCCCGAAGCCCTGATATTGGGCTTCACCGATTTTTCCGGATATCTTTCCAAGTTATTATGGGACAGCACACGGATCGCTTGTTTTGAACAATGCTTCTTCTTCATCATTGATAACAACACCAAGTTCCGTGCCAGATTCCCAAAGGCCCGGCAAACTCCATGCATCATTGCATTTGCATCGTCCTCCCTGATAGTGAACAAAAAGGGTCATATACGGCCAATAGGGTATATATGACCAATTTCGATAGTCGGCTGCGGACACCCCCGAACAGTCTTTTAAAACCAACTATTCTTATAAATTCAAAGTGATGGGTGACAAGGCGCCAGGGGTTTGAAACCTGGCATGGAAATTGAGTGTTGAAAGGTATTGTATAAAAGAATGACCCGGAAAAAGGATTTCGGGAACGCTTCAGAAAAGGACATGCGCACCCAACGCATAATTGACATTCACCAGGGAGCATAAAAATGCCCCAACAGCATTTGCCGATGAAAAGAGGATGATTATGTTGAGATACATGCTTGTGTGCCTGATGGTCGTAGGGCTTGGCTTGAACGCTTCCGCAGCCATGGCCGGGAACGGACCCAGAACTGCTTCGACGGATATCCTGACGGGGGTTGTCCCCCTGACCGCCTTGGCCGTGGCCTATTTCAAAGACGATACTGAGGGCGAGAAGGAATGGCTGCGAAATACCGTCGTGAACCAGGTCCTCACGTCGGCCCTCCGGCTCGGATTCAACGAAACCAGCCTCGGGGAGCGCCCGAACGGAAACGACTACGGGTTTCCATCCGGTCATGTGTCCTTTATCATGTCAGGCGCCACTTTCCTTGGTGAGCGCTATGGCTGGAAGTGGGGCACCCCTGCTTATCTGGCGTCAGCATACGTCGCTGCTGTTCGAGTGGACGAAGACAAGCATCACTGGCGCGATGTCATTGCCGCCGGTGCCTTGGCCTATGGTGTAGCATTGCTCACAGTCACGCCTCAACACGCCACTTATCTGGCGCCGGTTATCGGGCCCGATTTCATCGGCCTGCGCTGGCAGCGTTCCTTCTGATGGTCCAAATTTCGCCCTACCCTCACCGGTCACTTCTATCGGCATTGTTTGCTCTGCTGGCAGTCTTTACGCTGTCGTCGTGCTTCGGTTATCGCCCTCCCCACATGGCAGGCCTTGTCGCCTTTACCAGTGACGGTTGCACGCTCTTCCCGGACGGCACGGTAAAGGACCGGGACAAGTGGTGCGGCTGTTGCCAAACCCATGATCTCGCCTACTGGCAGGGCGGAAGTGAAGACGAGCGTCAGCAGGCCGACACGGCCCTGCGTGACTGCGTGCTGGCTCGGACCCATGACCCGGAACTGGCGAAAACCATGTACTTGGGTGCCAGGGCAGGCGGGCACCCGACCTTTCCCACCTGGTATCGCTGGGGTTACGGCTGGCCCTATGGACGGGGCTATGAGCGGCTTTCGAAAAGAGAAAAATTGCAGATTCAAAAACAGCTCGCTGATTACGCGAAAAAGCATCCGGCTGGGTATTGCGTTGAAAATAATATTGCACCTTAACCGGCTTTCAATGTCTGCTATTTTCCGATTCCCCTTCGAGGACCCTGCGGCAGACACCCGAGATAGTAAGGGCCGCTGATCCGTTCTGGACCGGCGTTAACCTGCGCAATTCGCTCATATCGAAGTCCGGATGGGTTTCTTTACCCAGGGCAAGCCCGATAAAGGCCGTGGACAAAATGGGGTGATCAGGACATCGCAGTTCGCGATCATTTCTTCCAATCTCCCCTTAGGGAACACCAGGACTTTCACCGCATACCGGTGAATAGGTCATCCAAAGCCCTATCACCCGCAGCCATACCCTATGGTCGAATTTTTCAGATGGGTCATATATGCCCATTGGCTACATATGACCCTGTTTATGCGGCTTAATTTGCCTGCCTTTTCCCAGGTTGAACAGCATAATTGGTTAATAAATCAGAAGGATGGGTGCCCAAAACCAGGCGTTTTGAAATTCGGCATGAAGTTTGAGTATACAAAAGATGAAATCTTAAATCTTATAAGAAAGGGAAGCCCATGAAGACCGCGATGATGACCGTCATGGTCATGGTTCTATTGGCAGGGGGACTGAATGGAGAAGCGATAGCGCAAGCACCACCGGTACCCTATGAAGAGCAGCCTCAGGTGTTGACCCGTGGTCCGGTGAATGAGGCCTTTGCACAGCCTGTAAATTTGGAGATCCAGGCGGGTCTGATCGCGCCGAACCGCCCGCCTGCCGATATAGAGGAAGTTTTGCCCGCGCAGAGACCTGCCGGTGAGCAATTTGCATGGGTTCCGGGTTACTGGGCCTGGGATTCCGAAAGAAACGATTACCTATGGGTCAGTGGGTGTTGGCGTGCGGTTCCACCCGACATGAACTGGGTGCCGGGTTACTGGTCCCAAACCCGCGGAGGCTGGCAATGGGTGGCCGGTTTCTGGGCGCCCATCCGTAATACGGAAATCGATTATTTGCCAGCACCGCCTGAACTATCAAACGTTGAAGCACCAGGGCCGCCACCATCAGCGAATCGGATATGGGTCCCGCCCTGCTGGTATTGGCACCAGGGTCAATATGTTCGACGACCCGGGTACTGGATTGCCGCCCAGACAGACTGGGTATGGGTGCCGTCCCATTACGTACGGACGCCACGCGGTTATGTATTTGCGAACGGACACTGGGATTATCCGCTGGAACGTCGCGGGGTGCTGTTTGCACCGGTTTATTTTCCGGAGCATCGTTATGATCGCTCAAGGATTTCGTACGCGCTGGGGATTACCGTCAATATCGGCAACCTGACATTCAGCCTTTTTTCCCGTCCGAAATACAGCCATTACTACTTCGGCGATTATTACGACAAAAGCTACCTCAGCATCGGAATCTTCCCCTGGTTTGAGTTCGAGCAACGTCATACCTGGTATGATCCGATTTATGTGCATGACCGCTGGCGCCATCAAAAAAATAACCCCCAATGGGGGCATCACAAACGGCAGGAATACGATCGCCGCAGAGCTGATCAAACCCTCCGGCCTCCTCGGACCTATCGCGAAATGGAGAGTAGAGTCAGCAAGATGCCGGAGTCCCAGCGAAGAAACTTCGAGATGGCTGAGCCCATAACAAGGGTTGCCAAAAGAAATACCACAGCCTTCAAGTTCGAGGAGATTAAGCCGGAAGCTCGAAAAAAAATAGCGGAGCATTCCCGAGATGTTCATCAGTTTGTCCAGGAGCGAAGTCAATGGGAGACAAAGGGTGACAAAAGCATAAAGACGGGCCGGGCGGATGTTGCGCAACCTCAAAAGCCAGAGCGCAAGGATATACCACCCCCGGTAAAGCGCCAAAAACCGGGCATGAAGACAACGGAACCCTCCAAACCTGAACCTGTCCGGAGTATTGGTGGCCGTGAAGCTCAGGACCGCAGCCGTGAAAAGCAACCGGTGCTGCCCGAGCCGCAAAAACAGGAAAAGGCTTCAACACATCAAGTTGTACAAAATCAGCCGGACAAGGTGAAAATTAGGACCTCGCCGGTTGCCGGCAAACCAGATAAAAGCTTAGGGCGGAAAAAGAATCCGACTCAGCCCACGGAAGAACAAAAAAATCTAAAAGAAAAAGGCAATGAAGGCCAAAATCAAAGAGACAACCAAAATAAAAATGAAAATAAAAAAGAAGAAAAAGACCGTGGAAGACCTTAGCACGGATACACATTCCGGAGAGGTTTAGGAAGGACGGATTTACGAAAAAAATGGAGATAAAATGGAACGCTTAATAAAAACATTCAAGGCAATTCTTGCATCGCTCATCGTGGCTGCAACGATCTCTATGGGTGGCCAGGCCTTTGCCCAAGAAGGAGAAATCTCAGGAACTGTAAAGGACCACAAAAGCGATCAGGGCATTCAATGGGTCAAAATCAAGGTAAAAGATATCACGGCCGGCAGGGTGGTCGCAACCGGGGTGACGGATGCTGCGGGCAACTATTCAGTGGTGATTCCGGTCCCGGGCAAATACAGCCTGGAAGCATCCAAGCGCGGGTATGGATATGCCAGGGTGAAGGCTCCGGATTTAATTGAGCTTTCCGATACGATTCCGAAACAAACCGTCAACCTCTTAATAGGAGGAGAAGAGTGGTTGAAGTATGACCCCGATGTGCCGGAATCGGCCATGTCATGGGAAACAGGCGCCGGCAAAAGCTATCTCATCCCGGCCATGGAAATTCCCACCTTTCTTCTTCTCCTCAATGGGTACAACCGGCTCGCTTACTCCAACCTTGAAGAGAATGGGGAAAAGGTCTACGACTCGAGTTGGTCCACCTTCCGGAGTCACCTCTTTCACGGGCCCTGGGGGATCGACACGGACGCCTTTAACATCAATCAGTTCGCCCATCCGTATCAAGGGTCCATGTACCAGGGTTTCGCCCGATCAGCGGGCCTCAACTATTGGGAGTCACTCCTTTACACCAACGTGGGCTCTCTCCTCTGGGAAACGGCCGGGGAGACCACGGACCCTTCCGTCAATGACCAGTTTGCCAGTGGTATTGGCGGGAGCTTCTTCGGGGAGGTTCTCTTCCGGATGGCAAGCCTTGTGCTCGAGGGGGATGGAGGGAAACCCGGTTTTTGGCGGGAGATGGGAGCGGCAATCATTTCGCCGCCCACAGGTATCAATCGCCTTGCCTTTGATAACCGGTTCAAACCCATATTTCCGAGTCATAATCCGGCGACCTTCTCGCGCCTTCAACTCGGTGTAAGTTTAAAGTCGGACCTGAACGACAGGTCTGCCGCAAGCTCTACCATTGACACCGAAGCCACCGTGGACTTCACCATGGCTTACGGGCTCCCCGGGAAGCCTGGCTACAGCTACAAGCGTCCTTTAGATTACTTCCATTTTGAATTCATCAGCCTCGCCAACCCGGATAACCCTTTTGACAGCATCATGATCCGTGGTCTCCTCCTTGGAAAGGATTATGATGCCGGCGATTCCTATCGCGGGATATGGGGCCTCTACGGTGGCTACGACTATATATCACCGCATATCTTTCGCGTTTCCAGTACCTCGCTCTCCCTCGGGACCACCTATCAATGGTGGCTTACCCGCGCGGTAGCCCTTCAGGGTTCGGTCCTCGGGGGTGTGGGTTACGCTGCGGCCGGGAATGTCAAGCAAGAGGGTGAACGCGACTACCACTATGGCGTTGCACCCCAGGGACTTGTCGGTCTCCGTCTGATCCTTGGCGAACGGACCATGTTTGATTTAACGGGCCGTTCCTATTATTTAACCGGGATGGGCGGTGACGATCCCGGGGGAAGGGAGGCCATCGGCCGCCTGAACATGGGGGTCACCGTTCGTGTTTATGAACGTCACGCTTTAGGACTCATATACATCGTATCCGTCCGGGACGCGCAGTATCCCGATCGCGCCGACAGTCACCAGTCCACCGGAACCATCAGCCTTGTTTACACCCTGCTTGGCAAGAACCGGTTCGGGGCTGTGGCGTGGGGCAACTATGGCAATTCCGAATGGTATTAGAGGCATTCCGAAGATCAGGAGGAAAGGGATCAATACATCAAGAGGAAAAATTCAAACCCATTCAACCCTTATTGGACAAGGGGAACCATTTAGAGAAAAGGAGAATCCCATGTTGTGGACCATTGCTGTCGTTCTATTTATCCTGTGGCTGCTTGGATTGGTGAGCAGTTACACCATAGGAGGGTTCATTCATATTCTGTTGGTGCTTGCGGTTATCGTAATTCTGGTAAACATCATTCAGAGCCGAAGAATCACTTAGAATAGCAGGCCCTATGAAAAGAGCAAAAATCATCGGTGCGTTTATCGCTGCGAGTCTTAGCGTCATTGTGATTTTATGACAATTTACCCTCAGCATTTGGTGGAACCTCAGGATATTGAGGGATAGCTTGAGCGGAGATGACTTGTCGATCGCCATCCTATCCGTGATCATCGCTTTTTAATGCATCCGGGCGACAAAGCCTCAATGATGTTAAACAATTATTTCCATTATTTTTTATAATTTTACTCCACGAACATGATGCCCATTTTGGAAGAATAATATCCACATTCTGCTGTTTTCCTTTTTGTGGCATGCCCTTTGCGAATATATTGTTTTGGGTCCATGCGATTGGTTTGAAGATATCCATTGGCAATAGAAAGATCAAAAAGGAGATACGATGAAAATTCTGATATTGGAAACCAATGAAAAGGGTAAAAAAGTCGCTGAAATGCTTCTGAAAGAAAAGTATTATAACCTGGCCATCATGATTCAACCGGATCATATCCTTACGGCTTTAAAAAATGAAGCGTTTCATATCATTTTCATTCCACTGGAAATGAAGGGTTCGGATTCCTTGGAGCTGTGCCGGAAAATTAAAGCCTTTTATCCGAAGATTATCCTGCATGCTTATTCAGAGCAATGCGAATTATTCAATCCGGAAACCATGGAAAAGACCGGATTTGATGGACTAATGCCCAAGCGCTTAAGGAAGAAACCATTATTAACGGCCGTGGAAGGAGCGTTTGGAGGATTGTTGGGGGCTGGAGTCCGGACTTAAACCTCAGAAAATGAGCTTGTGATTAGCCGCTGATTCCACGAAATGGTTTTAAGATGCCCGTTTGGTTGAGCCGCCAAACGGGCTTTTTTTTGCTTTCCGTTGCCCGAGTGTTGTTTCGCGGCATGACCGGTATGATGATTTTCATCTGCAAAAATAATCTTGATAATAAAATGAATATCTTTTAAAATTCAGAAACATAAAATTGTATGCGATGGCCTCGCCAACCGGATGATGCTTCCTCCCATATCGCAACTATAGCCTTTTCTTTCGCCACTGAAACTGTGAAATCGACCTGTCTGAATGCGCCGCTGATAAGTAAGGAGAAATAATGAAAATAAAGGCCAAACCGGGAGCCGGCAAGAAAAAACCCGCAACGGTTCTGCCTGAACCCTCAACTCCGCGCAAAATAAAAGTGCCCTTTCCCATCGTGGGCATCGGCGCTTCCGCCGGCGGTCTGGAAGCGCTGGAGCAATTTCTCGGCAATGTCCCGGAAGGCAGCGGCATGGCCTTTGTGATCGTCCAGCACTTGGATCCTACCCGCAAGGGAATGATGCCGGAGCTGCTCTTCCGGGCGACCCGAATGAAGGTGTCCCAGGTGAAGGACCGGATGAAGGTTCAACCGAACTGCGTTTATGTCATTCCCCCCAACAAGGACATGTCCATTCTGCACGGGGTCTTGCACCTGTTTACGCCCGAAGCGCCACGGGGGATGCGCCTGGCCATTGATTTCTTTTTTCGCTCTCTGGCGGATGACATGAAAGAGATGAGCATCGGCGTCATTCTTTCGGGAATGGGCACGGACGGCACCCTGGGCATCAAGGCCATCAAGGAGAAAGGGGGACTGGTTCTGGTCCAGGAGGTTGTTTCTGCCAAATTCGGCGGGATGCCGAACAGCGCCATCCTTACGGGTGTGCCCGACATCGTGGCCCCGGCAACAGCGCTTCCCGCCAAAATCATCGCTTATCTGCAGCATGCCCATGTGATCCAAAAACGGCAGGGAGTCCCCATGGAAGACCTCTCCCAAAGCGCCTTGGACAAAATCATTATCCTGCTTCGAACCCAGACCGGGCATGACTTTTCCCAGTATAAAAAAAGCACGATCTACCGGCGCATAGAACGTCGGATGGGCATTCACCAGATTGCCAAAATCGCAACCTATGTTCGGTTCCTTCAGGAAAACCCCCAGGAACAAAACCTTCTTTTCAAGGAACTGCTCATCGGTGTCACCGGTTTTTTCCGTGATCCCGCAGCTTGGGAAAAAATCGCCCAGCAAACCCTTCCCGGGATCATGGACGAGCGAACCGAGGGTGGGACGCTGCGGGCCTGGTCTGCCGGATGTTCAACGGGAGAGGAGGTCTATTCCCTGGCCATCATCTTTAGGGAGGTGCTGGAAAAACGTAAAATTCCCACGAACATAACCCTTCAAATTTTTGCCACCGACCTGGATTTGGACGCTGTCAACAAGGCCAGGATAGGCCTTTATCCCTTCAACATCACCGCCGATGTATCCGCAGGGCGCCTGAAACGTTTTTTTGCCAAGGAAGACACCGGTTATCGGATCAGTAAGGAGATTCGTGAGATGGTGATCTTTGCCGTGCAGGATGTGATTATGGACCCGCCGTTTACCAAGCTGGACATCCTGTGTTGCCGGAATCTGCTCATCTATCTCACGCCTGAAATGCAAAAAAAGCTGTTGCCGGTATTTCATTACAGCCTGAATCCGAACGGCATACTGTTTCTCGGCAACGCGGAAACCACGGGCACATCTGCCGACCTGTTCACCCCCGTCGACGGCAAGGCCAGGCTTTTTAAAAGGAGAGAAAATGCTACGCGCACGGAACCGCTTCATTTTCCCCCCACGTTTACCCCTGCAGTGCCCGCGGCTTTGATTAATTCGGCGCCTTCTAAAGCACCGGTCAATTTTCAAACCCTGGTGGATCAACTCATCTTGCAACATGTTGCCCCGGCCACGGTTCTGGTGAATTCCACCGGCGACATCCTTTACATCAGCGGCCGGACGGGCAAATATCTGGAACCGGCAGCCGGCAAAGCCAACTGGAATATTTTTGCCATGATTCGCGAGGGAATGCGTTCCGAATTGGCCCTTGCTTTCAAGAATGCCCTTGTGGAAAAAGTTCCCGTGAACATCCAGGGAGCCCTGGCAGCGGCGGATGGTAAAACGCAACCCGTGGATATCACCATTCGTGCGATAAAGGAACCCGAGGCGTTGATGGGGATGATGATCATTGCTTTTGCCGACGCGCCAGCTCCACAGGAAACACAAGTGCCGGCTTCAAAGAAGAAAAGCAAGCAGGTTGCGGAATGGGAGCAAAAATTCAGGCAGGCCCAGGAGGAAGTACGGATGGTGCGAGAGGAAATGCAGACCTCCCAAGAAGAACTCAAATCCTCCAACGAGGAACTGCAGTCCGCCAACGAGGAATTGCAGTCCACCAACGAGGAACTGACCACCTCCAAAGAAGAAATGCAGTCTCTCAATGAAGAGCTGCAGACCGTTAACGCCGAGCTGCAGATCCGGGTGGATGAGCTGTCCCGGGTGAGCAATGACATGAAGAACCTCCTCAACAGCACGGACATCGCCACCATCTTTCTGGACAACAACCTCAATGTGCGCCGATTCACCACCCAGGCTGCAAAGATCATCAAGCTGATTCCAGGGGATATCGGCCGTCCCATTACCGATATCGCTTCCACCCTGATTTACCCGACGCTCACCGAAGATGCCGGGGAAGTGCTGCAAAAGCTTGCTTACAGGGAAAAAGAGATTGCCACCACGGACGGGGGCTGGTTTTCGGCGCGCATCATGCCTTACCGCACCCAGAACAATGTGATTGACGGTGTGGTGATCACTCTTTCCGATATCACAGCAGCCAAAACACTGGAAGCCCGGTTGCGGAAGACCCAAGAGGAACTGGAAATAAGGGTTGCCGAGCGTACCGCTGAGCTGGCCGAAGCCAACAAGGCGCTTCAGGCAGAGGTGCTCTCCCACCGGAAATCTCTTGAAAGCCGGAGAAAAACCTTGAAGAACGAAAAAAAGAGCCAGGATAAAACATGAAAAAAAGCAGAGAAT
This sequence comes from Desulfobacteraceae bacterium, assembly GCA_013791935.1. Lineage (GTDB taxonomy): Bacteria > Desulfobacterota > Desulfobacteria > Desulfobacterales > UBA5616 > VMSV01. Next base: position 18,189 of record VMSV01000086.1, on the reverse strand, counting down.
CCGTCCGGGGTACCGGCAGTCTGCGCAGTCAGGCAGAGGCCCGCCTGGAAAAGATGGAACCTTCTGATCCGCCGCAGGATACCCAGCGTCTTTTACACGAACTGCAGGTGCACCAGATTGAACTGGAAATCCAGAATGAGGAGTTGCGGCAGGCAAGGGACGAGGTCGAAGCCGGGCTGGCGAAATATGCCGACCTTTATGATTTCGCTCCGGTGGGGTATTTTACTTTTGACCGGAGCGCGGCGATCCTCCAGGTCAACTTCACCGGGGCCCTGCTTCTCGGCACAGACCGTTCCCGGTTGGTGAAGCGGCGCTTCGATGCCTTTGTTACCGACGAGGACCGTCCCCTTTTCGGCGTCTATCTCAGGGACGTCTTTGCAGGTCGGGAACAGCAGACCTGTGAAGTCTTGCTCATCAGGGAAGGACAACCGTTTTACGTACGAATAGAGGCCGTGGCCGCCCTTTCCGGAGAGGAGTGCCGCGCCATCGTCATCGACATCAGCCGGCGCAAGCAGATCGAAGCGGATCTTAAGATAAGCAAGGAGAGATACAAGGAACTTCTTGTGAATGCGAACAGCATCATTATCCGGTTTGATCAAAACGGTACCATTAAGTTTTTTAATGAGTGCGCGCAGGAATTCTTCGGGTATGGCTTAGACGAAGTTCTTGGAAAGCATGTGAAAATCCTGGTTCCTCAAACGGAAAGCACCGGAAAAAATATGGAAGTAATGGTGGATGATATCATCAGGAACCCGGATGGCTTCCAGGAAAATATTAATGAAAACATACTTAAAAACGGAAAACGGGTCTGGATTTCCTGGAGAAACAAAGCCCTTAAGGATGCCAATGGCCAGCTCATCGGAAATCTTGCCATCGGAAACGATATTACCGAGCAAAAGCGCTTGGATGAGGCCTTGAAAATATCTGAAACACGCTTCCGCAGTCTCTTTGAAACCGCCCGGGACGGTATAATGATCCTCCATGAGGAAACAGGCCGCATCGTGGATATGAACCCATTTCTGATTGAAATGCTGGGTTATTCCCGCGAGACCCTTTTAGGAAAAAAACTTTGGGAAATCGGCGCGTTTAAAGATGTTTTGGCATCCAAATCCGCCTTTGGCAAGCTTCAGACCAACGGATATGTCCGCTACGAGGATTTACCTCTGGAAACAAAAGACGGGCGGCTCATGTCGGTGGAATTTGTCAGCAATACCTTCCGGGTGATGGATCAGAAAGTGATTCAGTGTCACATCCGGGATATCACCGAACGCAAAAGGATGACGGAAGCTTTACAAAGATCTCACACCGAAATGGAACAACGCGTGGCGGAAGCCACAAGTGAACTTCGGGTGACGCTTTCCGAACTCCAACTGCTGAAAGACCAGCTGGAAGCCGAAAATTTTTATTTCCGCGAGGAGATCAAAATGAGGCATCAATCCGGTCATATTATCGGAGAAAGCGATGGCCTGAAATACGTGCTTTTTCGTGCGGAGCAGGTTGCGCCCATGGACACAACGGTCCTGATTCTCGGAGAGACCGGCACGGGAAAGGAACTGATCGCTGCCGCCATCCACAACATGAGTTCGCGAAAAAAACGTCCCATGATCACCGTGAACTGCGGGGCGCTTCCGAACAATTTGATTGAGAGTGAACTGTTCGGAAGGGAGAAGGGGGCCTTTACCGGGGCCGATAAACGGCAGATCGGCCGTTTTGAAATCGCCGATGGTTCCACCATATGCCTGGATGAGATCGGGGAACTTCCGCTGGAGATGCAAGCCAAACTGCTGAGGGTCATTCAGCATCATGAGTTTGAGCGTTTAGGCTCTTCCCATACCATCAAAGTCGATGTCCGGGTCATTGCAACCACCAATCGGAACCTGGAGGAAGAAGTCAAAAAGGGTCGGTTCCGCGAGGACCTTTTCTATCGCCTCAATGTTTTCCCCATCACGGTTCCTCCCCTGCGCCAGCGTTCAAAGGATATTCCGCTGTTGGCCCAAACATTTATCGAGCGGTTTGCCAGGAAACTGGGGAAACAGTTTACATCGGTTTCAAAGGAAACCATGAAGGCGCTTCAGGATTATTCCTGGCCGGGAAACATACGGGAACTGCAAAGCATCATGGAGCGGTCCGTGATTCTATGTCAAGGGACTGTTTTCAGGCTGTCTGAGAAGCTTGAAACTTTATCCATTCCCCTGGCGTCCACTGTAAAAACCCTGGAAGAAACCGAGCGGAACCAAATTCTGAAAACCCTTTCGGAAAACAAATGGCGCATCGAAGGAAAGGGCGGCGCCGCCGAAATCCTGGGGATCCATCCGAGCACCTTGAGAGCAAGAATGCATAAGCTCGGGATCGAGAGGCCACGCGGGCAGGAGTTGAAATAGCCCATGTGCATCGCCTCAATGCTATCCTCCACATATTGAGGTTCCGCCAAATCCTGAGGTTGATTTCCCTGTTTACCCCCTGCCATGTTTGATTCAATCCGTCAAACTCTCTGATTTAACAATACTATTCTAATTTAATCTTCTATCCCGCTGGTTGGCAGGCCCCTTGCAACTCCCATTTCCATGATCCTGCTCATCATTAGAATGAAGGTCTTTCCTGAGAAGCGCAAGGAACTGTCTCAGGCCATGACTTGCCTGGCCGGTTCCATAAGGACGGAAAAGGGATGCGGACGCTGCGACTTTTGCCAGAATTTGGAGGATGAAGATGACCTCCTGCTTCTTGAGGAATGGGATACCCGGGAAAACCTTCAACACCATATGAAATCGGAGAATTTCAAGGTGATCCGGGGGACGGCGAACCTTCTCAAAGTGCCCTTTGAAATGAGATTCCATAGCGTTTTCCATCCGAAAGGCATAAAAAAACCTGCATAATTTTTTTTGCTACGGGTAGCCATTACTTCCCGAGATTTAAAGCTCGGGGTTTTGTGACTGATTGAATAAATTGTATTAAGAATAAACGATAAGGCCAAACAGGGTGAAAACATGGATGAGAAGGTAATTTACGCCAAGGATTGGACCAAACATAAAGGAGCAAGACAATGGATTCCTTTTCCAGGCAATGCATAGAAAGGAGATCAGGCCATGGGAGCAAACATTATGAATAAAGTATCGGAAATACTGGCAAAGGTTTTTCCTTTCATATTGACCTCAACGCTCCTGGGCCAGGAACTCATCTTTGGCCGTCAGAGGAAAGGATACGGGGGGGGTTGGGGGCAGGATCCTGATGAAATCATGGAATACGGCAAGACCATGATGCGATACGGCTTTCATGAAACGGGGAAATTCGGGAAAGTCGGCAAGTATCCAGAGTATGGCAGGTATTTGTATCCCGAAACCCTGGAAAAACTCAATACAGAACAGGAAGCCTTTATCAAGACCACGGAAGACATTAGGTACACCCTATACGAAAAAGAGCTTTGCCTGAAAATCGAGCTTGCCAAAAAAGAGCCGGATGATGCCTTGGCCATGGCTTTTCAGAATGAACTTTCTGAAAATAGAAAAGAATTGGAACGAAAAATGACCGAGCATTTACTCCGGATGAAAAAAATAACCATGGGAGACCATGAAAATGAAGAATTCTTGTCGAAAGGAAAATCCTATGTTGTGGAGAATCGGGTTCAGAAAATATTTTGAATAAGGTCCCGGGTGTTCCGGATTCCAAGGAAAGACAAGTAGAAAAGTGAATTTAACCGTTAATAAGAGGCGAAAATCATCATTCTTGCTTTTGAGGATATCCGTCATTGGTTATGGAGAGGCAAATCCGGCAATGCACGAGGCTGCCCCTAAAGAACTTTACTCAAAAGAAGCAAAGGCGAATATGCGGGCGCTTTTTGAAATCATCGTGAAATAATAGCATCCCATAAAGGAGCAGTACCATGAAATCAAGCACAAAAAATGACGCAGAAGGCAAGATGCACCAGGCAAAGGGAAAGGTCAAGGAGGTCGGTGGTAATGACAAAACCGAGACAAAAATTGAGTTTTACAAAAGGATTCAAGCCTTTCGCAGGGCAAAAAGAATGCAAAAAGAAATAGCCTTCTGATAAACAACATGAAATAAAAAATGCTCGGCAAGCTTAACACCTGCAAGGCATTTTTTATTTCTGCACTACTTGCCCTCAACATTCAGAGGTTCCACCAAATGCTGAGGGCAAATCACTTTCTCAATCCATTTAAATTTTCACAAATGATTTTTATTAAACTGAATTTATATCATAATATCATGTTAATTCTGATAACAAACCAGTTGGCAGGACCTTTGCTTTACAATCTGTATGATCCTGACTTTAATCAGGCCTTTAATCATATCTGATAAACAATAATTCTCGAAACGGGTTATTAAAGGAGTTTTCGTTCAAAAACCCTGTATTCAACAATTTTATGAAAAGAGGAAATGACTATGAAAAAGAAAAACAATTTTGCTTTTGTAAATTATTTAGTGATTCTGGTGATGCTCACCGCCTTTGTCGCCTGTGCGTCCACTCGAAAACAAGAAAGTGTGGGAGAGTATGTCGACAATTCGGTGATCACGGCCAAGGTGAAGGCCAAGCTTGCAGATGATGAATTATTAAAATTATTTCAGATTAGCGTGGTCACTTTCAAGGACACGGTTCAATTGAGCGGTTTTGTGGATTCTCAAAAAGCCTTGGAAAAAGCGGGTCAGATTGCCAGGAGCGTCGATGGCGTGACAGCTGTGAAGAATAATCTGATTGTGAAATAGGTTGACCTAAATTAGGTGAGATCAAGAGAAGGTAACCTTATGCCGAACTTTCGGCGGGAAGGAAGGACAACATGTTAGGAACAATACTTCTTATTCTATTGATTCTGTTATTGGTAGGGGCGCTTCCCACATGGCCCCACAGCAAGGCATGGGGCTATTATCCCAGCGGCGGGTTGGGACTGGTACTTTTGATTGTGCTGGTGCTTCTATTAATCGGGCGCATTTAAATTGAGATGCAGGCCTCGAAAAACAAAGCCATGGCAACTGAAAATTCAAATCGGCTGGCGCTTGCTTCTTTTTATCTTGGCATGCCGTCCAATTTCAGGAAGGAGAGGAGAAGAAAATGCCTTTGATCAATTTAATAATTATTCTGGTGGTGGTCGGACTGATTCTTTGGCTGGTCAACAACTACATTCCCATGGATCGAAAAATCAAAAGTATCTTAAATGTCGTGGTGGTGATTGTTGTGGTTTTGTGGCTATTAAGCGTGTTCGGGGTCATTGGGTCCATTTCAGGGATTCGTGTGGGAAGATAGCGTCGAACGACTGGAATTCAATCTTTATCCAAAGGCACTCAAACCTAAATTGAGCGTTTCAAAATTTCGACTATGAAATCAGAAGGAGAAACCAATGGATTCGGTTAAAATCATGGCCATCGTACTGGTTGTTGCCGGTTTTGCGGGAATTTTATACGGCAAGTTCAGCTACACCAAAGAGACTCACGATATCAAACTGGGCCCGATTGAAATGTCGGTTGCGGAAAAGCAGACAGTCAACATACCGGTCTGGGTCGGTCTGGGGGCAATTGCCGGTGGCGGCGGGCTCCTGTTTTATTCAATGAAAAAAAAATAAGCCATCAAGTGATCATTACACACCAATATCAAACAACAAACCTACAGGAGGGAAAATGTCGTCCATTTCAATCAATCAAAAAACGGTTCAACCCATCCAAAATACATTAATGCTGGTTAAGTCAGGGGCCGAACGAGTCCTGCTCGTTGATGATGATCATACCGCAGTCGCAGTAGCATGCCGTATGCTCGAATCTCTTGGCTTCTTGGTTCATGCGGTCAATTCCGGTGCTGCGGCCAAGGACTGTATCCGTAAATACAGGTATGATCTTTTGGTATCCGGCCTGGAAATGCCGGATATCGACGGGTACACACTATCCAAACAGATCAAGGATACTTCACAGAATACAAAAGTAATCCTCATGACCGGACTTGCATGTGGTGATGTGGCCGGGTATATGAACACCGGAATCGTTGACGGCTGGTTGTTCAAACCGTTTTCTCCGGGCGATTTGAGTGAAACCATGCGCAAATGCAAATTAATAGAAACTCCGAACATCAGCAGCATATCCCGCTTTAATAGCCATTATAGTGATGACCGGCCAGGCCTGCATGTGGGGCAGAGCAAAGCCAATCCATTTAGCCTGAAGTACGTTGAACCCAAGGAGTTGAATCCCACAGAAAATGCTTAAAAAACTGAACCTAAAATCCCTTATCTTCTTTCAATGGAATTGGCAGGGGAGAAGTTAACATGGACCAAAAACCACCTCTAAAAACTTTTGAAAAGAAAAACCAGGATTCCACTGGAACAGGCGAGGCGCTGCAGGCCTCTGAAATGAGATACCATCGGCTTTTTGAAACAGCCCGGGATGGTATCCTGATCCTGGATGCTGCCACCGGGCAGATCGACGACGTAAATCCATTTCTATTAGAAATGCTGGCCTATTCTCACGATGAATTCCTGGGCAAAAAACTCTGGGAGATCGGTCCCTTCCGGGATATTCGGGAAAGTCGAAGGATATTCAGTCAATTACAGGAAAAGGGATATGTCCGTTACGAGCATTTACCCCTTGAAACCAAGGACAGAAGGCATGTTGACGTAGAGTTTGTCAGCAATGTCTATCAGGTCGCCTGCAAGCAGGTGATTCAATGCAATATCCGGGACATTACGGAGCGAAAGCAAGCAGAGCAAATCAGGCAGAAGCTTGAAGCCCAGCTGCGCGTATCTCAGAAAATGGAAGCCATCGCCACCCTGGCCGGCGGAATTGCCCATCAATTTAACAATGCCCTGCACGTGATCATCGGAAACCTTGAATTTCTTGACATGGATGAACCCAGTGATGGAAACTTTGCCAAGCGCATGGATGACATGCAACACGCGGCTTTTAAAATGACCCAATTGACCAGTCAATTGCTGGCCTATGCCAGAGGCGGCAAATATCAGGCCGAAAACATTACATTGAATCACTTCATAAGGGAAACGCTTCCCTTGCTCAATCACACCCTTAAATCTTCCGTTCGTATTGAGGCTGAACTTTCCCGAGACGTTTGGGAAACCAGAGTTGATTCAACCCAGATTCAAATGGTATTGTCCGCCCTGTTGGCCAACGCGTCAGAGGCCATGGAAGAAGAAGGTTGTATCAAGATCTCATGCGAAAACGTAAAAATAAGCCGGGAAAAAGCTGCTGACTTTTCGGGACTGAATCCCGGGGATTATGTTGACCTCAAAATAGAAGACAACGGCAAAGGCATGGATGAAGAGACAAGGAAGCGGGTATTCGAACCTTTTTTTACCACCAAAATGCAGGGTCGCGGACTTGGTTTGGCTGCTGCCTATGGGATTGTAAAAAACCACAATGGCTGGATTTCCATGGAGTCACAACTGAACAGAGGGACAGTGGTTCATATTTACCTTCCTGCCATTGCCGAGGGTGATGAAAAATGGGAGAATATGCCAAAGGCCATGCCGCAGAAGACAACCGGCACCATTCTCTTGATTGAAGATGAGCCGCTGGTCATGGATGTGATTCACGCATTATTGACGCGCCTGGGCTACTTCGTTCTAAAGGCCAGGACCGGGGGAGAAGCTTTGGCTGTTTCCAAAACCTTTCATGGCGCCATCGACCTGGCCATCCTGGATATTCTGTTGCCTGACATGAATGGGAAAGAGGTTTATCATTTTCTCATGAAAGACCGCCCGAACCTGAAAGTCATCGTGTGCAGCGGCTATTCCATTGAAGGTCCGGCTCAGGAAATTCTGGACGCAGGCGCTCAAGGATTTGTTCAGAAACCGTTCTCTCTTAGGTTGATGTCAAAGAAATTGCAGGAGATCCTGGCAGCATAGGATTTACCTTATCTCCCGGCTTGGCCTCTATGAGCCTTCGACGCAGCTAACGAAAGTGCCGCTTGAATGCGAAACGGAATCAGCAACATTTTATTACCTGAATCATATTGGTCATACCAGCTGACCACAGAGGATGTCCCGCCGTGATGACCGCCAATGCCCCTTCAGCCATATCTCCTGTTTCAACAGCGCGTTTTACGGCGATTTCAATGATATCCTCCGTATCCTTGGGATCCTCAATCAAACGGGGATAAACGCCACGGAACAGGGAAAGCCGTCTCAAGGTTTTCGGGTTGGAAGTAAACCCAATGATCGGCTGGTTGGGCCTGAGCCGCGAGATAAGCATGGCCGTGCGACCGGACTGGGTGGGGGCCAGAATGGCGGCCGCTCCCAGATGGCCAGCCAATACACATACCGCATAGGTTACAGATTCCGAAATATCATTTTTCGGAATCATTTGAAGATACTGATCCGGCGGGTAGGTTTTTTCTGCTTGGGCAACAATGCGAACCATAAACCGGACCGCCTCCACAGGATAATTACCCGAGGCTGTTTCTTCCGAAAGCATGACGGCATCGGTTCCATCCAGAACGGCGTTGGCCACATCCGAAGCCTCGGCCCGGGTGGGGCGGGGAGCATCCACCATGGATCGCAGCATCTGGGTGGCAGTAATGACCGGCTTTCCCCGGGCATTTGCTTTTTGAATCAATTGCTTCTGGATGGTGGGAACTTCCTCCAGGGGAATTTCCACCCCCATGTCTCCCCGGGCCACCATGATGGCATCCGCCGCATCCAGAATCTCTTCATAATGATCGATCGCCTCATGGGTTTCAATTTTGGCGATGACCGGCGTGTCCTTGTTTTCCAGACGAATGAGTTCTTTCAGGTGTTGAATGTCCGAAGCGGACCGAACAAAGGACAACCCGATATAATCCACATCATGGGAAAGGCCAAAGGCCAGATCCACGCGGTCTTTCTCCGTCATGGAAGGCACTCGAAGGGTTCCGGTGGGCAGATTGATCCCTTTGTGAGAGGTGAGCACTCCACCTGTGATAACCTCGCAAAGGATTTCAGATCCGGTCACCGAACGCACCCGGAGTTCGAGAAATCCATCCGCCAGAAGGATACGATCCCCGGTTTTGACATCTTCGTTTAAAAGAGGGTAGGAAACGGAAATTCGCTGCCTGGACCCTTCAACGGCCCGGGTGGTCAGAATCACGTCCTGGCCCGTTTCCAAAAGAACTCCCGGATCAGGGATATACCCCACCCGGATTTTGGGACCACCCAGGTCCTGTAATATGGCAACGGGTTTGCCCAGATCTTCGGCTATGGTTCGAATCATGCGAATTTTTTTCTCATGCTCCAAGTGGGTTCCATGGGAAAAATTCAACCGGGCCACACCCATACCGCTTAAAATCAGCTCCCGAATGGTCTCAGGGGACTCACTGGCTGGTCCGATGGTGCAGACAATCTTTGTTTTCGGCAGGGTAATTCCCATAGCTTGTCTCTTGTCCTTTCATCGCCTTGCGCCTTAAAGAATATATAAATCGCAGATCTTCCGGTAATGACGGCCATAGATGGCCAGGGTTATGGCCACGGGTAACAGTCTTGGCCTGCGGACCAGGGTCCAGCAAATCAGCTGCCAGTACTGAAACCGCTCCTTCCCCAAAATACCAAGGCGGAACGCGGACCGAAAAATGGAAAGAAACCGCTGGAAGTTGATGGGGTGGTTGATTTGAGGGACCTTGAGTTCCTTCAACAAGGTTCTGACGCGCTGGTAGTAATGCTTCGGGGCATAAATATGTTTCATAATCGATTGATACCCGGCCAAAAGTTTGTCCATGCCCATTTGTGGAATGATATTGGTGGTGCCATCCACATTGTCCCCGGAAAAAATATCCATCACCCGGCTTTCCCTTTTAAGCCGGTCAAATAAACGAGTCCCCGGCGGGGCCTGGAGCATTCCGACCATGGCCGTGACAATGCCGCTTTTTTGAATGAAATCGATCTGGCGCTGGAAAATAGACGGCCCGTCGCTGTCAAACCCCACAATAAAACCGCCCATCACCTGCAACCCCGAACGCTGGATGATCCCCACACTTTCAAGCAGGTCGCGGTTTTTGTTCTGGGTTTTATGGCATTCCGTAAGGCTAACCTCATCCGGTGACTCGATGCCGATGAATACCGAATCGAAACCCGCGGCAACCATCATGTCCAGAAGCACCGGATCATCGGCAAGATTGATGGAGGCTTCCGTGAAAAAAATGCACCCCTTTTTATTCTTGCGCCATTCAATCAAGGCGGGAAGCAATTGGGTTTTAAGAAACCCCTTGTTTCCGATAAAATTATCGTCCACGAAAAAGATGCTGCCGCGCCATCCGGAAGCATAAATTTGATCCAGCTCCCCAATCACCTGCTGACCGGTTTTCAAGCGCGGCCGGTGGCCGAAGAGCGTGGTCACATTGCAGAATTCGCAGTCAAACGGGCATCCCCTGGAAAACTGAACATTCACGGACGCATATTTTTTTGTTTTAATAAGGTTCCACATGGGTTTCGGGGTGGCGGAAAGGTCACAGAAGCCCGAAGCCCTGTAGATCTTTTGGGGGTTACCGTTTTCAAGGTCGATCAGAAAAAGAGGGAGCGTGATTTCCGCCTCATCCAGAACCAGATGGTCCACCTCTGGATACTCCTCAGGTTCGGATGTAAAAAGCGGTCCTCCGGCAACAACTTTTAAATTCATGGCAAGGCAACGGGCAATGATTTGCCTGGCGGATTTACGCTGAATGGCCATTCCACCCACAAACGCCATATCCGCCCACAAGAGGTCTTTATCCGTGAGAGGGTTCACATTCACGTCCACAAGGCGTTTGGACCATTTTTCCGGCAACAGGGACGCTACGGTAAGCAGGCCCAGTGGCGGAAAAGCCGCTTTTTTTCCGATAAAGCTCAAGGCATAGGTGAAAGACCAGAAAGTATCGGGAAATTTAGGATAGATATGGAGGACGTTCATATAGCTGATCTCCTTTTGGAGTTTATTGTTTTCGGCCATAATCAGCTTTGAGTCTGTCATAATCCGAGGGTTATCTTTAAAAAGAATATCAATATTCGTGCCACAACCTCGACCTTGGCATGGTCCACCCTATCCTTCTGGTTTTTCTGAATAATTCCTCTTTTGTCAAGGGAAGGTCGGTCATTTATTCCTCGATAAATGCGGTCATATTTAACCCATGGTCATATTTAACCTCCCCCTCTTCCTTTGACGGATGGATTGGAGGTGAACTGATGTTTTTAAAAGCATTGCATGCGCATGAGGCCTAAAATCTCGCCAATGGTAAAAGATATGCTTTACAATCCCCATATCCGCTGTTAAATTCCCGCCCATGTTCTAAACATCTTATGATCAGGAAAAATTTGCCATGTTGAATTCATTACCCTCCCATCTGCTGGGGGGATTTACCCTATTGCTATTCGGCCTCAACACGATATGGTGGTGTACCATATTGTTCATATTTGCCTTACTCAAATTCATTATCCCTGTGGGAGGAATAAGACGCCAAATTTCACGGCTTCTGGTCCTCATTGCAGAAGCATGGGTTGAAGGGAACAGTTTTGCTTTTGAAAAAATCCATAGGGTCAAATGGGATATTCAGGGCGTTGAACACCTTTTGCCCAGAAAATCCTACCTGGTGGTGAGCAATCACCGTTCCTGGGTCGATATCTTCGTGCTTCAACATATCTTTAAACGTCATATTCCCTTTCTCAAGTTTTTCCTGAAACAAGAACTCATCTGGGTTCCCATGCTGGGAATCGCCTGGTGGGCATTGGATTTCCCTTTTCTAAAACGATATTCCAAAGCGTTTCTGGAGAAACATCCCGAGCTCCGGGGCAAGGACGTGGAAGCCACTCGAAAATCATGTGAAAAATTCAAAAGTTTCCCGGTAAGCGTCATGAATTTTTTAGAGGGCACGCGGTTTACTTTTCATAAACATAAAAATCAAAACTCCCCATACCACCACCTCCTTATCCCCAAAGCAGGGGGCATTTCCCTGGTTTTTTCCAGTATGGGAGATTATTTATCAGAAGTATTAGACGTTACCATCGTTTATCCGGAAAATGAACCTCCTGTGAAATTTTGGGATTTATTGACCGGAAAAATCCCCTGCATCACTGTTCGCGTGAAGAGCCTGCCTGTTCCCGGGAATGTCGTTGGCAGAAGTTATGAGGAAGACGCCGGTTTTCGGGATAAAATTCAAAAATGGGTTAATCAAGTTTGGCAGGAGAAGGATCAGCAGATTGAGAAGATTATGTCAGAGCATATTGTTTCCCTAAAATGATTCAAAGCGCCATGGCCGGGGGTGTGAATGATGCGGAAACCGCCTATGGCTACCATTCTGATGATCCCCCCTAAAACTCACAACACATCCAACCCGCAATGATCCATGGCGCTCCGGTCCAGCATGGCAGGCAAGCCGCCCTTCTCCGCCGGGGTGAACCCCATGGTTTTGCTCCAAACCTCGTCATCTTCCATGCAGTAATAGATCAAAACCCGAGGGGCTGCCTCGCGGATCCATTGGACCATTTTCCGGTAAAATGCCATGCGAAGGGGCTTGAAATACCGCATCTTATTGTCCAGGCCGGTGATGAATTCGCCATAGGGAATTTTGGACTCCGAAAACCGCTTTTGAACAATGGATTTGAGATCGGGCATGAACCGGAACGTGCCCAGGCTGATCCAGACAATGGAATCCGGGGACACGGCTGAAAAAAGCGTCTCGATCACCTCCCGGTATTCAGCTTCACATCCCTCATAAAGGACAATGGGATCAAAATGGAAGGCCAGGGGATAGCCCATGGCTTCACAGGTTTTTGCGGCTGCAAGGCGCTCTCCAAGGGAAGTGGTGTTCCGCTCCTCAGAATGAATGATGCGAGGGGTGTTCAAGGACCAGGCCAGAATGGTCTTGCGATTATGGTCATATTGATGAAGGTTCTGGATTTCAACGGTTTTGGTTTTCAACTCCAGAACCGCCGTGGACTGGGCTGCAAACCTCGGCACCAGTTCCTCCGTGATTTTGGAGAAGGGTTCCCAGATGAGGCTGTCCGTGAATTCACCCGTGCCGATCCTTTGGATTTTTCCTTTTTGAAATTCCTCCTGAAGTTCGGCAAGCATCTCCTGCCGGTTGACGAAATATTGCAGAACCGGCGGATGGAAATAGGACTGGAGAATGCAGTAGGAGCAATCCATGTGGCAGAAGGTTCCCACATGAAGGATCATATACCCGCAGCAGTTATAGTATTTTGTTCCCGGACATTTTTTAATGAACGCGCCCTTGTTTTTCGTGAGAAAGAGGATTTTCTTTCCGGCCTCCACGGGATCAGGGGTATTCATGAGGATGCCATACAAAGCCTTGACATCATCAATGACTTCCACGGGAACAACCGCACCTTCCGTGAGCCGAAGGGTCTCGGGAAGGGACGCTACGGCCTGATCCACAAAGATCTGTTTAACGGGAAAGTTCATTTTACCGCTTTTGATCTAAAAGAAGAGGGGGCATGAGCCGGGGGCGAATCAAGATCCAGCCCGTCAAGAAGATCCTTTAAGGCTTGGGCTTCAGACAGGCGTTCCAGGGTTTTCAGGCGTGAAGCCAGCTGGCTCTGTTTTTTAAATTCAATTTGAAAGGCATAACGGTCACTTTCAAAATCCTTGGGGGGAGACAATCTGATCCCTGGAGGAATTTTCAGGGATTTCATTCCCTCCTGGAACAGGGTTTCCGCTTTTTGAATCCAAGGATAACGCCTGGTTCTGAGATGTTTCCGTAGGGCAGTCCCCTTCTGGTTCCGATCCCAATCCGGGTTTTTTATGACTCCCTGAATCCCGTTTTCCAGAAGGATATCCATGGGGGTTTTAGATTCACGAGCAGCGATTTCCACGGCCCATTCCAGAATTTCTCTCTGCTTGTTCAAACTCAGGGTTAACTGTTGAAACAGGTTCGCCAAAAAGCTTCCGGTTTCAGGTTCAAGCCCCCCCAATTCCAGGGCCATGGCAAATGGAATCTGCCCTGAAATCAGTCCATCCTGAATGGGCTGGGTAAAATGGGCGATGCGGATCGCCTTATCCAGAATATCTTTTCCTTCCGGAAGGCCCAGATCCGGAAGCATCGACAGGACCTGATCTTTATCCCGGATTTCCTGCATCAGCCTGTTCAAGGCCCGGGAAATCTCTACCCAATTCAGTTGACGCTGAAAGGCGTTATCACTGATGGCGGTTTTGACACATTTCAGCCGGTTCGCTTCCTCTGCTATTCTGCATTCCACGGAAGCCATTCCGGCTTTAAAGCATGCGGCGATGCGGCGGCGGCCACACACAATGATCCGGCGCCCGTGATCTTCTTGCCACAGGAGGGGAGGGTTGATGACGCCGATGGCTCTGATGGAGGCCATCAGATCATCCGGATCCTCACGGGTGGTGATTTGGAATGATAAATCCGTAGAATCAATGTCCTCCGGATTTATCATTTCCATTTTAAATTTCATACTTGCTGCCCGTGAGTTGATTCAACGCTTCCAGATATTTGTTCCGAGTACTCTCAATGATTTCATCCGGCAGGACCGGCCCCGGCGGAGTCTGATTCCAGGCGATGGAAAGGAGGTAATCCCGCAGATACTGTTTGTCGTAACTCTTTTGGGACTTGCCTTCCCGGTAGGATTCCTTTGGCCAGAATCTTGAGGAATCCGGTGTGAGGACTTCATCAATGAGAATGATTTGGTTGTTGATCACGCCGAATTCAAATTTCGTGTCGGCAATGATAATCCCCTTTTTTTCAGCGATCTCCGAGCCTTTTGCATAGATGGCCAAGCTGTAATCACGGACCTTCTCCGCTATTTCACTTCCCACAATCCCTTTTGCCGTCTCAAAATCAATATTCATGTCATGTTCGCCTTTTTCCGCCTTGGTGGACGGCGTGAAAATGGCTTCGGGAAGTTTGGAAGATTCCACCAGCCCTGAAGGAAGCTGAATCCCGCAGACCGTTCCGTTTTCCTGATAAGACTTCCATCCCGACCCGGAAAGATAGCCTCTCACCACGCATTCAATGGCCAGGGGCTTTGTTTTTTTCACCACCATGCTTCTCCCCTCAAGAACATCCCGGTATTTTAGGCATTCCGCGGGAAACTCCTTCACATCCGCTGTAATCACATGGTTGGGGAGAATGGATTGGGTCTGGTCAAACCAGTACAGGGAAATCTGGTTCAGGATTTTTCCCTTTCCTGGAACCGGATTGGGAAGCACCACATCAAAGGCTGATATTCGATCCGTGGCCACCATGAGAATGGATTCACCAAGATCATAAACATCCCTTACTTTTCCCCGCATGATCAATTTTAGATCCGGGAAATGGGTTTCCGTTACTGCAGCAGTCATAATGCGATCTTCCTTTCCAGGGCTAAAATGTTGTTTAATTGATTTGATTTTCAATTTTGTTGAAATTTAAAATGTATTTTTTTAGGACTTCACGGACATCAGGATCCATTTCGTGAAATTTAACACCGTAATGCTGATCGGACGTGCCGCTGATGTAATAGACCAGCTCTCCCTGGATGTCCACGGTCTCGTCATTAAAACCGATGGTCAGCCATATTTTCTGGGCAGGTTTGATTAAAAACCGGGTTTCCAGGCGTATGCCTGATTCTGAAACATTTAAAGTCCGGCCCATACCCTGCTGAATGACTTCTTCTTTTTCCCTTAAGGAGAGAAACACGAGGTTATGGGAATCGATGCGTAGATATCGTCGTCTTTCTTGGATCATGGATAACACCTTCAGCCCTGTTTATAGGTTCGGTTCGTCAAATGCTTGTGCTTGAATCCGCATACCATTGCAGTTGTGGCCGTAACATAGGCCGCAGTATTGTCGATGATGTTTTTGAACATCGGTGAAAGTCGGTTGAATTTAGAGAGGATCTGGTCGCTGTTGTTTTCCTCCAGAACCAGGTTGGCAGAACCGTAAATGAATGTGGTGAGAGGATCGGGATTCCCATCCAAGAAGGGAATCTGCCCGAGAAAATCTCCGGGGAAGAGATTGGAAATGAGAATTTCCGTTCCCAGCATTTTTCTTACGATCCATGCCCTTCCTTGTTTTATGGTATAAACTTTTTCCTGATTAATATCCTCCACCATAGTCATGCCGAGCTTTTTGACGGCCGGAATC
Source organism: Desulfobacteraceae bacterium (assembly GCA_013791935.1). Lineage (GTDB taxonomy): Bacteria > Desulfobacterota > Desulfobacteria > Desulfobacterales > UBA5616 > VMSV01. The sequence goes on along the minus strand of VMSV01000086.1, from coordinate 2,135 downwards.
GGATCATTGTTGAAATAGTAGTCCACGGCAAGCTGAGTGACTTCCTTGAGTCGCCTGTCCAGACTGATGAAGATGCTTTTGAGTTCCGTGGGCATACTGCCGAATTCCATGGATAGTCGGTGGGAGTCCAGAACCCCTAAAAGGACTTTGTCCCTTGCGGTGGCCGTTGCGGACCGGATGGAGCCCCCCAGAAGAAAGGAAGTAATGCTTCCCACATAGGACCCTCGGCCCACCCGAAGAATGTTGACCCGTCCCTGGGGCGATTCCTTGGAAATCTGGACATTGCCCTCGAGGATTCCCCAGATCCAGTTTCCGTGTCTTCCCTCCACAATGATTTCATCCCCCGGGTTGAATTCCTCTTCATCCACCACATAGATATAGTCGATGAGGGGACCTTTCACCAGAGCCTGTGGAATTCCCATCACCAGGGAATCCAGCGGCGTCTCCTCTTCGGCTGTGATGGGCCCCAGTTTTTCAATCTTGCCTTCGTCAAGCATCTTCAGACCGTTTAAAATCAACTGCATGCGGCCTTCAGTGATGGTTTTTCGATTCGGAAAATTCTTGACTTCAAAATAAAAATCCCCATGGGTCCACCCGAAAAGGGCGTACAGGGCATCCAGACCGGATTTATCACCGCAAACCGCATCCACGGGGTTGCCGGAGGTAAAATAAATTTCCCCGGATTCCGGAGAGTACTTGCTCACGATCTTCAATACGCCGGTACTGCCATGGGCCCCGATGAGCTGCAGCAGGTCGCCCAAGCCGAAAAAAAGGGTGCTTCCTGAAAACATCACTCCGGAAGTCATGCCGTTGCTTATTTTGCCCATTGAAATTGTCTCTGCAAGGATAAAAGGGTTAATTTCAGACATTCCGACAAGGTTTTTCCCACCCCATCCCCGTTTACCGCGCTGGCGGCAAAGGAAGGCGCTTTAAGCTGCCGGTTAAGATCCCGATCCATCTGCTCGATGCTCATGATGGGCATCCCCTCCCCCTCAAGGTCCCGCTTGTTATATTGCATGACCAGGGGAATTTTAAACACGCTGATGCCGTATTCCTTTAAATTCATCTGAAGATCTTTTAAGGAAAGCATATTCTTTTCACGCCGAACTTCAAGGGAATCGGCCACAAAAACCAAACCGTCCACCCCTTTAAGAACAAGTTTTCGGGTGGAGGAGTATTTTATCTGGCCCGGAACCGTATAGAGCTGAACCCTCACATCACAACCTTTAATTTTCCCCAAACCCATGGGTAGAAAATCAAAAAAAAGGGTGCGATCCCCTTCGGTGTTGATGGAAACCATATCCCCTGTAATTTGTTTCTTATAGGTTTTATAGGCATATTCCAGGTTGGTGGTTTTTCCGCATCTTCCGGGACCGTAATAGACGATTTTGCATTCTATCTCCCGGTTACGCATGTTCAATACTGCCATTATAAAACTCCAAAAGCCAGGTACTTTGTTGATATGAGTGTCCGTAAATCAGATTTTAATTAAAGAAATCGTGGCTCATCTTTTTTTTCCATCGGGACTTTTTTTCTTCCTTAAGGAGGCCAGAACATCATATTCTTCGTATTCCTCCTCGAAAAAGAAAGTATCCCTCTTTGAACCCGAACTTTCTTCTTTTTCAACGCCTTCCCCGCCAGAATTACTTTTGGATATGGTCTCAGTTATGGTCTGTTTGTCTTTTTGATCAAATATGGCCGGGAACTCCATATCAATTCCCGTATTCTTCAAAAAGTCCTGAATCTGGATTTTCAGCTTATCAAGCAGGCCTTTGTCAAAAGATCCGGCCGACACCCAACGGTCATACTGATCGATGGCCAAATTGGCCTTGGACGCCAGAAGATGACAATTCAATATTTGCTTTGCCGCTTCGGTTTTGAGGGTTTCAATGTCCAGCAACCGGTGTAGTTCCTCAATAGCCCTTTCGAACTGGCCGAATTTGATCAGTGCTTTGGCTCCTTCCAAAATGGCGACATTGGGATCCTCTCCATCGGAGGAAACAAACATTCTGGTAATGAGATCCTGAGAATCTTTGGTCATATAGGGCGAAAGAACTTTTTTCTCAACGTAAAGAATTTCCTTTTCGATTTCCTTTATTTTTTTCAGAACGGAAATCTTTATTTTCCCGGCATTT
>VMSV01000026.1 GCA_013791935.1 Desulfobacteraceae bacterium | reverse complement strand
GCCTGGGTTCTCAGTAGAAAAAGGTTTGTTTTCATAGTTGTAAAAAAGGGTGCCCGCATATTAAGGTAATTAGCAAAACCAATGCCAAAGCCATTGGGCCCATTGGCCATGGGTTTAAGCAGGGACTGGCTCCAACCCCGTGGGTAGTTTTTACCCAGGTTGGGAGAGTTTTTTTAACTCCGGGTAAAAAGTATCCACCTCTTTGTATCATAAGACAGACTTCATGGAAATTATTTAAAAAAATTTCCGGAGCGTAATCTGATAAACAAAATGAATACGGTCTGTTATTTATTTATTGCCGGGAATTGATCTTGGTTGGCACATGGCTTGCAAAATCCTAATTCAACATCATGTTTGTGAACCATGAAGATCAAAACGTTTAACCCTGACCCAAAGGTGAAAAAAATGGGTCATATCAAAAAAAGGAGACAGAAAATGAAAAAAAGTTATTGGATGGGAACCCTTGCGACATTCATAGCCCTGGCAGTAATAGGATTTGTAGCCCCGGGCTTTGCTGAGGAAACAACCCCGACTGCGACCCCGGACACGACCCAGAAGCCCGCGCCCATGATGAAGGGCATGGGAATCCATGGGAAAAAGCATGCCGGGGAGTGCCCGAAAATGGAGGATGGGGAAATGGGTTGCATGAAGAACCTCAATCTCACCAAGGAAGAGCGTGAAAAAGTGGATGCTGAAAGAAAGGCCTTTCACGAATCCACAAAAGATCTGAGAAGAGACATTTACCAGAAATCTCTGGAACTCCAGAGTGAAATGGCCAAAAAGGATACGGACCGTAAAAAGGCTTTTGAATTCCAGAAACAGATTTCCGATTTAAAGGGCCAAATGGAACAAAAACGTCTCGAACACCGTTTTAACATGAAAAAGATCAACCCGGACCTGGGCATCGGAATGGGAAGATTCCATGAAGGCGAGATGATGGGCAAAGGCAAGGCTGTCATGTGCCCCCGTCAAAAGTAATCCATCCCGAAAGCAGATCGGGGTTTACCCCGGTCTGCTTCATCCGCAGGTTCAAACCAAGGGGTCCTTTAAAAACAATCAAATTGTTTCACAGTTAATTCAGTAATGTATTGACGTTGCTCTTTTTTTAAAATATTCTAATTGCCGGTTTTGAAAAACCGGAGTTTTTTTCTCGCCCAATTCATTTTACGTGCTACGAATAAACCCGGTGATCCGCCCCCATTCCTGAAACAAACAACACCAAGGGGCATTTCTTCAATCGATATTTAAAGGAATTCAAGATGTATACAGTCATGATCCGAGTGGGCAATACGCGGAAAATAAAGCGGGAGATTTTCAACGAAGCTGAGGAAGCAGAGAAATATTTTAACAAACTGTGCGAAAGAAGAACGGATTATCCCGCCACCGTGGTCCTGACAGAAAGTATTCTGGTATTGAAAAGATACCGCCTGGACATGGACTGGCAGGGAGACCGCTTTGTAACCAACGACGAATTGTAATTCGCCGGCGAAAAAGAATTCCATCCGTCATTCGCCGTGGAATTTTTTGCCGGGATTTGTCGGATCTATTCTTCGTGTATCACTTGAAAGGCCGCATGAAACCGGGAAAAGACACCTTCCAGAAGATCTTCCCCGCGGAAGAGTTCAGCTTTGGAGAAAAAAACACTTACCATTTCCCTGAAAAAGATATCATACCTTGATTTCGAGTCCCAATCCGGTGGATATTTCACCTCCGGTTTGGGATAGATGCCGTCATTGAAAAAATAATTTGTTCCATAGGCATGGCTCTTGGGTCTGAAGGGCCAACGGATTTTGAGCCTGAAAAAATCAATCACCGGGACGATCATGCCGGGGTGGCCCGAGAACATGTCCATGGAAATCGGGCGGTTGATTCGGCGTTCCAATTCCCCGAAAAACTCAGTCAGAAGTGTGGTTTCCGTGATGATCAAGCCATACTGGTGCCAGTTTTCCGAAAAGGTTTTGACGATGGCTGCAAAACGGGCAGGCAGGTTCCGGGCCGATGGGCAAAAATACATATGGCAGGTCATGCTGCCGTAAAAACTCAACCCCCTTAAATCAACCCCCTTGTTCCCTTCCCCGGCAGGGTGCAGAAGACATCCCACCCGGTTATGGTCTTTTCCCGTCAGCCCTATGTAGGGGCAATGGTAAAAATCCCGTATGGGCCTTTGATCCGGCTCTTTTTCCCGAATGTGGTCTTTGAAGGCCAAAATGCTGTCCATGTTTCTGGGAGTTTCCATAAAAACCTTTGACCGGTAGGCCAACATCTCCTGCAAGGCCTCCCGGGACGAATCCGGCACATTATAGAGCCCGCAGCAGTTTCCGCAGGAAACCGTGTCACTCACCTGGCAGAGATATTCGGTTGGGTTCGGGTCCTTTTCCACGATTATGGCTCCAGAACCAGGAAATAGAGGGACCCGTCATGTTTCATGTGGCCAGCTGCTTTTTCGGCATAAGGGCCGCTTCCCCAGAAAATATCAATGCGTTTCGGGCCCTGAATGGCGCCCCCCGTGTCCTGGTTCAGGACAAACCGGGCAAAGGGCATCCAGGTTTCAATGTTTCCCTGATCGTCGAGACGGGGTTTCAAGGTCTCTATGAAAGCCAGGGCGGGCATGGGGAAAACAGACCTGTCCGAGGCAATGGCCCTGCCCGGAACCAATTTTGTGTTCAGACATCCCATGGGCCCCTCATCCGTTTGCCTGAAAAAGACAAAACTCGGATTGTAGTCAAGGACATCGTCCATTTCAGCCGGATGATCCTTTAAATAGGCTCTGATGGCTTGCATGGACATTTCGGACGCGGTGATTTTACCGGTGTCGATCAAATATTTTCCAATGCTTCGGTAGGGCCTTCCATTTGAAGTGTCATACTGGACCCGAATGAATTTTCCATTGGGAAAAAGGACCCTGCCCGACCCCTGGACCTGGAGAAAAAACAGGGACACGGGATCATCCACCCAGGCCAGGGGTTTGGCTTTCCGGACAAAGGAAGCATCCCTTACGATTTCTCTTCGGTCTGCATAGGGTACCACCCGATTTCCCGAAAGCCTGCCCACCTGGGTTTTTTTCTGAGCTTCCATGGGAAAAAACGTCGGGTCAATCACGAGAAGGTCCGTGGGGCGGCTCAATACCGGGTGGCGATACCGGAGTGTTTCCACCGGACTTCCGGGGATTTCCGGCTCGTAATATCCCGTGAAAAGAACCGGGTTGGGGCCTTGGCCCTGCCCCGAGCGGTACACACGATAATGGGCGGCAATGAATCGATTCAGCTCCTCTGTTGCGGGTCGGGTTTGAATAAAGCCCTTAAAATGTTTCATGGATTTGAGCAGATGAAGGGCATTAAACCGGTCTTCTCCAAAGGCGAACTCCCTTTCCCCGGGAATGAGTTCCAGGTGGGCGATGACCCGGTCAAGGGTTTCCAACAGGCCTTGGTAGTTCATGTCGTCCGAAAACACGGGAAGCTGGTTTGAGGCCAGTTTTACCAGAAAAGGTTCTTTGGAAATAGAGACCGGCCCACCGGTTTTAATGCATCCTGTGAGACCCAAGGGAAAGGCGCTCAGGGTTAGAAGAAAAACAATGGGCCTGATGATTCGATAAAATCTTGATGACATGGCGCTATTCTTCACCGGATACCTCCTCTTGGGTTTCCACGTGAAAAAGTTCCCTGGCCTTGGTTTCCACTGGATCGATCATCATCAGTTCCTTGTCCTCCTTCAGACTTACGCCCAGATCGTTGAATTTCCGGGCTGCCGAAAAAACGCGTTTTTCAAAAGATCCCAGGACCTGGTTGTAGGTCTGGGCGCTTCGGTCAATGTCCCTTCCGAGGCGGTTCACATGTTTGGCCAAGGTATTGAGCCGTTCGTAAAGTTCCTTTCCCAGGGCGCTGATGATTTTTGAATTTTCCGATGCAATTTCCTGGCGCCAGGCAAAGGAGATGGTTTTCAACAGGGTGATCAAGGTGGTGGGGGTGGCGGGGATCACGCCTCTCTGGGCCCCGAATTCGATCAGATCGGGATTCTGGGCCAGGGCTGCTGAAAAAAAGTTTTCCCCGGGAATAAACATCACCACGAATTCCGGGGACGGATCAAATTGATGCCAGTAGGCTTTTTGGGCAAGCTGACGGATGTGGTTTTGGACATGCCCGGCATGATCCATCAGAAGCTTATCCCTTTTTTCATCCGTGTCCGCCTCCAGAGCATCCAGATACGCAATGATGGGAACTTTTGCGTCGATGATGACTTTCCTGTCTCCGGGAAGGCAGACCATCATGTCGGGCCTGGAAATGGAGTTGTCCGATACCGTTGTGGGTTGCTCAAAAAAATCACAGTGTTTCACCATGCCTGAAAGTTCCGCGGTTCGACGAAGGGTGATTTCTCCCCATCTCCCCCGGACATGGGGAAGTCGCATGGCTTTGACCAGTTTTCCCGTTTCCTTTTGAAGCTCGGTCTGGGAGTTCAGCAGGGAAACCACCTGTTGGGAAAGTCCGCCATAGGCTTTTTCCCTTTCCCTTTCCATGGTCCGCATCTGTTCATCATATTTGTTCAAGGCGTCCTTGACCGGCAGAACCACATTTTTTACGGCCTCGTTGCTCAATTCAAAGTCTTTTTTCGCTGAGGCCATGTATTTTGAGAAGGTGACGTCGGCGAGTTCCATAAAGGACTGGTTGCTTTTTTCCAGGGCATGGGCGGCAAGGGCTGTATAGGTATCCGTAAGCTGGGCTTTCATGTTTTCCAGCAGGGTGATTTTTTCCGTGGAAGACTTCTGAAGTTCTTCCATGCGGGTTTCACGTTCGGTGATTTGCTGGTTCAATATGGAATTGTCCACCCGGATTTTTTCGAGAAGGACTTTAAGCTCCGAGAGTTCCTGGGTTCTGACCCTCAGGGTTTCCGTGAGGGTGGCCAAGGTGGTTTGGCTGGTGTTTTCCAGGGCAGCCATTTTTTTCAGCAGCCGGAATTTGAAAAAAGCCCACCCTGCAAAAAGCCCGAGAAATAGGGCGATTCCCGGGACAAGAACCATTTCAGAAGAAATTATGGAGATGGGATTCATGGTGGCAGCCTTCAAAACTCATGACATGGGGTTTTGAATCAAGCCGCTTTTGCCGCCGGATTTTTCAACCAGGTGAAGATCGGTAATTCTCATGAACCGGTCATGGGACTTGCACATGTCGTAGATGGTCAACGCTGCGATGGATACGGCTGTGAGGGCTTCCATTTCCACACCGGTCCGGTCGAAGATTTTTACCGTGGCCTGAATTTCAAACGTGTGGGTGTCCTTTTGGGGGAAAAAATCAACGGAAGCATGGGTAATGGCAAGGGGATGGCACATGGGAATGAGATCCCATGTTTTTTTTGCGGCCATGACCCCGGCGATTCTGGCGGTTTCCAGCACGTTTCCCTTTCGAGTCTTCCCGTCCATGATCCGGTTAAAGGTGTCCGGTGTCATGGAGATTTTTCCTCGGGCCACGGCTGTTCTCAGGGTTTTCTCCTTTTCCGAGACATCCACCATGCGAACCCGGCCCTCGTCATCCATATGGGTGAATTCTTTCATAGCTTATTTGAAATATTCCTCTTTGGTGGTTACCGTCGTTTTTACGGCGTTTAAGGTGTCCCCCAGGGTGGAGAGAACATGGTCCCGAATGTCGCCCGCAACCACCAGAAACATCACGTCATCCCCGATGTGAAGCACTTTTTCTTCCGCGATTTCAATGAGGATTTCCACAATGCCCGGGCTTTTTTTATGCGTTTCCAGGACGGTTTTCAGTTTTTCATGATCCACGGAAACCTTGAGCCCCGTGACTTGCCTTCCGTCCCTTGAGGTACCCCTCACCACACCGTTATGGCAGAGGATCATTCCCACCTTGTTGAAATCCGGGTGTTGCTTGATTTTTTGTATCAAATCCTGTGCGTTCATTCCGAATCCTTTCCTTTGGGTTGTGAATAAAAAATGTTCATGTCCTTGGCTGCCTCAAGGTCTGAAGGCGAATTGATATTAAAAAAGGAGACCAGGTCAGGGTCCGCCTTTCTCAGCCGGGATTCCGGGATTCTTCTCAATTTCTTGGAGGAAAAGACCCGCTGAATTTTTAGTTTGCCCTCTTGAATGAAACGCGCCATCATCGGCAGGCTTTGCCTGGAATAGGCAGAGCACAGGGGCTCGAGCCCTCCGGGAGTTTCCGGCATGATGGCATCATATCTCGGGTCTGTATGGGCCAGAACGCACTCGATGAGTTCTTTTCTCAAAAATGGCGTATCACAAGCTGAAAAAAATGCAAACGGGTTGGACGCGTAAAACAACCCGGCATGCAGGCCCGTCAATGAACTGCGCAAGGCGAAGAGATCCGTAACAACCAGAGCATCAAATTCAGAATATTTTTCAGGCTGGTCGGCAACGATGATGATTTCAGTGAAACATTGCCGGAATACTTCTATAATCCGATCCATGACCCGCTTTCCGCCAACCTCCAGAAAAGCTTTGTTTTTCCCGGAAAACCTTTTGTTTTCACCGCCGGCAAGGATAACACCGCTACATGGAATTGTCATGATCCGGAACCAAACCCCCTCTATGTGCTTCAAATGTCCAGGTTCTGAGATTAGGGGAAACCAGGTTTAAAATCAAGGGAATATATTTGAAAAAGGATTGACACAAAAAGGTTCTTGATCTATTTTCTGGGCTCAAAAAATGCAAATTTTTGTGAAATTCCATATGAACTTTAACTTAAAAAACAAGGAGAAACGCCAAATGGCAGATTATTTGATCAATGTGTTTTTGGATGATGAGAAGGGCAAGAAAATTGAAGCCGTGGGTCTTGCGGACAAAATCGTTACCCTGGATGGCAAAAAGGCCCTTCAGGTTGAAATGAGCGTCAAGGAGCAGAAAAAACTGGTCAAGGGCTTTACGGATCTATCTTTTGACGGATCCAACGCCTGTGTGCTTCCCGCAGAAGCCGATGAAAAGCTTTTTAATATCATCTGCGACATGAAAACCACGGACGTGATGAAATTTGCCATCATGAAGCTCTACAACCCCCTTGCCGGCAAGGCCCCTCGCTCGGCCATGCATTAAAAAAAAAGAGAAGAAATCCAACGGAAGGGCATGCTATTCAGCAGGCCCTTCCGTTGGATGATTAGATCGTGTCCATCCGATTAAACGAACCGTCCACTAAAAATATCCCGGCAACAACTCCCAAGGTATTTCTTTTCAGAACTTTTTCCATTCAGCCTAAAACCCGGTATGCGCGATATCGGGGCAGGCGCTTGCCCAAGGCATCCTAAATGGCTCAGACAGCATAAGCTTTGCAAACGGGGACTCCATTCCGCTCAATCCATCCCTTTGAGAATCAAATGCGGTTACCCTGTGCGCGATATCGCTTGATCTTTCTTTTTCAGGTGATATAGAAATAGTCGAAGCGCGCAGCGATGTTTCTGTAGAATGTCTGACCTAAATTGAGCGTTTCAAAATTTCGACCCTGAGAAATGTTTCATGATCCTATGGAATTCAAATCTTTCAGATGTCAAAATTTTGAAACCCTTCGGGATTTCCGATTTCACCGCATCTGCGGCGTCCAATGCCATCCCGCATAGGCGACTATGGCGAAATGCCATTTTCCTTGCACCTGCAGCAAACTCGAAAATCGCTCAAATTAGGCCTGAATCTCTATACAGCCAAAAATCGAAGGGCGGAAACCAAGATGGCAGAGCATAAAACGATTCTGGACAAAAAAGGCATTGAAGATATTCTGGAAATAATGACCCTGGATATTTTAAAAAACCATGAGGATGCGCAAAATCTTATCCTCATCGGAATCCAGACCCGGGGAGTTCATCTGGCAAAGCGGATCAAAGAACATATCAAAAAGATCAAAGGGGCCGAAGTCCAAACCGGTGATGTGGATATCACCCTCTACCGGGATGACTGGACCAAGATCAGCCCCCAACCCCTGGTTCAATCGACCAACATCAGCTTTTCCCTGGACGGAAAAAACATCATTCTGGTGGATGATGTTCTGTTTACAGGCCGTACCACCCGGGCGGCCATGGGAGCGGTGATTGATTTCGGACGCCCGGAACGAATCGAGCTTGCCGTGCTGGTGGACCGGGGGCATCGGGAACTTCCCATCCAGGCCAATTATGTTGGGAAAACCCTTGAAACCCTGAGAACGGATATGGTGAATGTCCATCTGATGGAACAGGACGGGGAGGACCGGGTGATTCTGGAAAAGGGTGAAACCCCATGAGCAAAACACCCCATAAAAAAGATGCTCCGAAAAGTGTGGCGGTCGGGATTCTCACGGTTTCCACCACCCGAACCCTGGAAACGGATCAAAGCGGGAGCTGGATGGCAGGATTTGCCGGAAAAGAGGGCCACCGAATGATGTATCACCAGGTGGTGCCGGATGATGCCGAGGCGATTTCAATGACCGTTGCGGATGTGGTTCTTTCCCGGGACCTTGACGTCTTGATTGTCACCGGCGGCACCGGCATCAGTCCCAAGGATGTCACCATCGAGGCGGTAAGGCCCCTATTTGAAAAAGAGCTCACAGCTTTCGGCCCTGTTTACGCCCAATTGAGTTACGAAGAAATCGACTCGGCGGCTATTTTATCCAGGGCCACCGCAGGAGTGATTTCCAAGACGCTCATATTCTGTATTCCCGGCAGCTTGAATGCCTGCAAGCTCGCCTGCAAGTCTCTTATTTTTCCTGAACTGGGGCATTTGACCAAGCATATGAAGGAGTAACCGTGAAGTCACCCATCAAAGAACAACTCGATCCGATTTTTAAACCCGAATCCGTGGCCCTCATCGGCGCCAGCAACAACCCCGGCAAATGGGGAGGCATGGTCATGGCAAGCCTTCTGGGGTCTCGCTACAGGGGAAGACTTTATCCTGTTAACCCCCGCGAATCCTTGATCATGGGCATAAAGGCCTATCCTGATGTGGCTGAGATTCCGGAACCTGTGGATCTGGCTGTTTTTACGGTTCCAGCCGTCCATGTGCCCAAGGCCATGCAGAGTTGCGTGGATAAAGGTGTCAAGGGGTGTGTGGTGATTTCCGCCGACTTTGCGGAAACCGGCGAGAAGGGCCGTGCCTTGGAAGAAGAAACCGTCCGTATCGCCCGAAGCGGCGGCATCCGGTTTGTGGGTCCCAATGGAAACGGGATTTTTTCAACGGAATCCGGATTAAGCCTTACGCCATTCACCCCGTCACAGCCAGGTGGTCTTGCGTTTGTCAGCCAGAGTGGTAATTTCGGAGGCCAACTTTCCATGATGGCCATGCAAAGGGGCATTGGCTTGAGCAAGTTCGTGGCCATGGGAAACCAGGCGGATCTTCAGATTGCAGACTACCTGGACTATTTCGCCTGGGATCCCCAGACCAAAGTTATTGCGGTATACATGGAAGGCTTTAAGAGTGGTCGCAGGTTTTTTGAGGCAGCACGGGAAACGGTCAAGCAGAAACCGGTTCTGATCTTAAAAGGCGGGGTCTCGGATGTGGGGGCCAGGGCCACCCTGTCCCATACCGCCTCCATCGCCGGGGAAGACAAGATATTTGAAGGCTTGTGCAGGCAGGCCGGGCTCATCCGGGTTCGTCAGCTGGAACACATGGTCATTATGGCCCAGGCCCTCATGGGGCTGCCCCTTCCCAAGGGCAACCGAATTGCCGTGATTGGCAACGGGGGCCAGGCTGTTTCCATCATCGACAACCTTTCGGCCCTTGGTCTGGCAGTTCCGGAATTCAAACCCGAAGACAAAATGCGCTTAAAAGCCCTCATGCCTCCCCATGCGCCCATTCCCAACAACCCCATTGATTATGCCGCAGGTGAAATGGGTCTCATGGAAGAAGTGGCCGTGATGGAAACCTTGGCATCTTTGGATTACATTGACGGGATCATTACCAATGTTCCCAGGGAATTTGTCTTGGCCAGGGGCAGTCGGGCCGAAAGAAAAATAGAAGCCATCCGGGGCATCGAACGGTGGTGCCAAATTGTCACGGAGCGGAAAATCCCCATCATTACCAACAGGATGATGGTCTCCCCCCTGATTTCAGGGTTTCTGAAAAAAGCCGGAATTCCTTCTTATGATTCATCGGAGCAAAGCGCACTGGCCATGTCTGCCCTGGCAGCCTACGGCCAGATTCGAAAATCGCTCAGCTTAGGTTAAAAAATATTTACGCTGGTTTGAAACCCTATGGTAATCCACCGGCCCGGCTGGGGGGCGAACCCGCTGCTGATGTAATGTTCGTTAAAAAGGTTGGTGATATCCATGAAAACCTTGAAGTTTCGCCATTCCCGGCATATTCGGGTATCCACCACCGTATAAAAATCATTCCGCATTCGTTTTTCAACCCTTAGAACCACTGCCTGGGTCCATTGGGGAAGCCAGTGGATACTCACCTGGCCTTTGGCCTGATGAACAAGATAATCCAGCACATATTTGGACTCGTACCCTTCCACGTTCCGATTCGAGTCCAGATAGGTGTAGGATAGAGAAGCGAAGGTTCCATGGAACCGATTCCAGAGAACACCGGGATAAACATCCAGGCCGGTTTCAAAACCTGTGGTGGTGATTTCCGCCACATTCCCCACCCGCCAGGGGTCTGTTTTTGAGGAGCGAGTCCAGTCCACGGCATTTTCAGAATCCCTTAAAAACACGCTCGTCCTAGCATTGAATCCCGGAACCTGATACCGAATGCCGGTTTCATAGGTCCACGCCTTCTCGGGGGCAAGGTCGGGATTTCCCTGGTTGGCCATGGTTTTATAATACAGCTCGGTATAGGTGGGAACCCGAAAGGATTTTTCAGCCGATGAAAAAAGGTTGAAATGGTCTGTGATGGCCAGGCTGAGGCTTGCCCCCGGCCAGGATTGCCATCCCCAGTCGCTGTAGTGCATGAGGGCGGTCCCAAACCCCAGGTTCAGACGAACCGGCGTATTCAGCTGGTGCTCAAAGGTGAGCCCGTGACGTTTACGGTCATGGTCACCGAGATGGGAGCTTTTCAGATCTTCAATAGCCGCTTCACAGCCCAGTGCCGAGAGACCCAGCCCGGATTCAAAGCGGGACAGGAGGGTAAATCCGGAGGCGTGGTTTTTGTGCTGGTTGGTGTTCAGAGTGTCCCCGATGAGAATATGAAAGTCGTCTTCGTGCCGTCGAAAAAAAATATTGGCTTCAAGATCCGCTCCAAAAACTTTAAATCGGTCGTTGGCGGAGGCAAGAAAAGTGTGGGTGTTTTCCCATTGATCCGGATACACATCGGTATAGAATTTATAGGCCCCGAAACTTTTGTCCGTAACCGCCAAGCTCACCCCGAGATCATGATCCCCATGGTTGATTTGGCCCCTGTAGGCAGCGGTATTGGCCTGGAAACCCGTTGGCTTCTGGTCAAGGTGGCCCTCCGTGGCCCTTCTCGAGACAGAAAGCCGGTTGGAAAACCCTGCTGCTTCGCCTTCAACAGCCCCTTCCAGACTGTAATAATCATGACTTCCCGTCGCACTCCGGGCTGAAACCAACGGCTGACGAGAAACCCGAGTGATGATATTGATGACCCCTGCCATGGCATTGTGACCGTAGATTCTTGCTCCGGGACCTTTTAATATCTCAATCCGCTCGATATCGTCCAGGTTTACTGGAATATCCATGTTATGGTGACTCGTTTGGGCATCGCTCATATTCACCCCGTCCAGCAGAACCAGGACCTGCTCGTGGGAACTGCCTCGGATGGAAATGTCCGATTGAACCCCGCTAAAACCCCTTTGGCGAACATCCAAGCCGGACACGGTGTTGAGCAGATCGGCCAAGTCTTTGGCCGGAAAGCTTTCAATCTCATCCCGGGTGATGACCGCCAGGGTGTGACCGGCATTCCATGGGGTTTGGGTCATTCGGCTCCCGGTCACCACTTGTTCATGGAGAGCATGGATTGAGGTTGAGTCCGTGGGCTCCGAATAGGCTCTTGAAATTCCCGGCAGGGCAAAAGTCAAGCAAAGTAGATAGCACGCGGATTTAAAATAATGGAAATGCATGAGCGATCATTGTCCTTGTGATTATTGGTTAACGCCATATATCAAACAGGTTAACTAAAAGTAAAGTTATTTTTGGGGGAATGAACAATCCTTTTTCCCAACACCGTTAGCCTATCAAGGGCATGGTAATTCAGGAGGTTAGCAATTCAGGATTGACAAATCCCTTGAAAAACGGCAAGCTGGGAATCAAGATTTTCGAGACCTTGCAAAAAAGAATTATGGCTTTCCGTTTACACGCTTCCCTTTGACCCCCCCCATTTTTTTTTAATACTTCATCCGGAGGCATCCGGAATTATGGGTCAAGAGGAAAGTCGTGATCAGAAATTTGAAGGGAAGAGGTGTGGATTTGGGTATTATGAAAACAGCAAAAAATGGACCTGATATCGGTTTTTATATCACTTGATTCTGTCGGCTTTAAATTTTTTTGCCGATATAATGCAAAATGGTTCCAATATCTATACGAAGAGTTGACGGGTCAAGCCCTCAATACGGAGTGAAGTTTAATGACAGGAAAAATATTTACAACCACAGAAAAAACAGCCTGGATCACCTGTCCTGCCTGTGGAAAACAGTGGGAGATGGATGTTTCAAAGTATTATGGTATTTCCCTGGAAAAGGAAATCCGTTTAAAGGCAAAATGCCAATGCGGACACCAATGGGGCCTTGTTCTGGAAAAACGCAGTTATCCCAGAAAAAAGGTCACCCTCATGGGCTCCTATGTGTTTAAGCCCCGTGGCAGGGCCTTATACAAGGGTCAGTTGGAAATTATCGACCTTTCCCTGAAAGGACTGAAAATGATTCTTGACCGGGAGTGGGAAATTAATCCCGGGGATTGGCTTGATGTGGAGTTCAGGCTGGACAATGCGACCCGGTCCCTCATCAATCGAAGGGTCATTGTGAAAAGCCTGTCCGGGAAAAAGATCAGCGGAGCATTTCAGGATGAAGGCGCTATTAGTGCGGATTTGGGCTATTATGTGAAACAATAACCGAATAGACTCTCCCCTCTTTATTTACCTTCCTTCTTTTTCCTTATGTTCGCCATCTTTTATCTCCTTTGATTTTCGCCATATCCAATGCGGTTTAAAAAAAACAAGGAGGATTGATCTCTCCTTGAACGCCAGATGAAATGGGATTATGATGTTTTTCTTAATCCTTGAAAATTATATGCTTTCAGAAGGAGTATCGTGAACCTGTCCAGAAACCTTTTATTGGAATTTGAAGCTATATACGGAGATTTTCTCGAAGCTGCTTCTGGTCAATCCATTCGGTTGCCGGAAGATGAGGTCTTTTTGGAATCCCTTCGCCGGGTTTTTGCTTTAAGT
>VMSV01000186.1 GCA_013791935.1 Desulfobacteraceae bacterium | reverse complement strand
TTTTGGGGTCAAACCCCTTGTCGCTATCTTCAATGTCCTTTATGATTTCCATGGGACAGGCTTTGGTCAAAAATTCCGCAACAGACTTGCGGAGCATTTCCTGCTCTGGCGTAAAATCAAGATTCATGGTTTCCTCCTATTCACATGTCGCTCCTTTGGAGCTTCATCTTTTTAATTTTTATACCCGTCACTCATCACTCATCACTCATCACTTACTTGAACCTCGGCAGACCCAATCCCACCCAGGCAATAAGATTTCTTTGAACTTCCGAGCTTCCCGCAAAAATGTTGGCAGCCGGGCAGAACTGGTAGGCATCGGGAGCCTCCCCTTCAAACGGCGCCCATTTTGACCGTGAAATCTGGCCGTACTGGCCCAGCAGATCCGTCATGAAATAGGCCACGCGTTGGGAAAGTTCCGATCCGAAGACCTTGCTGGCCGAGGCCAGGGCCGGTGAAAACACTCGGCCGCCCTTTTCCTGTTGCCAGCTGATGCGGATGGCCATGGATCGGCCCACCTGATGATCAGCCCAGAGTTGGGCGATGTTTCTTTTCACCAACGGGTCATCCCAAAGGGCCTTGCCGTCCCTTGTGGTGGTCTTGGCGAATTCCACCAGTTCCATGACCGTTCGTTCGCCGCTGATAAATCCGCCAATGCCGGATCTTTCAAAGTTCATGGTCTGGCGGGTTAAGTTCCATCCTTCGTTTTCCTTGCCCACGAGTTCGGACACATGGACCTTCACATCCTTGAAATACACATCATTGGTGTAATGGGCCTTGTTCATGTGGAGAATGGGTCGGATTTCAACCCCCGGAAGGTCCATCTTCACGTTGAAGATCGAAAGGCCTCGGCTCCGGGTGGAATCCGGATCCGTCCGGGCCAAAAGAAACATATGATCCGCACGGTGGCCGCCTGTGGTCCAGGTCTTCTGGCCGTTGATGACATAGTAGTCTCCATCCTTAATGGCCTGGGTCCGGAGGTTGGCCAGGTCGGAACCGGCATCCGGTTCGCTCCAGCCCTGGCAGTACTGAACCTCGCCCCGGGCGATGGGGGGAAGGAGTTTCGCCTTTTGTTCTTCGGTTCCCCCTACCATCAATGTGGGGGCAAACATGCCCACGCCAAACGCATCGATTCCCGGTGCCCGATGATAGGCGTGAACCATGCTGAAAATCATCTGTTCGGAGATGGGCGCGTCCTCCCCGCCGTATTCCTTGGGCCAGGCCTTGGAAATCCATCCCTTGGCCGCCAGCTTTTTCTTCATTTCCTGGTGAAAGGCAAATCCGCCATCACTATGGAACATGGCTTCAAATCCCCCTGCCCCCCATTCTTCCGGGGCATGCTTCATCTCTTCGCGGAAAAACTGGTCGAATTCTTCTCGTAACAATTCTTGTTCTTTGCTGAATTTAAAATCCATTATAACCTCCTTTTATTGATTTCCGTCTTGGGTGGACGCACAGGTCCGCCCCTACGTTCCTATTTTGATGATGGGCAAACACATAGGTTTGCCCCTAGGGCCCGCCGTAGGGAACAGGCATGCCTGTTCCCTACCCTCGCGCCTCAATTTCAAACCGTTTTCGCCAGGGCTAAAAATTTATCCAGATTTTTCCGGATTTCCATCTTGCTGTACTTCCCAACGCTGGTCATGGGGATTTCCTCCACAATGGCCACCAGCTTGGGAAGCATCCACTTGGTGATCTTGCCTTTTTCCACGCCTTCGGCCTTGAGGTAATTGATAAAATCCATTTCATTTTCCGTGGCCCCGGGAACCAATTTGATAATGGCCAGGGCCTTTTGGCCCCAAACCTCATCCGGAACCCCCACAATGGTGGCATTCAGAACAAAATGAGCGCCAGCAGCGATATTTTCCAGCAACACCGTGGGCACCATTTCCGAGCCACTGCGAATCACATCGGACTTCCGGTCGGCAATGACGATAAAATCCTGGTCATCGATGGTGGCCACATCCCCTGTGTGAAACCAGCCATCCACCCACACTTCCGATGTTTTTTCAGGGTTTTTATAATACTTTTCCATGACCCACGGGCCCCGAATGACAATTTCTCCCATGGCCTGGCCGTCATGGGCGATGGGCTTGCCCTGTTCATCCACCACTTCCACCTCCAAACCCGGAACACTCAACCCGGTTTTCACCAGAACTTTATTGATTTCCTCATCAGGCCAATCCCTCATGGTTTTTTTAATGAATGCGGTAACCGTGGTGGGGGCGGTTTCCGTCATCCCGTAGCCGGACCCGGCCCTGATTCCGGGAATCACTTTTTCCACTTTTTGTTTGAGCCCCAAAGGAAGCGCTCCGCCCCCTACGCCTACGGCCTGAAGGCTGGACAAATCGTATTTGTGAAGATTCGGATATTCAACAATCATGGCCAGAATCGTGGGTACCACCGCAACGGATGTCACTTTTTCCGTATGAACCAGATCGCAGAACCCTTCCACTGTAAAGGTTCCGGGAAAAACAATTTTATTTGCGGAAAAAACGCAGGTAAACGGGGCGCCCCAGGCATGGGCATGAAACATGGGGGTGGTCATCAGAGGAATGGCATTTTCTCCCAAAAACACAGCTTTCGGATCATTGTTCAGCGCCGCGCCCGCTGCCATGAGGTGAATCACCATCAGATACAACGCCCGATGGGAGAACATGGCGCCTTTTGGCAGACCCGTAGTGGCGGTGGTGTAACACAGGGTTGCAATGGTATCCTCGTGGAGATAGGGCCAGTCGAAAGTATCCGGCTCGTTTTGAATCAGGGTCTCGTATTCATAAATATTTTTGATTTTTGTGTCGGGAAGACCCGGCTTGTCAGACATATAGACAAAGACTTCCACGGTGTCTTTGATTCTGTCATAGATATTTTCCAACAAAGGCATAAAATCATCATCCACAAAAAGCACTTTGTCCCCGGCATGGGTGATGGTGTAGACAATATGATCCAGGGCGAGGCGGATATTGATGGCATGCAGGGTTGCGCCGATACAGGGCACCGCATAATACAGCTCCAGGTGCCGATGGGTATTTAAAGCCATGGTGCCCACCCGGTCACCGGGTTCACCGGCCTTTCCAGGTTTTACACCCATTTTTTCAAGGGCGTGGGCCAACCGGCAGGTGCGCTTGTACCACTCCATCCAGGTAAACCGCTGGTATATACCGGTCTTGTAATTCCTGTACACCACCCCGATTTCATTGGGATAGACCCTTACCGGTCTTTTCATTAAAGCGGTCAACAATAGGGGATAATTGGTGCTGAACTCCGGAAATGTTTTGCCTACCATTTTTTTCTCCTTCCATTAAGGGGTCATTTCAAGATGGGGTCTCCATGTACCGTTTTTGCAGTTTTCGCATCCCTTTAAGCCATCGGTCATAATCCGAAACCTTGCGTTCCATGTAGGTTTGGACTTCTTGATGGGGTAAAATCAGAAATCGTTCTTCTTCCAGGCCAAGAAGGACGGCGTCCACAACCTGTCCGGGGGACATCATCCCATCCACCCCGGCGACACCGCCGTCCGCCACCATATTGGACATGGGCGTATCCACCGCCTGGGGGCAGATGACTGAAACTTTAATTCCCTGATCGCCATAGGTAATGGCCAAGTTTTCCGCCAGCCCAACGGCCGCATGCTTGGTGACGGAATAGGGAGCAGAACCGATCTGGCTGAGCAGCCCGGCTGCCGATGCCGTGTTTAAAAGATACCCCCCACCCCTGCTTATCATACCTGGAACCACGGCCCTGGCGGCATAAATATGGGCCCGGACATTGATTTCCCAGATTTTCTGCCATTGGCTGTCTTCAACCTCCAATCCGCCGAAAATAGCGATCCCGGCATTGGAACAGAACATATCAATTGGTCCGAGCTTTTCTTCGGTCAGCTTCACTGCCAGGAGAATGTCTTCTTCCTTGCGGACATCGCAGGCTACTGGCAGACCGCGGACTTCCTCGGCCACTTTTTTCGCTCCTTCAAAATCGATATCTGCAACGCAGATTCCTTTGGCCCCTTCTTTTGCAAACCGGATACACATCTCTTTTCCGATGCCGCTGGCCCCGCCCGTAACAATGATCACTTTGTCTTTAATTTGCATACTCGCTCCGTGGTGTAAACCAACACTTATTTTGGAACATACCCTGAAACCGCCTCATACGAGCAGTCCACTTCCGGCATCTTGACATGATCTTTTTCATTCAGCAGCTTCCCGTAGGTGGGGTCATCCTGCCATCCGTCGATGTGGGCGGCCCGTTTGGCCCCGGATTTCAATTTTTTCCAATCCGCGCTCCCGTATAAAAACATCTGCTGGGCAGCCATGGATCCTTCCCCGTGAATGGTGTCGATCTGGTAGTAGTTGCTGGTCATGTCCTTAATCAGCCGCATGGCACGGACCCGGTCTTCCGTGGGGATGCCGTCCTTGGCACTGAGGTATTTTTCCATATACGGCCGAATCTCCGGGTTTTTCCAGTCCCGATAGTTCAACATGGTTGTGGAAAGGCCCCCAGCGATATCCTGGAGGTACTGGCACATCTGATGGAAATTGCTGGCATAGGTGTATTTGGAGGAATTGATGGCCATGCGGTTGGGAATGATGTAGTCGGCCCCGAATTCTTTTTCCGGGTCCAGGCAGGCAGCTTTGCCCATGACCGTGACCGAATCCGTGATCATGGCCATCCATGCCAGTTTGTTCCGGATCACCACGTTTTTCTCGAGCCCGTTATATTCAGCGATCAGGGCCGCAGCACCGGTCATAACTTCCAGCTTACCGATCATTTTGCAGGTTCCGAACAGGCGGTGAAAACTGGCAAAGGCATAGGCCAAGGATTGGGAATACTGCCATTCCCCGCACATGAACACCCGCTCCCAGGGAACGAAAACATCGTCAAATACGATGAGACATTCCGTGGGTTGAAGTTGACTGCTTCGAGGAAAATCAAATTCAGCTTCCTCCCCGTAGGTTCGGGTCACCGGCTCCACGGTCAACAGTTTCACCCCTTTGGCATTCAGGGGCGTGGCAAAGGCCAAGGCATAGTCCTCGTCCGCTTCCCCGTGGGTTCGGCAGGGCAGGCAGAGGGCTTCATTGGCGCAAGGAGTTGCGCTGATATGGACTTTTGCACCCCGCACCACAATCCCGTCTTTTTGTTTGTCCACCACCCGGAGGTAGTAATCCTTATGCTGTTTCTGCCCGGAAGCATGCAGGCTTCGATCCCCCTTGACATCGGTAACGGCCCCGGTGATGGCCAGGTCGTTTTTCTGAAGGTATCTTCTGTAGGCCTCCACGTTTTCACCATAATGGGTACCAATCTCCTTGTCCATGACATTGGCCGTCACCGTAAAGGCTGCCAGGGCATCGGCCCCCATGCAGTGAACCAGAACCCCACCGGCATTGTGCCGTATTCCCGAGATATAACATTCCCTTCTTCTCAACAGATCTTCATGCGTTTTCGGAGAGGTTAGAAGAAAATTGATATCTTCTCCTTCTTGATCCCGGGTCACAAAAAGATGTTTGTAATCCGGGTGGTGGGGCAGCACGTAGTCCATGGCCGCGGTTCGAATAATGCTGCTGATTGTGGGATGGGTGCGAACATCTTTGACTTTTTCACCAAGGCACCAGATCTCCCGGCCGTCATTCAAACTCTCAAGGTACTGCTCGACTGTTCGTAACATTAGAATACTCCTTTTTTTGTTTCTTCTCCTTTTGCCTTTGGGTCTATACACACTCAAAAGATTTAAAAGAATAAAACCAGAATGATACCTGTGAAATTGGCCCTCTTCAAACTTGTTTGATGAGTTGATTTCATAGTTGTCATATGAGTATATCTATTATAATTTTTTTCCTGTCAATATGAAATAAAACCCATAGGAACACAATTTTCATATCAATTGGGACAAGGACAGCAGAAGGTGAATGCAGAGGGATGAATGCGAGTTATCGTTTAACGATATTGTCAAACAACCGTTTCCCGCTGTTATCCGATTCGATGACCAGTTCAGGATGAATTAGACGAAGAGCGATTTCATCATTCGCGCAAATCGCGTCTGTGAGTTTTCGTGCAGTTTGTGTATAAAAAGATACGGAATAGTCCGCTTCAATAATGGCGCCGGAATCCAGGAGTTTTCGATAAATATCCCGGTGCGTGTTCTGGAGCATCATCAATACAATATTTTCCGATATTCTTGCAAGCTTTCTGTAGAATCGAAAATCCAAATCCCAGATCTCTCTGACGGTCAGCTTATCGCTAAATTGGGATACGATTTCAAGGAGTCCCGGCTTATCTGAAGGTTTGGCCTTTCGACAGGCCGCAAGGTGGATGGCCCCGTGAAGCCACTGTAGAAACCGGTGGTAAAAAGAAAATTCCTCCAGGGAAATGATTTCTCCGGGAAAAGAAATCAGCAAATCCGGAAAAAGGTCCAGCCGGATGTGATCCCTGTAATCCAAGACCTGGGTGGGCTTGCCGTGGCTCACTTTAATCCATCCCTCGCTGCTCAGCCGCTGCAGGGCGCTTCTCATGGTGAGTCTGGAAACCCCAAGGCGCTCAGCCAGTTCATTTTCAGATGGCAAAGCACTCCCCGGCGGAAAAACCTCATGGATAAAATCCTCCCGAAGGCGCAACAGAACCTGCTCGACCAGAGATATCTTCTTAATTTTTAAAGCTTTTTCCTTCATAATCCAATCAAGAACCATGCGGCGTTTTGCAATTTAATATTCAGTACAACTTGTTTGATGAGTATATGTCATATTTTTTTGAACATTGTCCCAAAATCATTTTCAGGTCAAGTTTTTTCTTTCTTTCCACGTTGCGAATGGCGGATGCATTGATAAAAGGGCTTGGAGGAAGGCGCTCTTTCAGGAGTTTGATGGATTCGGCAATCCCGGAAAAAAAGGAGCATGGCCGGGCCCTGGTCCGGAAGAAATTCGTGGTTCAAATCCCTGCCTTTCGGTCAGGTTGAGGAACAAGAGCTCCCCGCCAGTCAATGATATTGTGACGGGAAGCCCTCTGGCTATGTCATTAATCTACACTGTAATACTGGATGGCCTTCAAATCCTTTACCCTTACGCCTCTGGCGTAGGCAGCTTTTCCAACCATAAATTCTTCATCCGGAGCCGAGGTGGGTTCGATTCCGATTTTACGGAACCAGGCCTTGATATGATTCCTTGCCGCCTGATCCAGGGTGGGGACATTGTAATGTTTGTACAAGGGGGCGTCGATATACATCAGACCACCGTTGCCGCCCACGCACCATTGAATATATTTTCTGTGCTGCCAGGGGCTAGTGTGTTTGAGGATGCATGGTGCCTGCAGCCAGAAGAAATCGTTTAATGCTGGCTGAATTTTGGTGTAGACTTTTAGTGCTTCGTCATACTTATCTTCCAATAGAAGATTCATCATCTGGACGGCATAGGGCTTTTCCGGAGACTGGATGGCCTCAACAGACCATTGGCCGCTGCATTGAATGTTATAGTGTTTCCTGAATCCGGCCATGAGTTCAAAATTTACCGGACTGACTAAAAGTCGATCACCCAGTCTCTCGGCACACGCAAATGCCGTTCCGACGGCCAGGGGATGGGAGAGTTTCACACCCACCACATTGGGCAGGTCTGCCAGACGATCAAATACGTTTAGCGGTACACCGCTGGGGCCGAATGGACGATAATACCAAGATTCCATGGCAAATATCCATACGGGCAAAGATGTTGCTTCAATCCGTTTACGATATATTTCATAAATTTCATCTTCACTTCTTCCGATACCACTAGCATCCGGGTGAATCAGAAGGTGTGTACAGCCGTTTTTTTCACAGGCGGCGATATGTTCCAGATCAGCCTTTTCAGTCTTCTCGCCAACAATGTCTCCGGCCAGCAGCTTTGTTCCTTTGGCTTCGTCACAAAGAATATCACTGAACTTTCTGTGAGTCGCCGGGTTTGTACCCACCGGAAAGGACATTAGCGAAACAAATCCGTGTTTAATGCTGTTTTGCACATCAAGTCGAATACCATCTTCATCAATATCCTTAAAATCAGGTGTGAATGAAGGGAAAATTAGTGAGGCCATACCTTTATAGTTATCTTTGGCCCATTGTTTTTCTTTGCTAAGTTGGACTTCCTTTGCCATCTTGTTTCCTCCTTGGTTGGGTTTTGAAAATATCCTTCTATTTTTTATCCTAAAATTTATACTAAAATTATACTTTTATAATGTTACCTCGATTGTTTTGTCAAGCGAATATTTTGATGATTCGTTTTTTTAGCTGAATATACAGATAGATAAAAAGCTTTCCCTGGTTGTTTTGCCCTGGAGAATCATATGGATTCAATTGTTTTATTGATTTGTCTTATACGAAACAAACCCATTTCATGCCCACAACCAGCAAGGTTATCGCCAAAGAGCAAAGATATGCTTTACAATCAAATTGTCCGCTGGTAAATTCACCCCTAAATATGGAGAAATACCGATGATAAAAAAGGAAAATCAAGTTTCAAAGCTTGCAAGCCTTCCGAATCAACAAGAAGCAAAAACACAGGATGGTTATGACAGGTTTGCTGGCAGCTCCCTTCCTTCCGGCATTCAGACGGAATTCATCCTGATTCCCGGAATTCTTTCAGTGGGCGAAGCACTTACGATCATTCAAAGCCGCCAAAAGAAAGGCGCGGTGATCCATCATTGGGTCAACAACACTCGGATGTATTACCTTTTTTTATTCTCCAGAATTCAAGATCTCCTCATGAATCATCGTCCGGAGGAAGTTGTGGCGGTGGCCCTTGCCCTGAACGAAAACAACCATTCTATGGCCATCTCCGCTTCAGAGTGCGTTAAGCGATTGCGGGAAGATGTCGCTTTTTATCAACCCGCCGTGGTTGTGGATCATGGAACGGTAGTCGGCTATATAGAACCCGATCAAGGTCCGGCTAAGATGGAAGATTCGGATGAAATGGCCTTAACAATGGAACCCGAATATGATCTGGAAGAGATGGACGACGCCTCGAAACCATTCACAAAGAGCCTACGAAGAGGAATACCCCGGCCTGCGGGCGCAACCCGGAAGCCTGAAGCCCCTGCCTCAGCCACCCGGGTCTACTTGGATTCAAACCCCCTTTGCCATTTTGCGGCCCGGATGCCCGAAGACGTTGCTGCCGGTCATATGCAGCCGGTGGAAGTAACCCTATCCCGGGAAGAAATCGAACGGGTGAATAGCAAGACTTCCCAGAAAAGCGACCATCCCGTATCGGTCTCCCCAGACCAAAAGATCACAGTCCGCCTGATCCCCAAACGGAACTTGACTGTGATCGGGGATTCCCGAGCAGACGTGGATGTGCCCATTCCTGGAATACCTGCCGTAACCCTTTTCTTCGACGTCATGCCCGGGTCTTGCGGCGAAGGTGAACTATGGGTTGCGTTTTGCCAAGGCCCCCTATCGCTTTTAACGCTCAAACTAAACCCCCGGATTGTGGAAGAACCAACCGCAGCAGGCAAGGAATCCATCCAGGCCCGAACCAGCGTGCCACCCCCTTCCGGACCTCCTGTGCGCCTCAACACCATGTGGGTTTACCATGAAGAAAACAGCGGTAAAACCAGGTACCGGTATTGCCTCTGGATGGATGACATGGACATTGATCAGGAGTATGAATCTCCTGAGTTCGACGGGGATGTCCTGGCCGTCCTGAAACCTTACATGAATTTATTTGATGAAGTGGAAACGCATACCCCAACGGATTTCGATCAGCTGCAAATTCAGTTGCGCAGTATCGGAGCCAAGCTATTCCAGACCCTTTTTCCCAAGGACCTGCAAAGGGTGTTCTGGGAAAACCGTGACAAAATAAAACATCTCAAACTCTACTGTGAAGAGCCCTATATTCCGTGGGAAATCCTTCATGTTTGCGAACCCGGAAAGTCCTTGCCCGCCGAAACCAAATTTCTGGGACAGATGGGTATGGTACGCTGGCTCCATGGCCACACCGCGCCCACCCAGTTGCGCATCAGGCCGGGACGCGCCTGGTATGTGACGCCTTCCTATCCCGGGAATGAACTGAAAAGTGCGAAAAAAGAAGGAAAACTCCTGAAGAGTCTTTTCGGCGCCAAACCCGTGAAACCGGCAACCCGGCCGGAAGTCACCAAACTGCTCAGCTTGGAAGGTCCTTTTGATCTTTTCCATTTTGCTGGCCATGGGGAGGCCTCCGAAGCCCAGATCACAGACTGCCGCATCGAACTGGAATCTGCCGGAGCCGGCACCAGCAGCATGCTCAAGGACCTTACCCCGGACATTGTTTCAGGTTTATGCCAACTCAAGGGCCAAGACGGAACAAGGCCGATCGTGGTCCTCAATTCCTGCCGGGCCGGGAAAATGGGTTACCAGATCACGGGATTAGGAGGGTTTGCCCCCGCTTTCCTGGAACGGGAAGCCGGTGTTTTTATCGGAGCGCTCTGGATGATCGGGGACCAGCCGGCTCTGACGTTCATCAAGGCTTTCTACGAAGCCTTGCATGAAGGGAAAATGGTTTCCGAGGCGGTAAATAAAGGCAGGGAAAAAGCCTACGAAGCCGGGGACGCAACTTACCTGGCTTATGTAGTGTATGCTGATCCCTTTGCGCATCTTGTTCAATAAAGTTGATTACCTAAAAAAAGGAGTCATACCATGCCGAACAGACAGATTATTGATATTCACTGCCATCTTTTCAACGCCAAATACGCCATCATGGAGCTTGCGGCCGCCACCTGGAATCACCTCCTGGGCCATTACCCCCATCAAAAAGGCGCGGCTAAAAAAAGGGCGGCCCGGGGAATTATCGAGACTCTGGAGGGAGCCAAAGACTTTGCGGCATGGATCGCCAGACTCTTGGAAGTATCCTTATCAGATTGTGAAGGTAATTTCCTTACGGCCCGAAAAAATTTTGCCGAAAGCGAGCTTGGGAAAAACGCCTCGCTCATCATAACGCCCTTAATGATGGATATCTATTTTGCCCTTTGCGATAATAGGGATGAAGAGACCGCTGGTCGAAGAGGACGGCGAGCCTTGATCACGGTTGAACCATTTTCCATTCCCGAAGACGGGAAAAAGAACTTTGAAGACCACTTCGATCATATTAAAAATCTCATCTTGGAAGAAATCCAGAAGACACCGGCCACCAGAAGGCGGTCCGCTTCCGGCGAAACCCTCAACACCCTCTTTGATGACGCCAGAAAAGACTTGCTCGCCGTGCCCAAAAAAACGCGCAGAAGTGTCAATCCCTATGAAGGCATCGAACTGTCGCCGGGTTTCAAGCAACACATGCACGACCTGGAGGCGCTTGCAAAAAAATATCCCGGCCAGGTCTTCCCGTTTTTGGCCGTGGACCCCAGGAGAATCGGTATTTTGAAGCTCATGGACCTGAAAGTTAAAAAAGGCAAAGGAATCTTCAAGGGCATCAAACTTTACACCCCGTTGGGTTATCTGCCGACCCATCCGAATCTTGCGCCGGTTTTTGAGTATTGCACAACCTACGACATCCCCATCACCCTGCATTGCTCCCAGGGCGGCATGAATAATTTCAGAAAGGAGAATTATGTGAATACTTGGGAGGGGAGCAACCATTGGGAGGATTTTAAAACCGTTCAAGGCAATAAGAGCTCCTACTTCACCGCTCCGGAAAAATGGCGGCCCGTTTTGAACCGGTGGCCGAACCTGCGCATCAACTTCGCCCATTTCGGCGGGGGCGACCAGCTTGCTGAAGGCCATACCGCGTGGATGGAGGAAATCATCAAAATGATCCAG
>VMSV01000173.1 GCA_013791935.1 Desulfobacteraceae bacterium | reverse complement strand
GTTTTTCCATCCCAAGGAATGGGAACCATTCCCGTGAGGCATTTCAATTCATCTCCGTTTTTATTGAGAAATCGGAACGTAAGCAAGCATTCTCCAAGCTGAGCCATGGCTTGGGAAAATGACTTCCGATCATCCTCGTGGCTGTGTTGGAAGAATGGTTTTTCGCACCGCTCCCGGGAGTTGTGTCCAGTGATTTCTTCGGCCTTGGCATTATGAAAAACAACCATGCCATCGGCGATAATGATCAAGGCGTCATGGGTATTGTCGTTTTCAAGGTGACGACCCAGGGCGGATTGGGAAAAGCCAGGGGAATCATGGGATACCATTCCGTGGTTTGAGGGTTCGGCCCGGTGTGTTTTATCGGTCATTCATCGATCTCCATTGACACCGACTTATATGGAGGTGTCATTAAATTGACATAAATGCTTTAAATGTTTGTTCCTGCCATCGGGGCTTGAAGGCATTTGAATACCGAAAAGTGGGCATTCATTCAAATTGCTTGCCTTGGTTAGGGATTTTAATTCGTGCTGTGCTCTATATAAACATATGGCATTCATATTGCAATAAGCAAGCATGCCCAGATAGTTTTAATGATGGGTGCGTAAAAATCAAAGTGGAAATTAAAAAGAAAGTCAAGGGATTTAAATACAGAAAAAGGATTGAAATCCTTATTACGGGGTGGATTCTATGTTGAACGGGAAAAGCATTCTGATCACCGGCGGGACCGGGTCATTCGGGAAAAAATGCACGGAAATCATTTTAAAAAAGTATCAACCGAAAAAATTGATCATTTTCAGTCGGGACGAGCTCAAGCAGTATGAAATGGAACAGGTGTTTTCCGAGCGGGATTACCCCTGCATTCGGTATTTCATCGGGGATGTCCGGGATCTTGAACGTCTTCATCGGGCTTTTCAGGGAGTGGATTATGTGATTCACGCAGCAGCCATGAAACAGGTCACGGCAGCGGAGTATAATCCTTTTGAGGCCATCAAGACCAATATTTTGGGTGCCCAGAACATCATCAATGCCGCCATTGACTGTAAAGTGAAAAAAATCATCGCTTTAAGTACGGATAAGGCAGCAAACCCCATCAACCTTTACGGAGCCACCAAGCTATGTTCGGACAAGCTGTTTATTGCAGGCAATGCCTACCGAGGCACCCAGTGCACAAAATTTGCCGTGGTTCGCTACGGCAATGTCCTGGGCAGCCGGGGAAGCGTGATTCCGTTTTTTCAAAAGAAAAAGAAATGCGGGTGCCTGCCCATTACCGATGAACGAATGACCCGATTCTGGATTACCCTGGATCAGGGGGTTGATTTCGTTCTTTTCTGCCTGGAGAACATGTGCGGCGGTGAGCTGTTCGTTCCCAAGATCCCCAGCATGAATATCATGGATCTTGCCAAAGCGGTTGCTCCGGAATGCAAAACGAATATCGTGGGAATTCGTCCCGGCGAAAAACTCCATGAAATCATGATTCCTGCCGACGAATCCCATAAAACCATTGAGTTTGAAGATTTTTACATCATTCAACCGAATTTTGAATCTCTTCCCTTCAAAAATAAATGGAAAAACGGAAAATTGGTTGGCGACGGCTTTGAGTATAATTCCGCAAACAATCCGGTTTTCTTAAGCATTAATGAAATGCAGGAGATTGTTGAGAGAATATGATTCCCTATGGAAAACAGCATATCAGTGACCCGGATATTCAAGCGGTCATCGATGTCCTTAAATCGGAATTTCTCACCACCGGTCCGAATGTGG
Organism: Desulfobacteraceae bacterium; assembly: GCA_013791935.1. Classification (GTDB taxonomy): domain Bacteria; phylum Desulfobacterota; class Desulfobacteria; order Desulfobacterales; family UBA5616; genus VMSV01. The sequence continues at coordinate 20,640 of VMSV01000173.1, read as the reverse complement.
AAGTATTTGAACGCAAAGTAGCCCAATACTGCGGAGCAAAACACGGCATCGCCGTTTCAAATGGAACCGCGGCCCTGCACGTCGCTGCTCTGGCTCTGGGTATCGGCGAGGGCCACCATGGGATTACCTCGCCCAATACCTTCGTAGCCTCTGCAAACTGTCTGGCCTATTGCCGTGCGGAACCGGATTTCGCGGACATCGATCATGAAATCTACTGCGTGGATCCTTCGGAGCTGGAAAGAAGAATCACGTCCCGCACCAAGGTTCTGATTCCGGTACATTTTGCAGGTCATCCCTGTGACATGAAGGCCATTTGGGAGATTGCAGAAAAGCATCATCTCTTTGTCATTGAGGATGCAGCCCATGCCCTGGGCAGCGCGTATCAGGATAAAACCGGGGATTGGGTCAAGGTGGGGTCCTGCACCCACTCCCATCTTACCACCTTCAGCTTCCACCCGGTGAAAACCATCACCACAGGCGAAGGCGGAATGATTATGACCAATGACGATGAGCTAGACCGAAAATGCAGGCTCATTCGAAATCACGGGATTGAAAGGGAAAGCTCCCTGTTCAAAGGGATTCCCTTAAAGGGTGGCTCTGATGAGCCATGGTATTATGAAATGCAGGATCTCGGATTCAATTACCGGCTTACGGATATTCAATGCGCATTAGGCTCGAACCAGATGAATCGGTTGGATGAGATCATCGAGAAGAGAAGAAGCCTCTGGAGAAAATATAACCAAGCCTTAAAGGATATTGATAAATTAACCGTGCCAGCCGAAAGGGATTGGGCCTTTTCAGCCTGGCATCTGTATGTGGCCACCACAGTCCATAGAAATGATTTGTTGAAGGAATTGAGACAATCAGGAATCGGCGCCCATGCCATGTATATTCCGGTACATCTTCAACCCTGGTACCGGAGGAACTTCGGCTTCAAAGTAGGGGATTTTCCTGTTTCCGAATCGTATTTTGACAAATGTCTGGTTTTGCCCTTGCATCCGGATATCACGGAGGATGAACAGGAATTCATCATTGAATCGGTGAAGCAATTTTTTAGAAAGATATAATCAGCCATTATGAACCTTTTCACCATATTTCACGCAAACCTGGCTTTTTCATCCATCCCGTCAGAGCATTATGACTGGGTTCTGGATCATTGCTACTGGCCGTTGCTTGATTTTGTGGAAAGGGAGAAAATCAAAACCGGCCTGGAATTCAGCGGACAGACCCTTCAAATATTATCTAAAATGGATCCTTCCATGGTTGAAGCCATGGTCAGGCTGATGGAAAAAGGACTGCTTGAACCGGTTTGCGGGGCCCAGTTTCAATCCATCGGGCCTTTAATGCCGGCTGAAGACAATTTGTTCAACTATGCCAAAGGCAGAAAGACCTTCCATGAGATTCTGGGCAAAGACGCAAAAATACTCTACATTCCGGAACAGACGGTTTCCCGGGGGATTCTAGATCTTGTGGCAAAAACCGGGTACGACGCAGTATTCGTGGAATGGAACAATGCCGTGAGATTCGGTTCTTTCGATTTGGAAAAAAAACTTCTTTTTCATTCGCCCCTTCTGAATTCCCTGAATGGTGAAAAACTTCGCCTGCTCTGGAATCACTCCGTACTGTTTCAAAAAGTTCAAAGATATATTTTCGGTGAAATTCAAATCGAAGATGTTCTGACCTATCTGGAAAATGAGACGCGGAATAAGGATGGACTGTTATGCCTGTATGGATCGGACCTGGAAATTTTCGGGTACTTCCCAGGAACCACCCTTCAGTTCGATTCAAGCCCCAGCCGGCAGAGATGGTCTCGATTCATTGAACTTGTGGAAGCCATCTCCAAAAAGCATGACTTTGTACTTCCCTCCGAAGGTATTGAACAGAATTCCATCCCCGAAACCGTGACACTGGGGTCCGCTGCTTTTCCCATTCTGTGCAAAAAACAACCGAAATACAATCCCGTCCGTTGGAGCGTGTGCGGACGGGGAGGGTATCAGCTTAACCGGTCTTGTTTCATGACCAGCAGCCAAATATCCATTTTGAAAAACAGTAGAAGCATTTCACCCTGCCGTGAAAAAATCTTGAGAGGGCAACTGGCCCCCTGCTGGGCCAGCGATTACAGGACATTCACCACCGAGGAAAAATGGTTTGAGGCCAATCGGGATCTGCACCATGCTGCAAGCGAGGTGGAGAAGGAGATTGAAAATATCAGAAAACATGGGCAACTCGGACCCGATGAGATTCTTATTCTTTCCGACAGTCCGAGTCCTTGTTTGATGGTGGAAAAAGAGCTTCGATTTCCCCCCGGTGCTGTTCTTGCCGGAGCCAAGGCTTATCTGAAAGAAAACCATATATTAAAACCGGTGAAAGTCCAGTGGGAGGATATCCATACCTATTCCAACGGATATGTGCGCAGCGCGCGGGTGGTATTATTATTTGATGATCCTGTTCCGCAAGTGGCAAAAATTCAATTTAAAGGGCATGACCCGGATACCCTTGCCCAGCCCCTTGCCTTTGAAGACTTTAAGCAGATGTTCGGGAAACAGGTCAGCTTTAATTTAAAAAGAGGGCTCTGTCTGGATTCGGTTGTTTTCCAGGATATTTCCCAAGTTCCTCTTATGGGTACCATTGCCCATGGTTTTTTTGATTCCATTGACTGGGATGCGGACTTTTATTCAGGCAGTGCCCAGATTGATACGGGCAATGATTTTTATCATGATTTAAGCCCGGTTGAATCCATTGTCTGCTTCAATGGGCCGTTGCGGACCCTGGTGGAAGGCATGATTCCCATGGGGCCGGTGAGCCAGAAAAAAAAGTATGCCATTTATCATGGAACAAACAGGCTGGATGTGATTCAGTCCTTTATGGTCAAACAGCTCAACTCCGTCAGTTTCCGGGCAGGCATTATTACCTTGCTCCCCAATGCCTGGAACCGGGACACCCTGAGCGTGGCAACCCTAAACGGCGGTGAAGCTTGTGAAATCTATTCCCTGTCCGGCCAGCGGGTGAGCCATAGCGAACCCGTAAAAACCGGTATTTCCAGTAGAAGCTGCCTGGGAGCCACCGGCGGATGGACGGCCTTTTCCGATGGGGAAAAAACCTTGACCATTTCACGTGATTTGATGAAGGGCCACAGCGCGCCCCTCCTCAGATATGAGGAAATCGGGGAACAGTTTTTTGCACGGCTCTACCATTCCTTGGGTGAACGGGATGATACCAGTTTGTTTTCCTACCGGGGTCTGATGGAAGAACGATTTGTGATCACAGCCCGCAGGGGTGAAGTGTTTCAAAAGATGGAACCCAATTACATGGTTCTTCAGCAAGGCGGCTAATATGCTCATGAACATGGAAGACAACAACGATGGAATTCGGTTTATCGCCGAGGTATCCAGCAATCATTTTCAGGACATCGGTCGGTGCCTCGCCTTTATTGATGCGGCGGCTGAAACCGGATGTTGGGGAGTAAAATTCCAGCTGTTTAAAATCAATGAGTTGTTTTCACGGGAAATCCTTGAAAAAAGTCCTGTTCATCGAAAAAGAAAAGATTGGGAACTGCCCGTCTCCTTTATTCCTGAAATCGCGGAACATTGCAGAATGAGGAACATCGCTTTCGGGTGTACTCCTTTTTATCTTCATGCAGTTCACGAACTTTATCCTTATGTGGATTTTTACAAGATCGCCTCCTACGAAATCCTCTGGAAAGAACTTTTTAAGGAATGCTCGCAAACCGGAAAACCCCTGATGATGTCCACGGGCATGGCCACACTTGATGAGATCGAAAAAGCCGTTGAATGGATCGGCCAAACCGGTTGTGAGGATTTAACCGTCTTCCATTGTGTTTCCGGTTATCCAACGCCGGTGTGGGAATGTAACCTGAAAGCCATTCAAACCCTTCGCGGGTTTGTCGCCCCTCTGGTTTCCAAGGAGGGCCAGGTAGCGTTTGGTTGGTCGGATCACAGCGTCAATCCCGGTGTATTATATCGGGCCATTCATAAGTGGGATGCCCGGGTGATTGAATTCCATCTGGATATCGATGGCAAAGGAGAGGAATTTGCGGCAGGCCATTGTTGGCTTCCGGAGATGATCGCTCCGGTGATTCAATCCGTCAAGCAAGGGCTTAGAGCCGATGGCAACGGTGTCAAAGAACCCGTGTCCTCGGAATTGGCGGACAGACAATGGCGGGCTGACCCCGGAGACGGGTTAAGACCGTTAATTCCCATGAGAGCAACCTTTAATGGATAATATCTGCATAGGAACGGCACAACTTGGAATGGACTACGGGGTGGCCAATAAAACAGGTCAACCCGGAAAGCCTGAAATCCGTAAAGTGGTCAAGGCTGCTCTGGACAATGGCCTGTGTTTTTTTGATACGGCAGCTTCCTATGGACAGAGTGAATCCATTTTGGGTGAAATTTTCTCGGACTTGAAAATGAATCAGCAGGTCAATGTCATCACCAAACTTCCCCCGATTTTTGTTTTTGAAGGAATCGACTCCCTCAGGCAGGCCCTGGCCCAATCCTTGGAACGATTGTGTGTGGAAACCTTGTGGGGGGTGATGCTCCATCGGACAGGGATGGAATTGAACCAGGAATTTTCCAGGGCATTGGCCCAGCTTAAAAATGAAGGCATCTTGAGGCATTTCGGGGTATCTATTTATTCTCCTGAGGACGCTTTGGCCTATGCCGGTCATGAAACGGTGGATATGATTCAGGTACCATTTAACATCATGGACCGCAGGCTTCTGGATAACAAGTTCTTTGAGGTTGCTCAATCTAAAAATAAAGCCGTGTTTATCCGGTCTATTTTTTTACAGGGGCTTTTATTGATGGATGAATCGGCCATTCGGGAAAAGAAAATGGATTGGACGATTCCTTTCTTACGTGAATTCCATAGCTATATGAAAAACCGGAACTTGGATGCAAAGGCTTTTATGATCCATGCCATCAGCCGTAAATTTCCATGGGCGAAACTGGTCATCGGAATGGAAAACCATGATCAACTCATGGAAAACATCACTTTGATGCAAGAAAACAACATACCGGATTCCTGTTTTGAAGGGTGGTGGGCAGGTCTTCCCGCGGTTCCGGAGAGATTGGTGAATCCTGCTTTGTGGTAAAACCTAATTTGAGCGATTTTCGAGTTTGCCGTAGATGCTAGGAAAATGGCATTTCGCTATAGTTGCCTATGCGGGATGGCATTTGACGCCGCAGATGCGGTGAAATCGGAAATCCCGAAGGGTTTCAAAATTTTGACATATAAAAGATTTGAATGACTTAGAATCATTAAGCATTTCTCAGGGCCGAAATTTTGAAACGCTCAATTTAGGTAAAAGAAAAGGGGGGTAGGACATGAAAAGAAAACTGGTGACTGTGATTCAGGCTCGCATGGGGTCCAGCAGACTGCCCGGCAAAGTGTTAATGCCCATTTTAGGCAAGCCTGTTTTATGGCATATTGTTCAAAGATTAAAAAAGGCGGAAGGGATTGATCAGGTCATCATCGCCACAAGCCGGCTTACGCGGGATAATCCCATAGCGGAATTCTGTCAAAAACAAAATGTGTTCTGTTTTCGTGGAGATGAGGTGGATGTGCTGGACCGGTTTTATCAAGCCGCCAAGGCATCCGGCGCAGAAGACTTGATCCGTATCACCGGGGATTGCCCCCTTGCAGACCCGGAATTGATCGGTCAAGTGATCCATTATTATTATGACTATGGTTTTGAATACTGTGGCGTTGCCACCGGCGCCGGGGTGGCCCATGAAGGGTTCAACGGACGGTTTCCAGACGGACTGGATGCGGAAATCTTCAGCTTCGCAGTCCTTGAAAGGGCCTGGAAAGAAGCGGACGGGGTGTTATACCGGGAACATGTGACGCCTTATCTCTGGAAACACCCTGATAAATTCAAGAACGGTATTTTCCGTTCCAAAAAAATAGATTACAGTCAAATGCGCTGGACCATGGACAACGCAGAAGACTATGACTTGATCCGGAATATCTATGAAAGCCTGTATCCTGAAAATCCGGGTTTTCTCATGAAGGACATTCTTGAGCTCATGAAAAAAGAACCCGGATTGTTTTCCAAAAACCAACATTTTGTGGGCAAGGAAGGTTATGAAGCATTCTGGCATTGAAACATTACTAAATGGAAATGGTCAGGCCCTTTACCGAAGAGCCAAACAGTTGATTCCAGGAGGCACTCAGCTTCTTTCCAAAAGGCCCGAGATGTTTGCCCCGGAGGTCTGGCCTGCTTATTACAGCAAAGCCAAGGGTTGCCGGGTCTGGGATCTGGATGGGCATGAGTACATTGACATGAGCATCATGGGCATTGGCGCCAATATTCTCGGTTATGCGGATGAGGATGTGGATGAAGCTGTGATCAAAGCGATTAAAGATGGAAATTCCGCCTCATTCAACTGCAGGGAAGAAGTGGATCTTGCCGAAAGGCTGGTGGGTTTGCATCCCTGGTCCGGCATGGTGCGATATACCCGTGGCGGGGGAGAGGCCATGGCGGTCGCGGTGAGAATTGCAAGAGCCTACACCCGAAGAGATGTGGTTTTGTTTTCCGGTTATCACGGCTGGCAGGACTGGTATCTGGCCGCCAATCTGGGGGAGAAAAATGCTCTGGACGGTCAGTTGATGCCGGGGTTGGAGCCCAACGGGGTTCCCAGGGGATTGTATCAAACCGCCTTGCCCTTTACCTTTGATGAAATTCCTGCCCTTCGGGAAAAAATCAAGGGCAGGGAAAATCAGATTGCCGCCATTATTGTGGAACCCGCCAGGGGGGAGGATGCTTCTGTTGAATCCCTTCAAACCCTGAAAAATCTCGCTGGGGACTTGGGTGCGGTCTTGATTTATGATGAAATCACCAGCGGGTTTCGCATGTGCGCCGGTGGCATCCATTTAAGGTACGGAGTCCATCCCGATATAGCTGTTTTTGCCAAATCCATGGCCAATGGCTATGCCATGGCGGCGGTATTGGGAACGGAAAAAGTCATGCAGGCGGCCCAGACCACCTTTATTTCAAGCACCAACTGGACGGAGCGTATAGGTCCTGCTGCGGCCATCGCCACCATCGACAAATATATTAAACAGGATGTGGCCAAACACATTCAGGCAATAGGCCATTCCGTGAAAGAAGTATGGAAACAAGCCGCCCTGAAGCATGATCTCGACGTCCATGTTTCGGGAATTCCCACCTTGGCACATTTTGCCTTTCAAGGGGAGCATGTAAAGCAGAAGGCCACTTTTTTCACCATTAAAATGCTTGAGTTAGGATTTCTGGGGTTTCGGCAGTTCAAGGCTTCCTTTGCCCATGAACCAAAAGACGTTGAGCAATATGCCGGGGCTGTGGATGGGGTGTTTGAAGAAATTTCCAAAAGAAATCCTGCGGAATTGCTTTCAACGCCCGCGGCCCATGATGGATTTTATCGTTTAACCAAGGAATGAGATTTGAATATCCTTTTCAGATGTGACGGATCCACGGAAATCGGCCTGGGCCATGTGGTGAGATGCCTGGCCCTGGCGGATGAGCTTAAAACAGCTCATGGCTGTTCCGTCACATTTGCCATGAGGAAATCAAAACTGGGCATGGAGATGGTGAGAAAATTTTACCCGGTTTTGACCCCCCATGTGGACAACGAAAATTTTAATTATGAAGTATGGCTTTATGATTTGGTGCAATTCACGGAATCGGACGTGCTGGTTCTGGATGTCCGGGACGGGCTGGACCCTTTGATTCTTGAAAAAATAAAAGCAAAGAACATTCTGGTGGTGGATATTGACGACAATGAGAAAAAACGATTAAGGGCAGACTTGGTGTTTTATCCACCGGTACCCCAGGTTGAAGAAATGAACTGGAAAGGGTTTAGCGGAAAGCTATTCTGCGGCTGGGAATGGGTGATCTTGCGAAAAGAGTTTGCTTCCAGGAACCCATCCCCGTGTAATCGGGATAAATTGGATAAAAACGGCCCCCATGTCCTGGTAACCATGGGTGGCAGTGATCCAAAAGCCATGACATTTAAAGTCATCAAAGCCTTAAATCAAATCAGAGACAGTCGATTTTTGGCAACCGTGGTTATCGGTGCCGGATTTGCGGAAAGGGAGAAATTGGATCAGGAAATCAGGTCCTGTCGGGTTCCCGCGCGTGTCCTGGAAAACGTGTCGGATATGGCCGGACTGATGAAAACAGCGGATATGGCGGTTTGCGCTTTCGGTGTTACTGCATATGAGCTTGCGGCCTCAGGGGTTCCGGCCATCCACATGTGCCTGACCCGGGACCATGAGAAGTCATCTGAAAGTTTTGTTAAGGCGGGCGTAGCCGAAGGGGTGGGGCTTTACAATAGTACAACAATCCAAGTACTTTCCGAAAAAATAAAGGCCATGATAAAATCATCTCAAAAAAGAAGCCAAATGAAGCAAACAGGTATGGGTCTATTTAGTGCTTGTGGCGTAGATAACATTGCAAAAACAATCGTATCGGCGATAAGGTAACAATATGTATTTTTAACTTTCGAATTAACTTATTGTAAAGAAAATAGATTCAATAAAGGCGTCTGATGAATATATATGATTTTTTAACTACTGATAACTTCCGATATTGGATGGAATTCATACCGAAAAATCGAGAAGAATACCAAAAAATAACTCAAATTGCTTATAATTTTAAGCTAAATACAAAAATCCCCACGACAGTTCATATAGAACCTACTAACTACTGTAATCAAAAATGTTATATGTGCTGCCATCCAGATATGAAAAGAAAAAAACAACAAATTGATGAAAAAATCGCATTCAAGGCAATTGACGAATGTGCTGCGTTAGGTGTATATGCAACCCATTTCTTTTTCTTTGGCGAGCCATTTATAAATAAAAATACTATTGAATACATGGGGTATGCCAAAAAAAAGAAGATTCCACTTGTGTCAACAACAACAAATTTTACTTTAGTGAGCGACTCAGACATAGAGAAGCTGATAGATTATCAGATTGATTCGATTCATGTCTCTTTTGAAGGATTAAATAAAGAAAGATATAAAGATATCAGAGGAACAGATGACTTTGATACGGTAAAAAACAATTTGATGAAGCTTATTAGATTAAAGGAAGAAAAGAAAAGCCTCAAACCTTGGATAGCGCTTACTTATGTCAGGACTAATGAGACTGATGATGAAATCTATCGTTTCATCCATGAATGGAATCAAAAGGTGAATGATATTCATATTAGTCCACAGTTTGACTATCTTGGACGTGCACCAATTAGAAAATATCAAAAAGATGTTAATTCTGAGCGAATCTTGGATCGAAGCGAAGAAAACAGGTTGCCATGCAGACAACTATGGCTTCGATTGGTTGTTTTATCTAATGGTGAACTTGTCCCATGCTCACAGAATATAGATGGGGAAGTATCGATTGGCAACTTAAATAACACCTCCATAATAGAGGCATGGAATAGTAATAACATGCTTGAATTAAGGATGAGTCACCTGTCTAACAGGATCGTAAATCCTGTTTGTAAAAAATGTATCGACTGGGATTGGAGTGGAAAAGTTGATAATCGACCGCAGCTAATGTCGGCATTGAAAAAGTAATAACCGAAGTTTCTCGCTTTTTCAACTATCAATCGCCCGGCCAATGATACAAGCCTCACGACCTATGCCGGCATTCGCCAGACATCGGTAGAGGTTTCGCTTAACTGAATTCAGGCCGGCTTTGGCAAGGGATTGTTCCATGGTTTTTCGCTTTTCATGGCAGGCTCTGCCCAGTTGATCGTTTCCCACGTAATTGTCTCCCATCAACAAGAACAAGTCGATGGGGAAAGTGGCTTCCCGGGAAACGACCTCAAGCCCTGTGCTTTCAAAAAGCATGGACAGTGAATCAAAGTCGAAGTAGTTCAGATGATGGGGGGGCGCCACCCACCAGGGCGGAAATCCACATGCGGTTCGCAGGGTGTGCTGAAATGCATTGTAGTCATTGGGCGTCACTGCACACAAAAGGCCATCAGGGATCAACAGGCTTCGTGCAATTTTCATTAAACGGGCCGGATCCGGAATATGCTCCAGTACCTCGCTCAGGTGAACGACATCGAATCGACCGAGACTTTGGGATGACGCTTCATCGAGAAAATCTTCCACAACATCCAAGCCAAGCCCCCGTGCATGTGCCGCCGCCCGGGCCGAAGGTTCTATGCCGCGAACCTGCCACCCGCGGTTTTGGCCATGGAGGAGAAAGAAACCAGGACCTGAACCGATATCCAGAAGGCGTCGGTGTCCCATCGGCAGTAAGCTCTCAAATGAATCATACCGATCGCTGTAGACCAGATTCCACCAGTCTATGTCTTCACGTGCGCGTTCCAAGTAAAGCGGTTTTTCCGCCGTGTAATATTCATGGCGGTAGATCTGCTCCAACTCATCCGGTGTGGGCAAGGGGATTGCATGTTTAAACCCGCATAACGTGCAATCGATCACATCGAAGCCGTTTACCGAGTCGAGCACCTGACCCTGGTGATCCTGCCATTGCTTGATTTCAGTCACGTTGACTCCCGAAGTTGATTACTGGTTAGCCTTGCGATAAGAACCATCCACATTGAATTCATATTAACGTAAGGGTTTGGGTAATTAATTTTATATTTAGTTTGCATCGTGCGAAATGTGAGATGCAACACTATAAATCCTTGATCCATTTTTCACGGAAAATCGTTTTTTCTGAAACAGCCTCCATCGTATCGGTTAAATCTTTCTCGGTCAGGCCCTCAGTGACGAAATTGACGGTTTTATAGTTGATGAATTTCTGCTGATCTTCCAGCTTGCCTTCTTGTACCAGTTTATCGTAAATTGGCGTTCCTGGAGTGGGATTAAAATAATTAATGATGCAACGGTCAATTTTAGAGTTAAGGATGTAATCACGGGTCATATCCAGATCTGATCTGGTTTCTCCAGGATAGCCCAACATGAAATATGCCGCTGCGGTCATCCGGTGTTTGTGGAAGAGTTCAACCTTTTTTTCTACATCGGTGAGATCGATTGTTTTTTTCATCCGTTTTAAGGTTGCAGGAGAACCACTTTCCGGTGCAATAACGACTTCCGCCCATCCAGCTCGTTTCATCAGGGTGATAAGTTCCTCATCCAACCGGTTCACCCTTATGCCATTTAGAGTCGTGATTATGAAGTCCAAGTTTTTCTTCTCTTTCATAATTAAGATATTTTCGCAGAGTTCTTTAGCCCACGCCATATCAAAAGTTAGATTGTCATCAAGAAAACTGATTTGACGGATAGCATGACTGCGATATAGATTTTCTATTGTTTCGAGGATGTATCCAATAGAATGTTTGCGGATCTTTTTGCCCATGATTACCGGTCCCTGGCAATAGGCGCAATGATAGGGACACCCACGAGTTGCCATAATCGGTGCCGATCGGAATTTATCCTTCAACGTATACATCCAGTCTTTATATTGGGTATCTATATATTCATCCAGGTGCAGCTTTTTATAATCGATCAGACCGAAATCATCCAAAGAGGGATGATAAGTGATGGGAATATTCTTTATTGGCTTATTTGTTTCTGCAGGTTGGTTTAGATAGTCAACAACACCTTTTAGGTTTAATTCGCCTTCACCAAGGATAGCCCAGTCTGCTCTTACAAGATGGGCAGATGGTCCGCCTAAGACGACTATGGCATCGGAACTATCCTTAATTACATCGACGGTATGCTGAACATTGACGATGTTAAAGCCCCAAACACTGATTCCGATCACTGCATATTTTGACGCGATTTGCGCCAATTTCTCATCGGATAAAGGGTGCAAAGAAGCATCGAGAATATCACAATCAACCATATTGTTTAAATATCCAAATCCTATCGGAAATAAGCTCCAGTCATTGTTCCGCATGCCTTTTGGCCAGATCAATAAAATTTCATTCATAGACTTATCCTAATCCTTTGAGTCATACCGATCGCCGTAGGCCAGATTTCACCACTCCATGTCTTTATGTGCGCGTTCCAAATAAAGTGGATTTTATTAACGAAGGGGTTTGGAGATGATCTCGCCTGTCTGTTTGTTTCCGATCGAAATTTATAACAAGACCGCCATTTTGTGTCAAACAAAAACACGTCCGGGAAAATATGAGGCGTTGTTTCATTTCCCGAAAATTATTCTTCAGGAACAGTGATTCAAATTGCTTCCGCAAACAAGTCAATAAACAATCGAAAAACGTCAAAAAAATATCACCGGGCTTTGATAAAAACTTTCCGGGTTGCATTTTCAAAATTATCCATCTCTTTTTATAAATAAAATTATTAATAATAAAACCAAATGGATATATATGTATATCTATATGTCTGCCGGTCATTGGGAAAACCAGAAGGGGGAAAAAGATATTGGCACAATAGATGCAAAAATTAACGCAAAGGTCTGTAAGGCTGCGTCGACAGAACATAATCGTTTTTTCCTTTCATGGACTGGAGAGGTATGATGGATTTAAAAAAAATGGCAACTGTTTTGAGGATTGATGCCCTCAATATGATTTATTGCGCCGGTTCCGGCCATCCTGGCGGCTCGCTTTCCGCTGCGGATATCGTTACCACACTCTATTTTGATGAAATGAATATTGATGCGGGTAATCCCCAAAATCCGGACAGAGATTTCTTTGTGCTTTCAAAGGGGCATTCATGCCCCATTGTGTATGCGGCACTGGCCAACAAAGATTTTTTCAGCAAAGACTGGTACAAGCGTCTTCGGCATATCAATGGCGAACTTCAGGGCCATCCGGATCGAAAAAAAACACCTGGAATCGAGTTTAACAGCGGATCTTTATCCCAGGGATTTTCATTTGCCATCGGCAAGGCACTGGCCTTAAAGCGAAAAGAAAAGAAAAACAGGGTCTATGTGCTGACCGGATGCGGGGAATTGGATGAAGGACAGATCTGGGAGGGTGCATTGTTCGCTTCCCACAATAAATTGGATAACCTGGTTGCCATCGTCGACTACAATCGACTCCAGAGCGATGCTTGCAATGATGATATCCTGTGCTTGGAACCTTTGGATCGAAAATGGGAAGCATTCGGATGGTACGTCATCCAGATAGACGGTCATGATTTTGATCAGATAAAAAAAGCCTTTGATCAGGCCAGATTGAACCAAAACAAACCCACCATCATTATTGCGCGGACGATTAAGGGCAAAGGGGTGAGCTTTATGGAAAATGCCCCCAAATGGCACGGCAGTCTTGCCCCCACGCCCGATGAACTGAAAACGGCCATTGCGGAAATCAATGCCACTGTTTCTGTGCAAAAATAAAACTGAACCCATACTGACAGGGGAGAAAATGGAAAAGGAATCACTTCGGACAGCTTTTGGAAAATCGCTTGTCCGGCTTGCCCAAAAATATGATAATTTTGTTGTTTTTGATGCGGATGTGGCAGGTGGCACCTGTACCCATCTGTTTAGAAATGCTTTTCCGGATCGATTTTACCAATTCGGTATCGCCGAGCAGAACATGATGTCTGCGGCAGCCGGTTTTTCAACCGAAGGTATTATTCCTTTTGTGACCTGCTATGCTGTTTTTGCTTCCATGCGGGCCATTGAACAGGCCAGAAATTCAATCGCTTATCCGGATTACAATGTAAAAATAGTCGCATCACATGTCGGCATCGATGTCGGACCGGACGGTGTTTCTCATCAGGCCATCGAGGACCTGGCAATTTACAGAAGTATTCCGAATTTTACAGTGATTTCACCAGCGGACGACATGGAGGTTTATCAAGCAACGGAATCCATGATTAATACATACGGTCCGATATATATGAGGACCGGGAGATCCGAAGTGCCGAAAGTCAACTTGCCGGAATACAAATTTAAAATTGGGAAAGGCACGGTATTGAGAGAAGGCGCTGATATTACCATCGTGGCAACCGGCATAATGGTGCACCGGGCACTTGAAGCCGCTCAGCAGCTTTCGCTCAAAAACATCGATGCGGCGGTTCTCAATATTTCCACAATCAAACCCATTGATAAAGAACTGTTGAATACATATTCAAAAAAAACAGGGAAAATGGTGACGTGCGAGGACCATAATATCCATGGCGGTTTATTCAGTGCAGTATTGGAGGCTATTAGCAGTAATCCGGTGCCGGTATTCCCCATCGCCATAAAAGATGTTTTTGCTGAAAGTGGAGACTCTTTTGAACTTGCCAAAAAATACAATATCGATTCAAAGGATATTTATCAGTTGTGTATCGAGGTGAAGAAAAATGAAACTTTCAGGTAAATTGGCGATTGTAACAGGGGGAAGCCGCGGTATTGGTAGAGGAATTGCGCTTGATCTGTCTGCATCCGGAGCGGATGTGATAATCACTTACAATGAAAATTCCCAAATGGCCGAAGATGTCATAAACGAGATCAAATCAAAGGGACAAAAAGGATATGCATATCGATTAAATGTCCGGGATGGAAACGGAATAAAGGCTTTTGCAGAAGAGGTAAAGAAAACATTTCGCAATATCGATATACTGGTGAATAATGCAGGAATTAACAAGCCGAATGATTTTGATCAAATACCCATTGAACACTGGCATGAGATCATGGAGACAAATCTTACTTCCGTATTCATGATGTCGCAACAGTTCCTTCCAATGATCGTAGAAGGCGGCAGTGTAATTAATATTGCTTCTGTCTCAGGCCAGTATGGTGGTCCTCGGACAACCCATTACTGCGTATCAAAGGCCGGTATTATCGCCCTGACCCAGAATGCCGCAATATTTTTTGCCAAAAAGGGTATTCGGGTCAATGCCGTTTCCCCTGGTCTGATTGAAACGGAAATGTCCGCTGCGGCCAACCAACTTGGCATAGACGATAAAATTCTGCTCAAAAGGCGGGGATCCGTGCAAGAAGTGGCCAAAGTCGTTTCCTTTTTGGCTTCTGATGACGCATCCTACATAACGGCCCAGGTGATCAACGTAAACGGGGGATTGTACTTTTAAATGGGATATCTAATTGTTCTCGGCGCAGGACCCGACCAGGTGCCTGTATTTGTGGAAGCCCGGAAAATGGGGATAAAAACCATTGCTGTCGACTATAATCCCGATTCAGAGGCTTTTTGCTATTGCGATGAAAAAATCATCGCCAGTGTCAAAGACCGACAGGAAACTATTTTAGCTTTAAAGGCATATGGCAAGGAGTACATCGGGGTGATGACCCTTGGAGTGGAGATATCCCCTGTTGTATCGGCTGTAGCCAAGGAATTCGGATTGGTCTCCATATCCGAAGAAACAGCATATTTGACCCATCACAAATGCGCCAGGAACCAAGCTCTGGCACAAAAAGCCATACCTATCCCAAAATTCCAAACAATTTCCAAACCGACGGATGTCTGTCTGCCGTTTCCATTTGTGATCAAGCCCAGCGATAATTCTGCAAGCCGCGGGGTCCAGATCGTTTTAGATGAAAATACATTTAGTGAAGCTTACGAAATTGCGAAAAGATATTCATCTGACGGTAAGGTTCTGGTAGAAGAACAGTTATCAGGGCCGGAAATCAGCATTGAAGGTTTTATGATCAATGACAAAATGCATGTGACCGGTTTTGCAGATCGAAACTACAGCAGGAACCCTGATTTTTTCCCGTTTTTTGTCGAGGATGGAGGCGATTATCCCACTGTCCTTCCTGAACATATTGTATCTGAGGCGAAAAATGTTTTTGAAAAAGCAGCGTTGGCTCTCGGTATCTGCAACGGGCCATCCAAAGGCGACCTTATCGTCACCCCCCAAGGGGTCAAAGTCATAGAAATCACATCGCGTCTCAGCGGTGGCGGATTTTGTTCCCGAATTGTACCCTTGCAAAACGGCGTCAACATTGTGGCAGCCACAATCAGATGGGCCTGCGGCCAGATGGTTTGCGAGGAAGAACTTGCGCCCAAGTTCAATAAATGTATATCCCATCGCTTTTATTTCCATGAAAAAGGACGCATCAAAGCGATCACAGGCATGGACCGGATCAAAGGGCTGCCGGGAATCGCGCATGTCGTCGTCCAGAGGGATTTTAAAATTGGGGAATATCTGCAACCGGTCAGTTATGTAAATCGGTTGTTTTATGTGGTGGCCACAGGCGATGACCGGCATTCTGCAATCCGGCATGCCCAAGAGGCTATTGAATCGGTTAAAATAATAACAGAAATCGATTAAAATAATGAGGGAAATGACAAAATGACGGAAAGAGAAACCCACCCATCTATGCCGGATTTCTACGAGAAAAACCTCAAGTTATTAAAAAAACGCTTTCCCGGTATCCATCACATGATCAGCTGCAATACGGAAAAGACTCCCTTTTCCATAGAATTATATATGAATGAAAATGGGCAGGTGAACGGCTCAATCAAGATTGACGGACAACCCACGACCCTTTTTTATGATGCGGAAGATATTGTCGCAGAAACAAAAAAGGTTCTGTCATTGCAACCCCTAAAGCAAAACGATGCCCTGATCTGTATCGGTATGGGATTGGGTTACGTCCCCCTGTTTGCCGCCCAAACATATGCCCAAGATACCCGGCTGACCATTGCAGAACCGTCTGCGGCCTTATTTGACATGACCCTGCATGTCATGGATTTTGAGGATCTGTTTAACTATCCTCGCCTGGATTTATATATCGGCGATTCATTTACCTCGAATCAAATCATTGAAGGCCATATCAAAGAACTTTATGTGGGATGTGTGCGGCGCCTCACCCATGTCCCTTCCAGGAAGATATTCGGGCGCAAATTTTTATCTCTGGAAAAAGAGATTAATGAAAAAGTAAACGCCACCATTATCAATTGGAATACCATTCGAATTCATGGAAAAAAAGCGTTTGCAAATTCATTGGATAATCTGATCAGTCTCTTTAAGGGCGTGTCTCTGGGTGAATTAAAAGGCAGGTTTAATGGCTATCCCGCAGTATGCGTGGCTTCAGGCCCGTCACTTTCAAAAGATCTTGAGAAATTGAAAAAAATAAACAACAAGGCGTTGATTCTGGCCTGTGACTCCGCTGTTAAACCCTTGTTGGATGCCGGTGTAACACCTCACATGGTGTTTGTTGTGGATCATGATAAATTTGATTTTGAAAAAATTAGAAATTATGTGGATCAATTGCGAGATACCATATTATTTTTTTTTACGGAAGCCAACCCCGACAGTGTGAAGGGCTACCTGGGTACCAAACGTGTGGGAATAACCGCGAGCAGTTCATTAATTAACCATTGGCTGGGACCTGCTTTAAACTTGAATTGCCAGTTGAACGGGACGGTGACGTCAAATGCAGATGCAGCCATATTAACTGCAGCGAGCCTGGGTGCCGACCCTATTATTTTAATGGGTATGGACTTGGCTTATTCAGGAGGCCAGGACCATGCGGGAGAAGCCCTGGTAAGAAATAAGCTCGACCTTGATAAAATGACCCTCGTTGAGGGCATTCGGGGATATCCCGTGTACTCCTCTTATGCCATGGTCACTGGAAAGGTGATGCTGGAAAGACAAATAGCAGAATCGGGAAAACGTTTCATCGATTCCAGTATTGATGGTGCCTGGATAAAAGGAGCGGAAATAAAGGCATTCGATGAAATTTTAGAAACGGAGTTAAATGATGATAAAGATGTCCTCAATATCATAAACGCCGTTGACTGGACCCCGGAAGTCCAGTGGGATGAAGTTCTCTCCATCTTTAACGTTTTCGCCAACAAGCTGGTAAAATTAAAAGCAGATCTGATTCAAGGCAATACAAATGTTAAAAGATATCTTCGGAAATCAAATCACTTTTCATGGAAGAAGCTCCATGCAAATACAAATGCAGCCATGGGCTATTACCGAAATATCAATGCCAAATATCAGGATGTATTGAATCTGCTCAATTGTACAAGGTTTCAGAATCAATTGGAAACAGACCGGCAAATTTCAAACCTGGGGGGCAATTCAGAAGATCGCAAAGAAGAGATCTCAATTCAGGCATTGGAAATCTTAAAAGACTTTTTTGAGTCGCTTTTAGAAACCCTTGATTTCTTCCAACCTCTGATCCAAGAAAAAATCCAATATTTTTCAGAAATCAATCGGCACCGCCGATACCTCCGAAAGAACCAAAACGTTGCCGGTACCATCCTTTCGGAATCTCGACTCCATTTAGAAAACAATCAATTGTGGCTTGCCGAAAAAAGTTTTTTGAGCGACCCGGGATCTGATCAAGAAGATGCCATTCCCTATACCGATCTTATTTCTGGCTATATGGATATGAAGCTCTGGCAGGAATCTAAAAGGTTACTTGAAGAAGGACTAAAAAGATTCCCGGAGGATGCCAAACTTCTTGATGTAAAAAAAGATTGGGAGCATAAAACGAGCGCAGTACTTCAAAGTGCCCAAAAATTGTTTGATCAATTTCTTTCCGGTGAATTAAATGAATGGGTGTATGCCCGGGCAGCTCTTATTGAGTATCTGGTTTTAGTCCCTGATAATGAGGTTGCTTTATCGCTGGATCGGAAAATCAAATTAATTGAACGGGAACAAACAGAAAGCATCAATCAAAAAACAAGCTTTTCCTATACGGAAAGTCAGATAAAACAACTTGAAGAAAAAGCGAAAACCTTTATTTTAAATGGCTTAACGGAACAAGCGATCGGTATATTCCATGGGTTGTTGGCAACCTTGCCGGAAAAATGCGTTCAGTATCATAAATCCATCGCCGACATTCGATTTTTTCAAAAAGATTATGACAGCGCGCTATGGCATTATGAGAAGGGGTTGGCCCATTCCGATCTTACTGTAGCGCCATATTTCAAGCTCTGTATCCAGCACGTTGTTCCCATGGCAATGGCGCAAACCCTTAAAAAACCGGAAATACATGTGTCGATTTTGATGCTGCTGGAAAAAGCGGATCAGGTCGTTATGGAAAGTTTGAAGGGTTTTAGCAAAGATGATACCCATGAAGTGCTTCTGATGTGCCCGACAGACCATCTGGTAGCTTTAAATTCAATCCTGGATGCTCAGGAAAACAAGATTGCCTGCAGGATAGTTGAGGTGGAAGGCTTGCCCGCTTTGGCTTCAACTTGGAACAAAACCATATCCAAGGCACGCGGAGAATATATTGTGTATATTCAAGCCGGATTGGCCTTTGGCCAAAACGGTATAATGGAATTGCTGAATATCCTTGCCGCACACCCGGAAATCGGATTGATCATGCCAAGACCCGTGGAAACGCCCCAAAGGGTTTTGAATGAATCATCCTGCACGCTCGTTGAATCGAAAGATAGGGAAGAATCATTCAACCCTGAACTGATCCGGATGGATCGTATGTCGGCCAACTGTTTTGCCTGTCGAAAAAGTTTATTTTGCCAAGTCGGAATGCTGGATGAACAGTTGACTCATTTTCCAACAGCCTTGGAAGATTTTAGAATCCGGACCGTCATGGGAAATTTTGAGAATAAAATTGCAGGTCTTGTGACCTGTTCTTCTTCGGACACCATAGAAAACAATCCGGATGCCTTGTCCCTGAAGAAGAAATACGATATCGCAAAACTACCCGATTGTATAACAAATGAAGTGAAACGGCATCATCTCTTTGATGAAGTAAGGGGCTTGAAGGAAAAAAATGCATTTGATCAGGCTTTGATGTTGTTGATCAGTACCTTAAAAGATGATCCGAATGATGAAAAAGTATATCTTGAGATTTCCCGCATATTGATTGATGAGGGAAAAGATAAGGATGCCTATGATGCTCTTCAACAAATACCCATGAAATCCCAAGAGAAGGTACGAGAAGAAAAAATGGAGTTGGAGGCGGTTTCTCTGTTGAATATGGGAAGAATAGAAGAAGCCTCGGATATCCTGGGGCTGCTATTTAATAATAAGCCGAAAAATGGGAAGGTTTGTCATTTTCTTGGAATGGTGGCACAAGCAAAAGGGGATGACCAATCCGCCATGAATCATTTTAAAATGGCAACGCAACTGGACCCCTACCATGGGCAGGCACATTCAAGTTGGGGAAAATTACTGTTAAAATTCGGGGAAACAGAGCAAGGTTTTGATTTACTGAGAAAAGGCTTTTCTTTAAACCCCCGGGACTCGAATCTATTGAAGGACTATTATCAACAGGCTCTGCGTTTCAACTGCACTGAAATGGCCGCAAATGATCTTATTGCGATCATAACGGAAGGCTATAGAAATGATAAGCAGATCCATTTTCTGTTAATCGATTTGCTGTTAAATCAAGGGAATTATAGCACAGCCATGGGTCTGATTGAAAAATGCATGGCACGATTTGGCCCGGAGGAAGGGATGGTTTCCGCTGCGCTGACGGTTCGAGAGGCCTTGAATGCACGAAATCATGGGGAGCAAAACCCAATCGCTAAAAACCTATCACTTGCCGTGATATTGAAAGAAGATACCCCGGGTATTGAGAAAGTATTTTACCAATGCAACTCACAGGTTGATCGAATGTTTTTATTTCATGATGGAAATGCAACAGTTTCAGAAAACATAGCCCGTGCTTACGGAGTTTCCATCATCAAAATTCATCCAACAAATAAAACGGAAGAATCAGCTACTCGAGAGCTGCTTATTGAATCAAACGTCTGGTTGATCCATCAGAATGAAATTAATTTATGGCTGGACGCTGAAACAGAAGACATCC
>VMSV01000090.1 GCA_013791935.1 Desulfobacteraceae bacterium | reverse complement strand
TCCTCGTGGGTGATCACCAGGAACTTGTTTTCTTTAATGGCATTGGCCGCCATATTCCCCACATCCCGGGCGGATATCACCTGAAAAGGCCTTTGGGGTCTGGACTGGGGGTTTTCACTAAATGAGGCGTATAGCTTTTCCCTGGCCTCATCCAGGCCGTCCTCAGCCTTGATTCGGCGGGAGCCTTTGCCGATATTGGTCTCCACCACGCCGGGACAGATCACCGTCACGCCGATCCCCTTTTTGTTTAAGAACAAGGCCAAAGATTCGGAAAAACCCACCACGGCAAACTTGGTGGTGGTGTAGGGAACTGCCGCATCCAGAACTCCCACCTGACCTGCGATGGAAGCGGTATTTACAATATGACCCGCGCCTTTTTCCAGAAAATATGGCAGGAATACATGAACCCCGTAGATGACGCTCCACACGTTGATGTCCATCATCCATTTCCAGTCATCCAGGGTGACTTTGTTAAAGGGCCCGGACATGTGGACTCCGGCGTTGTTCACCAGAATATCCACCTTTCCCATTTCCGCCAGGGTTTGATCAAAAAGGTTTTGAATGCTTTCCAGTTTGGCCACGTCGGTTTTCACCGAAAGGGTCTTACGCCCCAGCTTGATGATCTCTTCGGAAACTTCCTTCATCCCGGCTTCGTTGATGTCCGCCAAAACAACATCCGCACCCTCTTTGGCCAGAGACAGGGCGATGGCCTTGCCGATTCCGCTTCCCGAGCCTGTAACCACCGCAACTTTTCCTTGTATGTCCATGATTCTCCTCCTGTTCATAAGCAAATGAAAATGACCTTTAATTTAGTATTGTTATTCTGTGGATCAGAAAGTTTTCAGGGTAGATTTACGTTGATGCACAAGGATTCCTTAGCATGTTTTAAAATACGAGTAAAGCTCTGTTACATGGGTTTGAAAAACAAGGGAAGGGAGGCAGGGTTTCATGCCGAAAGCCGGGGTCCGGAACGCATTGAAAAAACGGGATAGCACTAAAAATGCACTGCGTGCAAAGCTTTTGCCAGAACAACGTAGAAAGGAATTTTGCCTTTTTACAAGTTTGTCAAGTTTTTGAAAGGGTTCCCAATGGCCCCATGGAAGAACTCCGGGCTGTGGAACCGGCTGCATCCACAGACCGGACGGAATAATGAAAATCGCCAAGGTTGTCATCCGTGCCCGGGACATCTTCATAAGCAAAACGCTTTTCTCTGATCTGGGGCACGTGGGGGACCGAGCCGATCACTTCTTGGTTTCGTAATACTTCGTAACGCTCGATGGGGGCCGTTCCGGCATAAGCCGTGTCCCAACTGATCCGGACCGCCTTGCGGCCCATTCTGGGCATGGGTGAGTCTTCCTCCACACCCACATTTCGCGGGGCCGTAAGCCCCATGGCCCTTTGCTGGAAATAGGCGTTGGCCTTGTCCTTGCCCAGGGAGGTCACCCGGTCTTCGATGGCTTTCATGGCTTGGGCATTCAGGGGGGTCTCGATCTGGGCGGCCCTGAGATTCTGTTCCATCTGGCACTTTTCCGGATGATCATCCACATGGCCGATACCGAGAATAAGCGTGCTGATGCCCTGGAAGGACAGGGCGTACTGAATCAGGTCCCGGCTGGGCAGATCTTCGGAACCTACGCCGAGGTAAACGTCTTCCGGGCTGTTGGAAAAACGGGGTTCCTTGTGGTAGTAGGCGGCATCGGCAAACACCTTCATGCCGATAATTCCCATGTCCGCGGCCCGGGCGGTTTCAATGGCATTGTACCGGTGAGCCAGATACTTGCCATCACTGGGATTGACGGTGACCAGCAAGGTGTCGAGGATGCGCTTGCGATCCTGCCGGATGGCGTACATGTGGGCTGCTGTGTTCCAGTGACCGGTGATGCCGATGTGCCGGACCAGCTTTTCCTTTTCGGGGTTCAAGCCGGTTCGGTTCGTTCCCTCTCGAAGATCCAGCATGGCCGCTAAAGAACCCATCCATTCGCGGTGCGGATTTGGATCATCAGACCCTTCGAAGAGCATGTCGACCTCTTCCTGGGTATTTAAATTGTGGAACTGAATACTGTCCAGGTAGGCCCCTTCAGGGTAGCCTCCCTTGCCGTCGCCGAACATGAGACTCAAGGAGCGGCGGACATCGTCCACGGAGGAGGCGACATTAAAGCCATCGGTCATGCCATCGCTGAAGTCCGTTCGAAACCGGTCCCCATTGGGTTGCCGGGCCGAGCGGAAATGGGTCTTGGTGGCCAAAAAGATTTTCTTCCGGGCGGCGGGGTCATAATTGGCGGCCGCCGGAGACAACCCCAAACCCCGGAATGCCTCCCCATAATTTTTCTGGCTCGGGCCATAGACGTTTGAGGTGTCCATGTAATTGATGCCGATTCGGTAGGCCTTTTCGATGATGGCAATGGGATCAATTCCCTTGCCGGTCCATTGAATCGATGCCTGTCCGCCAAGCCCCATGGTTGTGACCTGACGTTCCGTGCGACCCAGTCTGCGGGTGATAAGTGGTGTCATCTTTGTTCCTCCTTGTTTTTATCGCATCAAAGGGCGTTGAATGGATTTCGGGTTCAGGGAAGGTTGCCCGGGTTCAGAGCCAGCCAAAGACTCCATCCAGTTCATCAGCGACTTCCTTTTTACAGGCCCTGCAACGTTTAGCCCCCCTGAACAGGGGTTCCCCGCAGGAAGAACAATGGTAACGTTCACATTCCGACCGGGCCCATTCAACGCTGCCTTCCTCATCCCCTTTTTCAGCAACTTTCTCCCGCCATACGGGAATGGTTCTTTTAATCACATTATTTCCAGTGGTTACCCCGAAATTATCAGCAAGACTGCATGGCCATTCCGCACATTGGTGGCATGAGTAGTACCCTTTTGATTTGATACAATCTCTTAAAGAGCACAATTTGCATGCGTCATAGAGCTTTTTGGGCGGGTCGGGTTGCATGCATCCAAGGCATTCTGTCTCCGCAGGCGCCGTGCCATAAAGATTGCCCATAATCGCCTTGAATTTTGCATTTTTGTCCCTTGTGGCAAGGTACACTCCGCATACGCCGCAATACAATCCGCAGGGAGCCATTAAATCTTTATTTCTTATTTCTTCCTCGGTCCACCCTTCCATGATTATTCCTCCTTTTTTGGCCATAAATGTAGCATCAGTTCAGGAACTCAAGCCGTGATTTGCGATTTAAACCGATTGCTCATCATTCGCGGCTTGAACCCGGTTCTTTCTTTTTGAAATGGCGGGGTCAGTAAGCGTCAGGATTTTGGTTCCTTTGGAAGCTGTGCGCCATGCCAAACAGCAATAATCCACACAACATTCTCCTTTACTTTATAAAAAAATCGGTATGGCGATACAATCACTTCGCGGTAAGGAAGTTCCGGGAATTCGGGTATCATTCTCCCGGACTCCGGGAGATCTTCGAGCCTCCGTAAAAGTGTTTCGGCTTTGTTCCGAAAGTTAACGGCCGCTTCCTGTTTATCCCTTCGAATATACGCTAATGCTGATAGAAATTGGCTTCGCGCAGAAGGGGTAAATTGGACTTTCATTATGACTCCTTGGCCAAAAGAACGTCAGCTTCAGCAAGGACGGTATTCAGGTCATATCCTTCACCTAAATCGATTTCCCGGTCACCTTTGGCCAAAAGCCATAGGAGTTCCTTTTCGTGTTCAGATTTTTCATAGGCTTCAACACCAATCATAACAGCTGCTGCTCGCCCCCTTTGGGTAATGATCAGCGGCTCATTATTTTTATTCAATTGTTTCAAAATCTTGGCCGCATCCTGCCTTAAATCGCTGACAGGAATTATATTCGATAATTTGTTCATAACGCACCTCCTATTGTATCTTTAGACGTATCATCATATGTACCACAAGGCAAACATTTAGTGCAAAACAGAAACCCTTGTCCCAAGGGCAAGGGTTTCTGTTTTGCACTAAAAAAAGCAACCGGAACGTAGCGAGGTGGTCTATGTATATATGCCAAACCATTCATAGAAGATCTGTGAAATCATGGGGCGGCAGAAAGCAGGCAAGCAGAAACAAGGGGGCCAGGTCATCATTCTTCACCCTTCAAGATAATCTGTCAAGAATGTGGGCCTGAGCCAGATGTTTTGTTATATAAAACGTGTTTTATGTTCTCTTCAGGCGCGCTTCCATTCGATATCCATTTCCATGCCGGTGGATTTGAAAAACTTATGCACCGGGCAAACATTTTCCGTGGCCTCTTTTAACTTCTGGATACGTTCGTCATTCTCAGTTGTATTCAAGACAGCGGTGGCTGAAACTTTATTATTTCCGGCTAAACCCCATACCTCAATGGTCATTCCTCTTAAATCAAAATTCATTTGTTTGGCCATTAACGAAGCCACCCCGGAAGTGCATCCAGCAAGAGCACCCAGCAGATATTCTCCAGGACAGGGCGCAATTTCGGAGCCGGGCCACCCTACGCTAAACTCATGTTGGCGGACTTTGATAATGGTTTTATCTCCTTCCATGACAGATTTTACCTGATTTCCCTTAGATTCTTTCACGTTGTCTTGTATGTTTATTCCGCTCTCGCTCATGACATTAATCTCCCTTTCTTTTTGCATTAAATAAGGCAATGGTCCTCATTTTTAACTTTTAGGGTAATCTGTCAATAATGAAGACCTTGCCCCGATGGTTTTTTAACCGGACACTAATGATATTTTATATACTGCAACCATTTATTCTTGTCCTCACTAAAATCCTGCTTGGTGATCACCGCTAAGGCCTTACATACCTGAAACTTAAACTCAGAATCCATATTGTCCATTATCTTTATTAGGAAGGGCACAGATTCGCGCGCTTCAGGTCCAATTGATGCTAATGCCTTTACCAGGCTATACGCAATTCTCGAACGCTTAATTAGTTCGTTTTCCAATGCCGAAGCTATTTGACTTGCCGCATCTTTCGAGCCAGGTCTGATTTTTTCGATTTTTGCACGTGCTGATGCTTTTGTGGAAGAACTCTGTGTCTTTTCGGTTAAAATAACCAATAGCTCCGGAATCTCATCGGGAGAAGTATATTCAATGTCAGCCAGAGCATAATCGCCAACATATTCTCCATTTTTTAATCGAATTGGTTTTGGTCCTAATCCAAAAATATAATTTTGCCACCTGCGTAAAAATTTAAAACCATTTGAAAAAAAGGCCGCAATTGAAGCTCCGAAGGCACAGAAGAACAATAGGATTATAAGCTCAGTTTGGTTCACCATTAGATCCTTTACTTTTGGGACTAAAAAGCTCATCGCCGCGCTTTACTCGTGTGTGTCTGGAATCAAACCTTGTATTGATTATGTCTACTTTTTCACAAATCAACAAGGTTTGATCCCGGTTTCCCCAAATTTCGTTAAAACAACCTAATCTCCATAAGCCCTTTTTTTACAGATATTGCAACATCACTATCAACTTCAGTAGTTACGGTTAGTTGGTCACCCTTTTTTAGGTTATCTATACCAGTCTTATTGCCTTGGTTATCCAAGAAAGCGGTGTCTTTGTTATTTTTATTCAACGACAGGGCAAACAAGCCTTTATTTATTCGGTAGATGGTACAGGGCCGTGGCGGCCCAATTTTTCGTATAGAATTCTTCTTCTGTGGGGTCGATTTGCTTTTTCCTAAATGAATTGGACCAGAGCATTTTTCCACTTTTTAAGTCAACCAGGACGATATAACTGTCAAGGTAGGACACGTCGTACTTGGAATAGGTGACCATGCCCATTGTCAGGATCCCGGTGAGCATCCCGGTTGCCACGGCCTGACCAACGGATTTCCCGGTGGAGACGATCACGCCGTTTCCAATAATGAAAAGTGCGGTATCGATATTTTCATGATCGGCAATGTGTTTTAAATATTTTTGTGTTTCATCATCAAAGGAGATAGCTTCCGATGGACTTTTTTTCATTTGATCCACCGCAGCCAGGGCTTTTCTGATGCTGTGGATCAGACTTTCTTGAAAGGGCTTATCCTCACGGATGGTATCATGGGTATAAAAGGGGGCGCCGTGCATGGTAACATCGCCACCTTTGCAGTCGGCAACTTTAGTTTCTTTGTCAGGAGTTTTAAATCCACCCACAAACGGCGATAGATGAACTTTGACCGTATATCCTTTCTGCTCCATATAGGCGCAAGCGCTTTTTGTCATGTGGGCTTCCGCAAGTTTTGAATCTTCGATAGACACATAGTCGTCGTTCCCTGTGATGTCTCTAACCAGGCAAACATCATTGATGATGCCTATGGTCTCAACCCGGGCCAAGCTCTCTTCAGAGGAAGCGGCCGTGCGCACGAAATCCTTGATCGGGGCCTTTGGTTTGGTGGCACAGGAGGACAGCAGTAAAAACATCAAGATGAAATTGAAGATGAAAAACTTTCTCAGCATTCGCATGGTACGTCTCCTTTATCAAAGGGGTTAAAAGTATCCTTTATGATTATATGTTCGATACCCGGGCAACCGGTGCCGGTTTTACCCTTATGTGATTCCAGATGATGGGTTGTCCAATGTTGCCTGAGATCTTGAATTGTGACTTTAACTGTTGATTCACAAATCAAGGATTTCAGGCACCTCGGACCCCTAACAGTGACCTTCCTGTCCAATCGCAATGCAATTAGATATTAAAGACCGACACCTTGCGATTGGGTCATGTGTAATATCAAGTTTGAATTCATTGAAATTAAAGGAATAATCGTAACGAAAAATGACATATAGAGCTAAATACGGCAAGAAAGCTTTATTTGCAAAACATTTCTGTTGAAAAATGTCAACCCATAAAACTACGAAACTCGTCTGGATTTACGGCCTTTGAAGCCCATGAAAATTAACTGCCTCTGCAACGGCGAATGGTCAGCCGCAACCTGTGTATTCAGATATCCAACAAAAACATCCGGAAACTAAAAGGAGAGGATGGCCGGGCTTATTCAAAAGTCGGACGCTTTGTGCCCGGATATTTTTCATTTCACCCGGTTTGAAAAAAGGTTAACAGCGCGGGGGGTAATGATCATAGTTCCATTTAACCTGTTGGGGGTGGTGGGGGATAGGTGGCGAGAAAAAATACCGAGATAATAAGGCTCCGTTCTTAACTCTTCAAGATATTTAACCCCTTTGTTTTTATTCTGTCAATAATGAAGACCTGACCCTGCGTTTTTAGGGTATTGCAACCGATCTTTGACCCTCACTTTTCGGGATCTAGTTTTGGATTCCGTCCGGGGCGTTCGGCCCATCATGCCGTCAACCAGGAAAAGAGCAAGGTGGCCTCAATCAACGAGATCACTTTCCTCGGTCTTGTCTTTAAGGGTACCCGTATCCGCTGGTCGGATAAAGCCTTCGCTAAATTCAAACAGCGGGTGAAAGAGTTGACCGGGCGGAGCTGGGGCGTCTCCATGGGGTATCGTCTTGCCAAGCTGACTGAATACCTCCGGGGCTGGATGGGTTATTTCGGGATATCGGAGTACTACACTCCAATTCCGGAAATTGACCACTGGCTACGCCGAAGGATTCGCATGTGTTATTGGAAACGATGGCGTTACTGTCGCACCAAGGTTCGGGAGCTGACGAAGCTCGGAACTCACCTGCGTACTGCAATCTCAGTCGGAATGAGTCGGAAGGGACCCTGGCGACTGTCCCGGACGCTGGCAACCCAGACGGGCATGGCCAATCAATGGCTCAAGGATCAAGGTTTGCTGTCTGTCAAAGATCTGTGGGTGAAAATCCATTACCCGGCTACGGCTCGGTAGCCTCTGGGAACCGCCTATTGCGGACCCGCATGATAGGTGGTGTGGGGAGGGGGAGAGAAAAACTCCCCCTTACCCGATTAGTTTGTCCTTTATTTATTTTACTTCAGTCATTTTGCGAATAAAACTTGGAAATCTTAAAATCGTAATGAAATAATTGCCACCAAAGGCAAATGCCCACATAAATATTAATAGAAATATCTTTGGGAAAATAGAAAGATTTGGTGCCTGATAAATAACTGGCCCCATAAAACCCAGTATACCCGCTGTTACGAAGATAAAGATTTCAGTAAATCTAAGATGATAACTTATGATAAGTTTCCCGTTATTTTTATCAATTGTAATTTCGCCACTACTTACTGAGGCTAAAATATTCCAATTCGATACAAATCTTAATATTCCTCCAGAGAATGTTATATGGTTTTTATCGTTTTTAATATTTTTGGCTTTGACTTCTTTTAACGATGATACGACACTTTTTAGAAGATTCTCTGGTGTATGCCTCTCAGGCTTAAAAAAAACTTCAACTTTATTCGTGTATGATAAAGGAAATGACATCTTTACACCCAAACTAACGTTCAAAATGTGCCGACCGGCTTTTTGGGTCGGCACCATTTTTTTGTTATCTTCAAAACTCAGTTTCTTGCCTAAGTAGTTGACCTCGTTAAATAAAGTAAAACTGCAAATAGGACTACATGCAAAACAATGAAGGATTCCAATAAATAGTACACAATTGGAGGTATTGATTCTTTGGGTTCTTCATCAACTATAATAAAATCGGCCAAAGAATTTAAAAGTCTCCTAAATCCTTTCTCTGGGGAATTTATTAAGTAAACAACATCTCCACTCTCATTTAATGAGACATTAGGCCTAATAAACCTGTAATTTAATTCAACACCAAATTTTTTCTGAATTTCGGGAAATAATGGTTTTTTGAGATAAAAGGCCATAACTTCTACTTTTTCTTTCGCCGCAGCTGAAACACCAGATTCTCCAAATGCGCCAGTCCTTATTGTCTCTTTTAAATGGTCAAATTTTACATCTAAGACATTGTCCCATTTAAGATCCAAGGGTTTTTGAGCAAAATACCCTCGATATAAGCTTAGTCCACTTGCTGAAATTACCACATATTTTCTCAGAGAGTTAACAAATGAAATTAATCCAACCGCTATAAAGTAAAGGTATACGTAATAAAAGTGATGGCCAATTATCCAGGAAATTGCCCATAGAATGCCAGCAATTATCCATGTAATTCGCCATGTTGATCGTGAAAATTTAAATATTTTTGATTTATTTTTCATTCAGCCTGAAAAAGATAACGAGAAACTGTGCCGCCCGGCTTTTTGGGTCGGCACAAGTGATGTGTTGTGTGCCGGGCACGGCACATGTTCTTAAGGGTGAACGTAATTTGGCCTGATTTAGCATAAATTAGGTAGATTATGCAAGTCCCAAACCCAGCCGAATGGAGGCGAAGGGTATAGCGGTATCACAACGGGGTATCGGCGACGATATTCCGGGAGGAAGTGGCCCTGCTACGGCAGGGTACCGCGAAGGTACGGGGTGACGAACAGAAATCGAGTTAGGCGTGCATGAGTGGGACGAGCCTGCAACTCAAGGCAAAGTCCTCTATCCATTATAAGCTCTGTCCGTATACTCGGCGCTCACGTACCGAAAGACATGTGTTTACCCCGGGAGGTCTCTCATCTGCCCTGAAAGGGCTGAGGGCAGGGTGACCTGCTCTGACCCGCATGAGAGAAGTCAGCAGAGGGCATAGTAGCCGGAGGAAACGAGATGCGAGAGTTACCTGCGGGTCAATCGTAACAGGAGACTCACCACGGTGAAGGCCCGAACGGTGCCCGGCCCGAATGGGACGGGTAAATGATAATGATGAGTAGGAGGTGTGTACTTATGAACATAGCGCCACAGCAGATGGAAATGTTCGTAGCGTCACAGATGGCCGAAAATCTGGGAGGTAAAGAGCGCTTATTGGAAATGATCCTTGAACGACGGAATATGTTCAGGGCGTTGGAACAAGTTTGTGCCAACAAGGGTGCGCCCGGAGTTGACGGTATGACGGTCAATGAACTGGGCGGATACTTGAAGCGGCACTGGCCTGAAATCAGGCAGGACTTGCTCAACGACAATTACAACCCCCAGCCGGTCAGGCGGAAAGAAATCGACAAGCCGGACGGAGGAATCCGGTTGCTTGGGATTCCTGCGGTACTGGACAGGATGATCCAACAGGCAATCGCTCAGATCGTGGAACAGATCTGGGACCCGACCTTTTCCGAATTCAGTTATGGATTCAGACCGGGGAGATCCCAGCGAAACGCTGTTCTTCGCGCAAAGAGCTATCTGCTTGAGGACTATACCTTTGTTGTGGATATGGACCTGTCAAAGTTTTTCGACAGGGTCAACCACGACCGTTTGATGAGCCGACTGGCAACGAAGATCCGGGATAAACGTGTGTTGAAATTAATACGCCGATACCTGACGGCCGGAACAATGATCGATGGCATCCTCAGTCACTCTGATGAAGGAACTCCCCAAGGAGGCCCACTTTCCCCCCTTCTTTCCAATATCGTGTTGGATGAATTGGATAAGGAGTTGGAGAAAAGAGGGCATAAATTTGTCAGGTACGCAGATGACTTTATGATCTATTGCAAAAGCCGGAAGGCCGCCGAACGTGTAAAAGAGAGTATTACGAGATTTTTGACCGTAAAACTCAAACTCAAGGTAAATGAAGAGAAAAGCTCGGTCAGCCGTCCGTGGCTGAGCAAATTTCTGGGTTTTACATTTATCAGTATGTGCGGGCAGACGAAGATCCGGATTCATCATAAGACCATCAAACGTTTTAAGGAGAAAATCCGGGAACTGACCGACCGTAACTGCGGGAAAAGCATATATCAGATAATTCGTAAATTGAATGAGTATCTCAGAGGGTGGTGGAATTATTTCCGGCTCGCTGAAGCAAGACACATACTCAAAGCCTTGAACATGTGGATTGTCAGACGGATGCGGTGTTTAATCTGGAAGCAATGGAAAAACCCCAGAACCAAAACACGAAACCTGAAGAAACGTGGCATATCTCATAAAGAAGCAGTGTTATGCGGGAATGCTCGTAAGAAGCACTGGCGTATGAGCAGAGTCAAGTGGGTAGTAATTGCACTATCGAAACAATATTTTATTTCTCTTGGACTTTTCCTGCCGGGAAATTAACCTTCCTGATCAGCCGAACCGCCTTGGTACGTGATCCGTATGCCGGGTGGCGTGGGAGGGGGTGGCCGTGAGGTCACTCCCTATCCCGATA
>VMSV01000060.1 GCA_013791935.1 Desulfobacteraceae bacterium | reverse complement strand
TTTTCAATCACATTGGCGCCGATCAAAGCTCCGGCGGCCACGGCTCCGGTTCCGGCCACACTCACGGCAGCGGAACGGATCTGGGAAATGTCCTCGGCGGTCAGGGAGATATACCCGTCTGTGGTTACATCGGAGCCGCCGGAAATGATTGCGGCCGTGTCGTTGGTGATGTCGTTTCCAAAACCCGTGGCATTCACGGCCACGGCTCCTGACCCGGCCACGCCCACGGTGAGGGCGAGGATTCCGGCCCGGGACTCGGCATCCAGAACCAGGTTGCCGGAGGTGGAGGTCACATCGGAGTCTGTGATCGTTGCCTGAATGTCGTTTTCAATCATGTTGCCGGTAAAGGCTCCGTTGACGGCAACACCACCGGTTCCCGCAACGCTGACCATGAGGGAGAGAATGTTGGCCGTGGGGTCCACAGGGGAACCGGCCAGGGCATCGGCGAGATCCTCCCGGGTTTGCTCATCCATCACGTATTCGCCGATGGCGTCCATGAAGGGAATGGCTCCTGGTGCGATATCTTGGGCTGAAAGAGTGATGTTATCATCCGCCGTAACGGTAGAATCGCTGATCAGGGCGGATGTATCATTGGAAACCAAGTTGCCCATAACCGTGAGCTGGACGGCAAATCCGCCCGAGGCGGACACTCCGATGGCCAGGGTGCGTATGATGGCCGAAGATTCGGAGTCCAAATCCAGGGTGGCATCGGTAAGCAGATCGGTGTTGCTGATTTCGGTTTCAATGGTATTGGTGATCACATTGGCGGCAATGGCCGCCCCCACGGCTCCGCCCCCGGTTCCGGCCACACCGATGGCCAGGGTGTTGATTTCGGAAGAGTCTGCAGCTGAAAGGGAAACCGCTTCCAAGGCCTGGATATCGGACCGGATGTCATTCTGACCGGAAATCGCTGCACGAGTGGTATTGGTGATGACGTTGGCGGAGAGGGACAAAAGACCGGCTCCGGTTCCCGAAGCCGCCACCCCAACGGTAAGTCCCAGAATATCGGCGTCATTGAACGCGGAAAGATCCAGGGTAGTATGGCTGGAAACCGCTGAACCTGCAATTTCAGCCACGACGGTGTTTGCGATTACATTGGCGCCGATCAGAGCGCCCACGGCCACGGCTCCGCTTCCGGCAACGGAGATCCCGGCGGAACGGATCTGGGAGCCGTCGCTGGCGTTCAGACCCACGGAACCGTTTTCCGACTGGACGGTTGAATCGTTTTCAATCAAGGCGGTGGTGGTATTGGTGATGACATTTCCGAATCCCGTGGCATTCACCGCAACACTTCCGGAACCGGCCACGCCCACGGTGAGGGCCAGAATTCCGGAATTTGTTTCACTGTCCAGAAGGATGTCTCCCCGGGCGGAAGTGAGCTGTGAATCGGCGATATCGGTCTGGACCGTATTGGTGATGAGATTGCCGGTGAACGCGGCATTGACTGCCGTACTTCCCGAAGCGGCCACGCTGATGTTCAGGGCAAGGATATTGCCATCCAGATCAATGGGACTGCCCTCCAGGGCGGCGTTGAAGTCGCTGGTGAATTCCTCAGGCAACAGCCAGCTTGGGATCAGGCTCGGGTCATCGTCCTTGGCCTTGAGATGAATGTCTCCCTCCAGGGTGGCCGTGGAACCTTCCATGATGGATCGGGTGCGATTGGTCACCACATTGCCCATGGCACTCACCGAAACAGCGACGCTGCCGGACCCCGCCACCCCGATGGCAAGGGCATGAATTCCGGCGGATGACCCAGCATCCAGGTCCAGGGTGGAACCGCCTGTAATGTGGGAGCCGGAAATGGCCGCGGTGACATCATTGGCAATGACATTGGCCGAAGCGGCGACCCCCACGGCATTGCTGCCGGAAGCCGAGACGCCGAAGGACAAGGCATCGATGGTGGAACTGTCCTTGGCTGTCAGGCTGATGGCGCCGTCAGCCGTAACCACGGAATCCTCCATGCGGGCGCTGGTGCGGTTCGTCACCACATTGGCTGAAAGAGAGGTCATCACCGCAGTGGATCCTGACGCGGCTACACCTCCGGAGAAGGCAATGATGTCGGAATTGTTTTCCGAAAAAAGTTCCAGGGCGCCGTGGCTGACCACCGTAGAGCCGGAGATGACCGCCTCCACATCGTTGACGATGACATTGGCGCCAATAAGAACGGACACGGCCGTACTGCCGGAAGCCGCAACACTCAGGGCCAGGGATCGAATCCGGGACATGTCCCGGGCGCCTAAACTGATCCGGTCTCCGCTCAGAAGGGCTGAGTCTCCGTCCACCAAGGCCGCGGTCCGGTTGGTGATCACATTGCCGAAGCCGCTGGCCTGAACCCCGGTTTTTCCGGAACCGGCCACCCCCACGCTCAGGGCGATAATCCCGGAATCGGCCTGGCTGTCCAGAAGGATGTCGGCCTGGTCGTTGATCACGGTTCCGGTTTCGTCCACACCGGCCCGAACATCTGAACCAGAAATGGTGCTGGTAATGGTATTGGTCACAATATTTCCCATGAGGGCACCGCTGACGGCGGTTTCCCCGGATCCGGCCACGCTGATATTCAGGGCAAGAATATTGGCATCCAGGGCAATGGGGGAATCTTCCAGGGCCTCATCCACATTGGCCTTTTGATCATCGTTCAGGGCCCAGGCCGGAAGGATCAGGGGGGCTTCATCTTTGGCGGACAGGCCTACGTCGTTGCCGGCTTGAATGGCTGAGCCCGTAATTTCCGCCGTCACCGTATCCACAATCACATTTCCCATGGCGGCAACGGAAACCGCAACTTTACCGGACCCGGACGCCCCCACACTGATTCCCCGGATGATCGGTGAAGATGAAGCCGACAGGCTGACCATGCCATCGGCATGAACCGTGGCTTTTTCGATCAGGGCATGAACCGTGTTGGTCACCACGTTCACCGCGGCCGCCCCGCCGCCGGCTTTATCACCGGATGCCGCTCCTCCGAAGGAGATGGCATCGAGCTGGGAATGGCTTGAAGCGGAAAGAGACACGTCTTCTCCGGCGGTGATGAACGCCCCTTCCTGGATTCGTGCATCAACAACATTCACCAGGGTGGTGACGGTTATGGCCGCACCGGCCGCGGTTCCATCGGAACTGACCGCAGCAGCCCCTCCAAGAGCAATATTGAGAACCGTATCATCGGAGGTGGAACTGAGGCTTAAATTCCGGCTCTCTACGATGGCTCCGGTTCCGATGCCTGCTTCCAGAATCCCCACATGGACCAGAATTCCCACTGAAACGCCCACACCGGCGTCCCCGGCGGAACCAGCCAAAGATCCGGTCAATTGGTAGAGGTCGGACGTATTCACTGCGGTAATGGCGATATCCCCGGCAGAGGTTACTTCCGCGCTTCCGTTGATCAGAGCCCGGGTGGTATTGGTCAGGGAGTAAACCGCCAGTGATCCGCTGATGCCCGCCCCGCTGTCGCTGTCCGTGGACAGGGCAAAGGAGCCCACCAGAAACACCAGTTCATCATCGGAGAGGGCCTCCACGGTGATGTTGCCGCCGGCTTGGACCAGAGCCCCTGAACCCATGGAAGCCAGGGCGTTTTCAACCACCACATTGACCCCCACGCCGATGCCGAAGGAGTACTCTCCGCCGACGGCCAGACCGAAAGCGCCGCCGGTGATGCGGGTGGTGTTTTGGGCAAGAAGATGAAGGGTCTGATCGCTGTTCCCGGGGGTATTGAGATTGACACGAACCCCGTCTCCCAGGGTGGCCGTGGTGGTGAGCACCAGGCTGTTGACCGCCAGGGCGCCGCCCACGGAAACCTCGGTGGATTCACCCTCTTCGTCATCCGAACCTTTGGAGATGCCGCCACCGGCCACGATGGCCATGGGCAGTAGTCCTTCCACCAGGCTCAAATCCAGATCTTTTCCGAAAAGCTCCAGTTCGGTGCTGGGTCCGGCCACGGACTCGGCTTTGATATCCAATGCTTTTTCCGCATCCACCCAGGTGTTGTCGCCGATGGTGGCCGTGGTGGTTTCCACCACCACATTGATTCCCGCGGCTACCCCGACTCCGGCCTTTCCGCCGATTCCGAAACCGCCGGCCAGGCTCTGAATCCCCACATCGTTCAGGGCCGAGAGGCCTATGCTGCCGTCTTCCCCCGAAGAGGAGATGACTGCGTTTTCTCCGATTCCGGCCCAGGTGGTGAATACTCCAACATTGGCGGCCACGGACCCGGCAATCCCGTAATCTTTGCCCCCTGCTCCGGCCAAACCCCAGGCTATGAGATCACTGGAGGCACCTTCCGGGGTTCCGGCGCTTACGCTGATGCCGTCGGCCGTCAGGGTGACCTGGTCCCCGATGCTCGCCACGGTGGTGGAAACCACGGAGTTGATGCTTACTGCCGCTGCCACACTGGTATCGATTTTTTTCGAAATGGCCGTGCCCAGGGCTTTGACGCTGCCATCGGTTTCGTTTTCCGCCGAGACCTTGACCTTGCCGGCAGCCTGGATTGTTAATCCGTTTCCGATTTCAGCCGTGGTGGTGGCAACACTCACCCCGACCCCTACAGCCGCTGCAACCCCCACACTGTTGGTTCCGGATTTTTGCCCGGTATCCTCGGTCTTGGCCTTGGAAGTTTCATCGGCTTTATTCACTTGTTCCGAGGCGGAGGGCAGGGCGACACTGCCCCCGGTGCCTTGGGCTACATTTTTATTCCCGTTGACCTGCTTGTCCGCCTCTCCATCGCTGTTTTTGGCGTCCTTGTTGGCTCCTTTGGCCCCGGCTTTGACTTCAACCTTGTTTTCCACTTCGGATTTGGCCAGGAGGGTCACATGACCCTCCGTGGCTCCACGGGTGTCGAGATCTCGATACAGTCCTGCGGATACGGTATCCACGGCGATTCCCGCGGCAAGGGTTGCGCCCACGGCCACTTTGTCCCCGGCTGCCTCGGCATCGCCGGTGGTGGTGTAGTTGGCCTTATGCTTTGCCTGGAGGGTGACATTGCCGGTACCGGAGGTGGAAGTGTCCAGTACCTGATTGCTGGTTCCGATCCGGGCCAGGGTGGTGTTGACCCCCACATTCAGAGCCACGGCCGGACTCACGGCAATATCTCCTGCGGAGCCGGCCACAACCTTGGCTTCCAGAGTGTGGTCGGCACCAGCCTTCACTTCAAGATCTTCAGTATTGATAAGAACCGCACCATCCGCGATTTCAGCCCGGCTGGTATTGACTGCCACGTTGGAGGCAAAAGAAGCGCCCACGCCCACGGAGCTTCCATCCTTTTCAGAGCCTGAGGGGCTCACCGTGGCCTTGGAGGAGGCGGAAACACTGCTGTTGGTGGTGTTTTCCGTTTCAAGGAGAACCTGGCCCCCCCCGGCATCCACCGTGGAATTGCCGGAAACCAGGGCCTGGCTGGTGATCACGGTGACATTCACGGCTCCGGAACCGGATACGCCGACTTTTTTGGCGCCTGCGCCGGATACGGCCGTGGCACTGGTGGTGTGAACTTTTGCAGAATCCGTGTCGCCGTCGTGCATCACGGCCCGGGCGCTGACGCCCTGACCGGCATGGACATTGCCCTCAATCATGGCCTGGTTGGTGACGATGGCCGTGTTCACGCCCACGGCAGCCCCGACCCCGTAGTCGCTGCTGGTGGCACTGCCGTCGGCAGCGGCTTTTCCATCGGTATCGTTTGCAGCCGTGAGGGCCACGCTGCCGCTGTTTGCCGCAAGGGTGACGCCCTCGGCAATCCGGGCGGTGGATTCGGAAACCGCGACATTGGCTGCCAGGGCGGCTCCCACACTCACCGAACCGTCACTGTTTTCAGCTTTGGCGTTGTCTTTATTCTCCTTATTTTTATCCACTTCCGTTTTGGCTTTTGCTGAGTAATTGGCAGCCCCATCGGTTTCCCCGGCGATTTTGTCATCGGCACTCTTGGCCGGTTGAGCAGAGGAACCCGGCGCCCCGCCCGAAGCACCGGCTTTGGCGCTGGAGGAAGAGCTGGAAAGGTTTTTGGCTTCGATCAACACATTCCCGGAGGCCAGGTCGGCATTTCGATGGATGCTGGCTTCGGCCCGGTCAATGGCCACGGTGGCTGCCATGCTGACTCCCACGGCGGCTTTGCCTCCGGCGGCATCGGCAGTGACCGTGGTGATGGTGTCCCCGGTGTGATCGGCCGAAAGGGTGAGATCCCCGTCCATGGCCAGATCATTGCCCAGGGCCAGGATGGCCGTGGTCTGGTTCACTGCAACGCTTGTGGCAATGGAGGGGCTGACGCTGACATCGCCTCCTGAACCGGCCTCGGAGGTCGTGCTGATGCTGTGGTTCCCCGTGGCATTGAGCGCAATACCGGCCGTTCCCGTAAGCAGGACCTCTTTTTCCACTTCGGCCCGGGCCGTGTTTACGGCCACATTCACCGCCAAAGACCCGCCCACACCCACGCTGGTCTTTTGATCTTCAGAGGAACCTCCGCTGGAGGAGGCTTCACCTTTGGCTGTGGATAATACGGTTGCCGAGGATTTATTTCCGGCCCGGATCAACAGATCCCCTTGGTTGTCTGCATGGCCCAGGTTGATGGTCGACCCTTCCCGGAGATAAGCCTCGCTTGCGATCACCGACACATTAAGGGCAAAGGCTCCGGCAATGCCCGCATCCCCGCCGCTGCCGCCGGAAATGGCCGTACTTCCCGAGGTATGCTTGCCGTCCGTATCCCGGGTATCCATCACCGCCTCAAGGGTGAGGCCTTTGGCCCGGTCATTCCCCACGGTATTGTCCGGTGTCTGGTCGATATCCCCAAGCACCCTGGCCTGGTTGGTGACCACGGCCGTGTTGATTCCCACGGCCACACCGATCCCAACGCTTTTGGTTCCGCCGCCGGAACTGCTGCCCAGGACCGTCACCTTCAGATCAGCGCCTTTGGCGATATTTTCCGTGGTCAGGGTATCCCCGTCCTTTAACGTGATGGTTTTCCCGTCCCCGGAAATGGCCGCCACCGTATAGGTCCCGTTGTTGCTTTGGGATCCTGAAACCACCAGGGTGTCGCCCACGGCAAACCCGTCCTGAAGCCAGCTACCCGTGGCCGAGCGGGTCATCTGATCCGCGGCGTCGTCATGATGAACAAAATTGATGAATTGACCCTCCACCAGGGTCAGGTTTCCGCCTTCCCCCCGATTGACCTGGGTCACGCCCACGGACGTGGTATCGGTCAGGGTCAGGGCGGCCAGGGTCTCATCCGGAGCCAGGGTCAGGGTTTTCCCGTCTTCGGAGATCCTGGCGATGGTATATTTCCCATCATTGGAAGTGGCGCCGTCGGCACTCACGGCACCGGTAATTTTAATCGTAGCCCCCACGGCAAAACCGTCTTCAATCCAGCTGCCGGCGGAACGAACGATGGTATCTCCCGTAAAATCCTGGGTGCCTTCACTGCCGTTGTCCGCAAAGGTCAGTTCCGGATACCCGCTCATGGTTCCGGGCTTTACCGCCATGATTTTCAGGGAGGACCCGGACGCTTTGCTCAGAGTGACCAGCTCATCGCCATCGGCCAGGACCAGAACCCGTCCGTCCAGGGAAATGCTTTTGATGGTGAACGCCTTCTTGTCCAGGCCGGTATTTCCGGTACCCAGAACATTGATGGTATCCCCGGCGGAAAAACCTGATTCAGCCCAGGAGCCGGAACTCAGGGTGATGGTATCATTGCGGTTTGCGCCGTTATCGCTGAAGGTGATATCAGGTCCGCCGAAGACCACGGCAGGTTTCGTTTCCGGGGGGGTGGTCAGCTTGGTGATTTTGAGTTTCGACCCCGAGGCGGTTTCATTGGAAAGCGTATCGGCGGCGGTCAGGGTCAGGGTCAAACCATCGGCGGACAGAGCGCTGATGGTAAAGGAGGGGGTTCCTGTGCTTGAATTGTTACCGGTGGTGCCGGTCACGGTGATTTTATCGCCCACGGCAAAACCGTCGGTTGCCCAGCTCCCTGAAGAGCGGGTGATGGTATCATTGGAGGATGCGGTATTGGAAGCGTTGTCGGCAAAAGTCAGGGTGAGGCCGCCGGTGACAACCGCGCCGGTTTCTGCGGCATCGGCCGAGGAACTGGCCGACGCACTGGCATCCGCCTTGGCTGCGGCATCGGTGTCGTTGGCTGACGACAGGGTAATGGCCCCGTCCTCCGCCACCAGGAGGGTGCCGTCCGTGATCTCGGCCACGGATTCGGAAATGGCGATATTGGCCGCCAGGGCAGCCCCTATATTGACGCTGTCCCCGTCGCTGTTCCC
The DNA here is from genome assembly GCA_013791935.1 of Desulfobacteraceae bacterium. Classification (GTDB taxonomy): domain Bacteria; phylum Desulfobacterota; class Desulfobacteria; order Desulfobacterales; family UBA5616; genus VMSV01. The sequence continues at coordinate 2,230 of VMSV01000060.1, read as the reverse complement.
GGCAGGAGGATTCTCCGTTGCCGGTAGATCGGTGCCGGTATTCCCCGTGCGCTGGCCGAGGAACTCTTTTTGTTTGGAGACCTGCTCATCCGCGGTTTTTTCTTTTTCACCCCCGGTCCCGTCATCGGAGGCAGCCCGGGCTCCCTTGGAACTGGCCGTGCTCGTGGTAGATGAATCGGACAGGGCATGGGCATGAATCAGGGTGTCGCCCGAGGCCGAGGTCAGGTTGCGGTCCAGGGAGGCCATGGCCTGATCCACTTCAACGGAAAGGGCCAGAGCCACCCCCACGCCCACCTTATCGCCGGCGGCGTCGGCATTGGCCGTGGTCACAGCCGAACCCTTGTGGTCGGCCTTAAGGGTCAGTCCGCCATCCAGGGTCAGATCCGTACCCTTTGGCAGAACCGCCGTGGTGGTGTTGATGCCGACACCCAGGGCCACAGCACCGGCCACGCCAATATCTCCACCGGCTCCGGCTTCGGAAGTCACCGTGACAGAGTGCTCTCCCGTGGCAATGAGACCGAGATCCTTGGCATGGGAAAGCGTTGCAGTCCCGGCCATTTCCGCTTTGGCCGTGTTGACCCCCACGTTCATGGCAAAGGAGCCGCCCACGCCGACGCTATCGGTTTTGCTACCGGGATCTTCTCCGGTTTTTTCAAGGCTTTTTTGCAGACCCGAGGCCACCACCGTGGTGGAACTCTTGTTTTCCGCGGTGAGGCTCACATCCCCGGGAGTCGTCCCATCACCGGCATCCAGGGAGGCGGTTTCCGTGATCAGGGCCTGACTGGTCAGGACGCCCACATTGACGGCAAAGGCACCGGCCACACCCACGTCTCCGGCACTGGCTCCGGAGGCGGCTTTTGCAGCCAGGGTATGCTGGTTGTCTTCACTGTCCCGGCTGTCCATCACGGCTTCAAGGGTTGCCCCTTGGCTGGAGGCTTGGCCTGCCAGAATTGCCTGGTTGGTAACCGTTGCGCTGTTCACAGCCAGGGCAACCCCGATACCGATGCCAGGGGTCCCGGCAGGGGTAGCGACTTGGGTGTCCCGGGCAATGGACTTGGTGGAGCCGGAGGTCAGGGTGCTGACATCATCGTCTATTCCCAGGGTCAGGCTGGTTTCGCTGATGGCTGTGACGAAAAAGGTTTTGGCGGTGTCATCCGTTGCGGTGACCTGAATCCGATCTCCCACGGCAAATCCGTCGGTGATCCAGCTGCCGGTGTCGTTGCGATTGATTTGATCCGCCCCATCCGCCTGGTGGACATAGGCAAGATCCGAGGTTGATCCTTTGTAGGTGGCTGAATCGTTGCGCTTGAGAAGGGTGACTTCCACCTTGGAAACCGAGGAAGCCGCCTCAAGAAAATATCCGTTTTCCAGAAACAGAACCGTATCCGTGGCTTTGGCAATCACATAGGTGTTGTCGTTGGCTCCGCTTCCGCTGATGGTAATGGCATCGCCGGTTGTAAACCCGTCGTCAAGCCAGCTGCCGCTGGAACGGCTGATGGTGTCTGCATTGGCCCCGGGTGCATCAAAGAAGGTGAGGGTGGCATCTCCATTGAGCTTGCCAAGGATACGCGGGGTGATGGTGACACCTGAATCGTTTATTTCTTCCACGCCGTCTGCAAAGGACGCATCGGCAAGGATCAGAACCCGGCCGTCCAGGGAAATGCCGGTGATGGTGAAGGTTCCGTTGTTGGCTGTCTTGGCCGCTCCGGTCGCCACGATGACGTCCCCGGTCTTGTACCCGTCGGTGGTCCAGCTGCCGCTGGAACGGGTCAGGGTGTCGGCATTTGTTCCGTTGGCGGCAAAGCTCAGCCCGGAATCGCCGGTGACCGTAGTGGCTGGTAAAGCGCTTGCTGCGGCTGCAGTGGCCGCCTTGCCTTGGCCCACAGCACTGGCATCGGCTAAAGCCGAAGCATCCGTGTCATTGGCTGCCGACAGGGTGAGGCTGCCGTCGCTGTTCAAAACAGTGCCTTGGGTAATTTCGGCGACGGATTCTGAAACCGCCACATTGACGGCCAGAGCCGCACCCACACTGACCCCGCCATCGGAGGTCTGGGTGGTGTCTTCATCCAGTTTGGGCTTTTCCTGGCCCTCCAGGGCTTTTTGTCCCGTGGCAAAACCGAACTGTTTGTCCACCTGGGCCTTGGCATCGCTTTCGCCCGAGCCCTCGGCCTTCTCTTTGTCCGCCCCGTTGACCCCTGCCGTGGAGGAGGCGGAAGTGTCACTGACGGTG
>VMSV01000208.1 GCA_013791935.1 Desulfobacteraceae bacterium | reverse complement strand
TCCTTGGAAATAACCGATCCACGAACGCAGGTCATCAACATTTTCAGATAGCCTTCGGTTGCATCCAATTCCAGCGAGCCCTCATCCGTAAGAGTTAATGTGCCCATTACCATCACATGCTGGCCGATGGATATATCGTCCTTGCTCCAGGCGTCTGTCGAAAACTCACGGGTCACGAGGGTGGATTCTGAAATCAGGACCGTAATCGCCTCATGAAAGACCCTGTCTGTGCCTTTTCTCATCAAGCCGGCGCCTTTGATGGTTAAAACATCCCCCGAGCGTTTTACGACATACCCGTTCACTGCATCCAAAGAGGCTCCCGGCACACTGGAGCCAGCATAGACCTCCCGGGCCCGGAAAACCAGGGGATCGAATTCCAAATCTCCAAGGGCAACCACCGGCGTGAGGGCATCCAGTTCTGCAAGAGCCTGCAAACCTTCTTCTCCCTGCAAACTTTCCTGGTTGATATTAAAGATGGTTTCCGAATCGGTCAGGACAGACTGGATGCCGTATCGAGTGTGATTGTCGGAAAGGGCGGATGAAAAAGGCCGAAGGATAACAGAAAATGAGCCTGCGTCCACATCCACCTCTTCCAGCAAGCCCCTGACTTTGTGAATCTTATTGCCGTTGGTCCGATCCACATCCGCCACCAGGAAGGGGTCCACCGTGAGAACAGGATTGGCGGGATCAGAGAAATCGATGTGATTTGAAGCTTTTAAATCAAAATCCAGGGCCAGGTGGGATAGGATACCCGGGGCGATGGTCAGATGATTCCGGTTTTCCAGATTTACCGTGATCGTGAGGGTGGTGACGGGGTTGCCGCTTGCATCCTGAATCTCCGTAATTTTAAAGTATTGGCCATTTTCATCCTCCACTTGGATGTCCGCATTCTGATAATCCAGAGTCAGTGAAGCTGCGGTATAGCTTCCGAAGGGAACCTGGGCGGCTGTAAGGAACTCCGTCATTTCGGTGTATTGGGCAAAATCGATACGGGTGGTGATGGGCAGGGTGGAAACCTGGGTCCCGTTGGCCATGGTGAGGTCCACCGAAAGGATATCCACCGTGTAAGACCCGAAATCCCCCATGGCATCGGTTAGGCTGATTGCGATTTCGCCGGAGTCCGTTTTTGCAAGATCGGATGATCCTCCCCCTGAACTGCATCCGGTGATGCCTGTAGCCGCGAACAAAATGGCCAATAGAACCAGAAATAACGATCTGAAACGGGAAATAAATACCTTCATGACAACCTCCTTGGTTTTATTAATAAGATCTCCGCCGCATTTACGGTTCCCCGCTTACCCGTGCCCGCTTCAAACGGCTCAAGTTTTTGTATGTTCCAACGTTAGACGTGGAGACGCCAATAAAGCAACTTGGTTCTAACTTGTTTAACCCCGGCCCCCTGGAAAAGTTACAGGCGAAGGAAAAAACACTTGACCGTTGTTATAAATCCTTTAAAATAGTTGATATTTTTAGATTACCAGGCCGAACTCCCACCTAACCCTATTAAAGTGGATTGGATATTGGCTGATGAAAATAAAATCTTTGGTTCAAATGCTGATTGCACCCCTCTTGTTATTCGGTTCTTCAACGTGGGCCTTGGGTGAAACAAAAAACCGGCTCTCCCTTTCGATTGCCGATATGTATCTTTCCAAATCCAACTATCCCGTCCGCGGGTCCGATCTTTATTATGAGGATGAAAACAGCAATTTAGCCTATTTGTCCCCCGGTCTGATGGTGGGACTGGGGGATCGAATCACCGGCCGCCTTTCAGCTGACTTTTCCTGGCAGTACTTTTTTCAAAACGATGTTTCCGAATCCACCCAAGACTGGGATATGTATCCCCTCGAAGCGAACCTGGGGTTTCACATGAAAAGGTTCGATGTCCAATTGGGTCTTCAGCCCATCCAATTCGGTGAAGGGCTGGTTTTTTTTGACAATGTCCTTGCTGCAGAAGCAACCTATGAACGGAACAAAATTTATACCGATTTCATCGGGGGGAGAGCATTCGATTCCTCTCCCCTTGCCGGGGCAAAAGCCGGATATCGATCGGGACCTTTTGAAAAACTGGAAGCCTTCGGCCTTTGGTTTCAAGACCGGGATGACCTGTTTGCAGAAATGCTTCAACATGAAACATTTGCCGGAGCCCTGGGGGGGGAAACCATCCTTGAGAATTTGACCGGCGAGGGATATCTGGGATTATGCGGCGTTTCCCTGAATTGGTTTTTAGGTGACTTCTACCTTACGGCTCTTGGTGTCTATGAGTTTGGTACCATGGAATTTGATGTTGATGGAGGGCAAAGGTCGACGGATGTGTCGGCCTTTATGTTTGATGTTGGGGTTGAAAAGAACCTGTTTGACAAGATCTCCATAGGCTTTTTCTGCTTTTCAGCCTCCGGCGATTCCAATCCCTTAAGGGGACGTTTCACGGCTTTCATTTCTCCGCTTCCCTATAATTCACGGGCGTCCATTTTTTTTGATTCTGGATTTCCGGACAGTGCAGAGACTGATAACCTGAGCTTCGGGGGAGTCACCCCGTTTGGCGTTATTGCTCCGGGAATGAGCCTGACGGCCCAACTGCATCAGGATGTTCTGGCGGAATGCACCCTGGCGGGTCTTTATGCCCAGGACTTACCTGAAAACCTGGATAACCAGTATGGATGGGAATTGGATCTCGGGGTGAGCTGGGTGATTAAAACCCATTATAAGCTTTTTCTGGAAGCCTCACGGTTTGAATATGGCGATTTTTTTCTCAATGACCAGACAGATAAACCCGAGGCTGCCCTGAGGTTCCTCGTGGGAGGGCGGGTGGACTTTGCGCCTTTTATGTTTTAAGCCTCTGTAACTTTTTTGGCAGGATGGGGTTTAAAGATACAGATGCAGAATGATTCAGATATTCAATTGATGCTGAGCTTTCGGGATGGGGATAAAAACGCTTTCAGGGAGCTTTATGATAAACACAAGAAACGGGTAATCAATTACTGTTTCCGATTCTGCGGGAATCGGTCAGTGGCCGAGGATATGGCCCAGGAAACGTTTTTGAGGGTGCTTAAGGCGGCAAGGCGTTATGAGCCCACAGCCCGGTTCAGTACCTGGCTGTTTAAAATCGCCTCCAATGTCTGTTTGAATGAATTGCGCAGGCCAAGGTATCGGAACCCAACGGAATCCCTTGAAGAAGAGCGGGAAGATGGCAAGGAAGGGTTTAGGGAGGCGGTCACTTCTGATACGGATCGAGACTTTGCGTTTAACGAAATGGATTCCGTTGTGAGAAAAGCCCTGGGAGCTTTGCCGGACAAACAGCGGGCAGCCCTGTTGTTGAGGATAGACGGAGAATTCTCCTACAGGGAAATCGGCGAACAAATTCACTGCTCCGAGAATCATGTGAAGATTCTTATTTATAGAGCCCGTCAGCAATTAAAGGAAACCCTGGCGTTGGTAAAAGGGGAATCAATATGATCAAAGGCTGTATCAAGGAAGAAGATCTTTCGGCTTTTACAGACGGGGAACTTTCCGGACCCAAAAGCCGAAGGGTTGAGGAACATCTGGTAAATTGCCTGGAATGCCGGGAAAAACTGGCGGAAATGAAGGCGTCGGATGGCCTTTTCAGGTCTTTTGCCGAGGTTGAACCGTCAGCCGACTTTGACCGGAGCTTCTGGAAGAAGGTCCGTGAATTGGAAGACACCCGGGGAAAAGCCAGGTGGTTCCGTCTGCCATGGGGTCTGCCCCGGCCTGTCCTGGCGTCCGGTTTTGCCGTCCTTTTGGTGTTCGCCCTTGTCTTTAACAAGGAAGCCGGACAGCCCGTTGAAAAGGAGGAGGTTTTCATGGCGGAACATATGGAGCTGCTTAATGAATTTGAACTGATACAGCATCTGGACCTCCTGGAGGACTGGGAAACCATAAAAGATATGAAAGAAAATACATGATACGCAGATTTCTAATTGGGATCACGTTCTGTTTTTGCTTGGAAGCGGGTTGGGCTTTCGGGGAGGAGCTTCCTGCAACAACCCAAATACAGGAGCCTGGCGAGGCGGAGATGAAGATCATCGCCGTGATGGATTTGCTGGAAGTGATGGACCTTGCCGAAAACTTGGATATGATCAGTGACCTGGACTTTTTGATCGAGGATAAAAAAGATGAAAATTAAAATTAGTATTTTTCTGTTATTCTGCCTGGGGGCGGTCTTTTTTGCGACATGGGAGAGTTATGCTGATTCTCCGTCCTCAGAGGCGGTTGAGAAATGGAAAAACCTCAGCGATGCGGAAAAGGAAAATCTTAAAAATCAGTTTGATCGTTGGGACTCTCTTCCCGAAACGCAGAAGAAAGCTCTTCGAAAAAAAGCAGAAGCTTTTAAGTCCCTGCCGGAACCCGAACAGAAGAGACTCAAGGACAACTATAAACAATATAAGGAGCTTACGCCAGACCAACAGGGTATGGTGAGAATGAATTACGAAAAATGGCGCAGACTTCCCCTGAATAAGAAAAACCAGTATCGGGAAATGTTCAGGCAGTATCAGAATCTTTCTCCTGAGCAGAGACAGCAGATGATGAAAAGATACGAGCAATGGAAAAACCTTTCCCCTTCCCAGCGCGATGAAGCCAGAGAGATAATTCAAAACAGAAGAAGCGGAGGCGGCGGAGGCGGTGGCGGAAGAGGTGGCGGGAGATAAAGAGCGGATCGGTTCTCCCTAAGGATGGCCATCATGAAACCAATATAAAAAGGGCTTAGAGAAGAACATTGCTTTCTCTAAGCCCTTTTTGTTTATGTTGGTGCCGAAGGCCGGATTTGAACCGGCACGGGTGAGCCCACTACCCCCTCAAGATAGCGTGTCTACCAATTCCACCACTTCGGCACTTAACTGTAACGCCCTATTGTGCGGGTTGTTCGGCCGGCGCCTGAGGGGCGGCATCAACCGGTTTTTCTGCATCCGGTGTTTGGGCTTTTTGGGCTTCTTCCACCCGGGCAGGCTCGGTCATCAGGGAACTTCTTTCCCTGTGGCTGGAAACATACGCCAGACTTAAAGACGTCAGCATGAAAATAATGGCAACAGCCGTGGTGGCTTTTCCCAGAAACGTTCCTGCGCCTGAACTGCCGAACAGGGTCTGGCTGCTTCCTCCACCAAAGGCAGCGCCCATGCCTGCGCCTTTACCGGCCTGCAATAAAACAATCACGATCAGGGCGATACATACAACCACATGAATGATAATTAATAATATGGACATAATTTTTCGTTTTTATTTGAATGTAACAATGTCTGCGAAGGTTCGGGCCGTAAGGCTGGCGCCGCCCACCAAAGCGCCATCAACATCTTTCAGGGCCATGAGTTCGCTGATATTTTCCGGTTTTACACTGCCGCCGTAAAGGATTCTGATTCCATCCGAAAGATCCAGGCCAAACATCTTCTCCAGAAGATTCCTGATAAAGGCATGAACTTCCTGGGCCTGCTCACGGGTGGCTGTTTTTCCAGTGCCGATGGCCCAGACCGGTTCGTAGGCAACCACAAGCCGTTCAAGCGATTTAACGGAAAAGCCTTTTAAACCTATTTGGATCTGTTTGTCAAGCACTGAAAACGTTTCCTTTGAATCGCGCTGGGCTTCGGTTTCTCCCACGCAGAAAACAGGGATAAGGTTGTTTTCTATGGCGGCCTTTATCTTTTTATTCACGGATTCATCGGTTTCGGAAAAATACTGCCTTCTTTCAGAGTGCCCTAAAATGACATGGGTGCATCCCGCATCCTTGACCATCATCGGAGAGATTTCCCCGGTATAGGCCCCTTGGGTTTCCCAGAAGAGGTTTTGAGCACCCAGGGCGACATTGGAGCCTTTCACGGCCTGAAAAACCGAGGCCAGGGAAGTGAAGGCAGGCGCAATCATGATATCCGTGTTTTTAACTTCTTTTACCAGTTCAACCAGTTGTTTGGCCGTATCTTTGGCTTCCTCACCGGTTTTGTACATTTTCCAGTTTCCGGCGATCATCGGTCTTCTCTCGCCCATGGATGACTCCTTTTCTCTCTGTCTTTTAGAGGCTTCGGATTACAAATGATCCCCGATCATTGCGGCCAGATCCACCATTCTTGCGGAATACCCTGCCTCATTGTCATACCAGGAAAGGACCTTCACCATATCGCCCACCACATAAGTATTGGGCCCGTCCACGATGGAAGACAGTTGACAGCCGTTGTAATCAATGGATACCAGAGGTTCATCGCTGTACCCGAGAATGCCCTTGAGGGAATCTTCCGCTGCCGATTTCAACGCTTCATTCACGTCCGTCACCGTAACCCCTGATTTCTCAATGGTGGCCACAAAGTCCACTAAAGAAACATTGGGGGTGGGAACCCTCACCGCAAGACCGTTGAGCTTATTGTTCAACTCCGGCAAAACCAGGGCAACCGCCTTGGCGGCTCCAGTGGTGGTGGGGATCATGGACAAGGCAGCAGCCCTGGCTCTTCTAAGATCTTTATGGGGAAAATCCAGCAGTCGCTGATCTCCGGTGTAGGAATGAATGGTGGTCATGAGACCAGCTTTGATGCCGAAATTTTCCAGCAGAACTTTGGCCACGGGCGCAAGACAGTTGGTAGTGCAGGAAGCGTTGGAAATGATATGGTGGGTTTTGGGGTCGTATTTGTTTGAATTCACCCCCATGACAATGGTGATATCCGGATCTTTGGCAGGGGCGGATATAATCACTTTTTTTGCCCCGGCGCTTAAATGTTTGGAGGTTGAGGCTTTGTCCCGGAATAAGCCCGTACACTCGGCCACAATATCAACGCCTGATTTTTTCCATGGGATATCCGCCGGATCTTTTGCCGATGTGATGGAAATGCTTTTGCCGTTCACCACAATGGCGTCATTCTTTGCCTCCACCTGGCCATTGAATCTTCCATGAACCGAGTCATACTTCAAAAGATAGGCTATGGTGGCGGAATCCGTGAGATCATTAATCGCAACGATGTCAACCTTCGGGTTTGCCATTGCAGCTCTGAATACGATTCGACCGATTCTTCCAAAACCGTTAATACCAACTTTAACACTCATCATGTCCTCCTCGTGGAATATGGTTTATTTGTATTATGGGAGCGATGATTGCCCAACCTGTAATTTATATCCCCCTATGAGCTTCCATGCTTTGAAATCTCCAAGGGTCTCAGGCAATACGTTTATTTCCTTTCAACACGCCACTGGCCAAGGCGATGCTTTTTTTCCCGAAGGTTTCCAGGGTGGTTGCCAGCTCCACCAAGTCCATTTTAGCCCGGGTTTCTACGGCTTTGAACAAAATGGGAAGGTTCACTCCGGAAATGACCTCTATCCGTCCTTCTTCAAGAAATGAATAGCTCAAGTTTGAAGGGGTCCCGCCGAACATGTCCGTCAGGAGGAGTATCCCTTTCTTCTGGTCAACCTTTTTAATGCCGTCTCCAATTTTGTTTCTGAGTATTTCGGCGTTTTCCTTGATATTGACCGACACAGCCAGGAGCGACTCCGGCTTTGTCCCCACGATTGAAGTGACAGCCTCAATCAGGGCGTCTCCCAGTTGACAATGTGTTACAATGACAATTCCTATCATGAATCACCTTTAAAATAACATGAAACCATTCCTGTGCCGGTTCAGAACGGGTATCCCCGCTATATATCACGATGAGTGATGGTGACCTGAACCCCTTTTTTTTCAATATGATCAAACACTTTTCTTGCAATGGCAACCGACCTGTGTCGGCCCCCGGTACATCCGATGCCCAGGGTGATATAGGCTTTGCCTTCCTTTTCATACAAAGGCAATAAATAGTCAAGCATATCCAAATATTTATCAAGAAACCTACGGGTTTCAGGTTGGTTCAGCACAAAATCCCGGACCGGTTTGGATTCTCCGTTCAACTCCTTGAGATCCGGCTCAAAAAAAGGATTGACCAGGAAACGCACGTCCATCATCACGTCGGCATTTAACGGCACGCCGTTTTTAAAGCCAAAGGACAGGAGGTTGACCTGAAAGGAAGTGTGTGTGAGACTATTTCGACCATAATCCAGAATACGGGCCCTTAGGTGATGAACGGTCATATGGGATGTGTCAATGATCAGATCGGCTTCCCGCCGCAAGGGCTCCAACAGGATTTTTTCCGCCCGGATCGCCTGGGTGAGATTTTTTTGTTTTGCCAGGGGGTGGTGCCTTCGCGTCTGGCTGTACCTTTTGATCAGCGCATTTTCGTCCGCTTCCAGAAACAGAACATCAAACTCGTAACCATGATTCCGCAAATGTTCAAAAATAGCCTGATATTTGGAAATCAGACCTTTTTCCCGCAGATCCATCACCAAGGCAAACCCTGATATTTCAATGTTATGATCCAGAGGGAGTTCCAGAAATTTGGGGATCAGTTCAACCGGCATGTTGTCCACACAGTAGTAACCCATGTCTTCATAGGCTTCTGCCGCGGTACTTTTCCCGGAACCCGCCATGCCGGTTATGATGGTGATGTTAAAGTTTTTCACATTGAATGAAGGAATGCTTAAAAATCCTCATCGTTATCCTGAATAACGCCAAATATTTCATCCGCATTGGCTGCTTGTTGCAGCTTTTCCTTGAAAAGGTCGTTTTTCAATAACCTGGAAATCCTGGAAAGGAGTTTGAGATGCAACCCGGTTGAATTCTCCGGTGTGATCAGCATAAAAAAGATGTGGGTGGGTCGGTTGTCCATGGATTCAAAATCCACCCCTTTCCGGCTTAATCCGAATCCCAAAAGCAGGGTATTCAATTCTTTGAATTTGCCGTGGGGGATACCGATGCCGCCTCCGATGCCGGTGCTTCCAAGGCGTTCCCTTTCCAACAGAACCGTCACCAGATTTTCCTGATCCATCCCTGCGATTTGCGCCAGGGGGGAGGCAAGCTCTTCAATCACGCCTTTTTTATCCGTCGATTTCAGGTCGGCGAGAATGGCGTTTTTATTTAAAACGTCCAGAATTTTCATATTTTTCCATATCAGTGGTTCGGTTGAATCAACCCGAAATCCCCATTCTTTCGACGGTACAGGACATTGACCCTGTCTGTTCTGGCATTAGTGAAAACCAGGAAATTATCATCAATGAGATTCATCTGCATCACCGCTTCATCAATGTCCATGGGTTTGTATTCGATGTTCTGGTAAAAGATTTTGTCTGTAATGTCGATTTCCGGGTCCTCTTCCGTAACCGTTTCCATGATATCGGGTTTGGCCTTTGATTTTGCTGTGGTCCTGTGCTCTCGGATTTTCTGTTTGCTTTTCTTGATCTGTTTTTCAAGTTTATCCAGCACCATATCAATGGCGGAGTACATGTCGTTGGTTTCCTCCCGGCCATTGATGCTCAAACGATCCCCCGTGATGTTGATTTCAGCAATGTGCCGGAATTTTTCAACCGACAACACGACACTCGCCTCGGCGGGGTTGTAAAGGTACTTGTCGAATCGGTTCAGTTTGTCCATAACGTAGGATTTCAAATTTTCCGAAGGGTCCAGATTCTTGAAAGTGACGGAAGTCTGCATGAATAATTACCTCCCTAATATTGTTTACGTTTGCTTGATGACAATATTTTCATATTTTCACGGTACTTTGCAACCGTTCTTCTGGCTATGTCGATATTTAGTTTATCTTTTAATACGTCTGAAATTTTCTCATCGCTGTATGGCTTTTTAGGGTTCTCATCATCAATCAGATGCCGGATGTGATCCTGCACGCTGGCGGATGAAACCGCATCCCCATCAAAGGATTTAATAGAACTATTGAAAAAATATTTCAATTCAAAAATCCCCTGGGGGGTATGGGCGTATTTGTTGGTGGTCACGCGGCTTATGGTGGATTCGTGCATGCTGATGTGCTCAGCCACATCCCTGAGCACCATGGGTTTAAGGTGTAGAATCCCTTTTTCAAAAAACTCCCTCTGGAAGTGAAGGATGCTTTCCATCACACGATATATGGTTTTCTGCCGTTGATGAATGCTTCGAATGAGCCAGGCTGCGGAGCGGATTTTATCTTTGAGGTAGGTCTTTACATGGGCCTGAATGGGTTCCTTCTGTTTCATGGCGTTCTGATAGTAGGAATTGAGTTGAAGTCGGGGCATATCCTCATCATTCATCATGATGACAAAATCTTCCTCCACCTTATAAACATAGATGTCCGGAACAATGTAAAAAGGTTCTTCCTCGTTGAATTCCCTCCCCGGTTTGGGTTCCAGGTCCTTGATGATGTTGATGGCTAACAGAACATCATCGATTTTTGCCTTGAGTGCTTTTGCAATGAGTTTATAATTCTTATTCTGAAGCTGGTGCAGATGGTCTGAAATAATTCTATGAACAATGGAATTCTCCAGGCCCAGGCGTTTTGTCTGGATCAGCAGGCATTCCTTCAGGTCCCTGGCGCCAACTCCCACGGGGTCAAAGGCCTGGATCCGTGATAACATGGCATTCATGGCATCCATATCGCAGAGGGCGGCCTGGAGAAGGTCTTCCGTTTCGGCTTCAAGGTAGCCGTCGTTGTTGATGTTGCCGATGATCACGCTTCCGATGCGTTCCTCTTCGGCGGTGGGTGCAGTCATCATCAACTGCCACAGGAGGTGATCTTCAAGGGATTCTTTTTTGGAAAGGAAAGATTCAAAGGAGGGGGTGTCTTTTCTTTCCGTTTCAAAGTTGATGCGGCCGGGAGTGTTGTATTCATCAATGTAATTGCTCCAGTCCACATGGTCTTCATGGATTTTTTCTTCGATGGACACTTCCGTCAAGCTGGGTGCCAAACTTGGAATGTCCTCTACATTGGGGGTTTCGTCGCCCCTTTCCTTTTCATCCGCAAGTTCCATGGATTCTTCAAGGGCAGGGTTCTGTTCCAGTTCCTGATGAATGGTGTCCATCAATTCCAATTGGGATAACTGCAACAGTTTTATGGCCATCTGGAGCTGTGGAGTCATCACCAGCTGTTGGGATAATTTGAGTTGTTGTCGCAGTCCTAAATCCATAGTTATAAACTGAACTCGCTTCCTAGATAAAATCTCTTGGCTGTTTCACTGGATGCGATCTGCTCCGGTGTTCCCGATACTATCACATTCCCCTGATTTACGATATAGGCTTTATCACAAACTTCCAGGGTTTCTCTAACATTATGATCCGAGATCAGAACCCCGATCCCTCGTTTTTTAAGATGGATGATGATGGTTTTGATGTCGTTCACCGCAAGGGGATCAATGCCGGCAAAAGGCTCGTCCAGCAGAATAAAGGAAGGGTCCGTGGCCAAAGCCCTGGCTATTTCAAGCCTTCGGCGCTCCCCTCCGGAAAGCACGGATGCCTTGCTGTGGGCAAGGGAAAGAATGCCCAGCTCCTCCAATAGTTTTTCCGCCAGGTCATTTTGTTCTATTTTCCCCATGGCCCGGGTTTCCAGAATGACCAGGATATTCTGTTTCACGGTCAGCTTCCTGAAAATGGAGGTTTCCTGGGGAAGGTACCCGATGCCTTTTCGTGCCCGCTCATGCATGGGAAGTTCTGTGATATCCTCATCATCCAGAAGAACCTGCCCGCTGTCCGGCCTGATCATTCCGATGGTCATGTAAAAAGTTGTGGTTTTACCCGCGCCGTTCGGGCCCAGCAATCCGGCCACGGTTCCGCTTTCCGTGGAAAGGGTGATGGAATGGACCACCTGCCTCTTTTTGTAGCTTTTGGCCAGATTTTTTAAAGCAAGTTTTGCCATGATCCGGAGAGCCGCCTATTTTTTAAGATTGAAATTATCCGGCTTGGTTTGAAAGAAAGCCTCCACCGGTCCTTTGCCGGAACTTTCCGCCTTGAAGGACTGATCCAGCATATTTATGGTAATTCGATCACATGAAATATAATCGGCGCCGGAGGAAATCCTGGAATTTTCTCCGGTTAACAAAATCGTGTTTTCATCGGCGTCATAAAACGCCTCCATGGTTTCCGCCGTGATCTCTTCCAACTTGATTTTCACATGGCCTTTGGCTGTGATGGTGTCAATGCTCTTCTCATCCATTTTTGTATTGGACGCATTCTTGATTCCGGACTTATAGATCACCTTGATCCAGTCCGCCGAAATCGCCGTATCGTCCATGGAAAGGGACACATTTCCGGTGAATTCTGTGGTTCTGGCCCGGCTGTCCACAACGGCCTGGTCGGTGATGATGTGGATTCGCGAGCTTTTTTTCACTTTCACTGCATTTTCTGCATCAACGGAACCCATGAGCATATGCAGGATTCCCGCTGCTGCAACGAATAAAATCACTTTTCGAATGACCCGAAGTCGGGCCGGTTCAGATGGTTTCACCAAAAATCCCTTTCACATGACCCTTGAGTTTGGTTTTGCCCGAGGCCAGGTCAAAGGCCATTTCGTCTGCGGTGAGATGAAATGTTTCTCCCCGAATATCCACAGGCTTATTGGAATAAATCAATCTTTTTTCATGGTTGTAATTCAAGGAATCTGTTTTCAGCCCGTAATCCCCGTTCTGAAGGATGACATCGCCGCTGATTCGAATATCGTTGGTGCTGGTCAGTAAAACGCCTTCTGAAGCAGAAATTCGGGCAGTTGAATTATTTTCCATATAAAAGATAATGGCAATATTCTTTAACACCGCCTTTTTTTCCTCATTGAAATATTCGGCGGACCCAGCTTCAAGGGACCATTCCGTTTTGCCGTCCCGGGTTGCCGTATGGCTTATCTTATCAATGGCCAAGGTGGGTCGTGGGGATGAACCGGTTAACTCCGATCCTTTCTCATTGTCGGTTTGTTGCATGGAAATCAGAAATGCCCATAGGGTTAAACCGAAGCCCAGGATAATCATCAGGAGCAGAATCAATTTGAGCTTACCGCTCGTGATGGTCTTAAAACTGATTTTATCGAGGACTTTCATGAACCCCTTAAATCCCGGACCAAGGGTGAACAAGGTTTTCAGAGCTCAAACCTCCCCACAACCCTTGGCCACAAGCCTTTTGCTTTTAATATCGCCTCACTGATTTCCCTCACAGCACCTCTGCCTCCCCGGGCTGTGGTGATAAACCATGCGCAGGATAGAACCTCTTTGCATGCGTCTGCCACAGCAATGGGGAACCCCACCCTTTTCATCACGGCAAGATCCGGCAGGTCATCTCCCACATAGGCTGTTTCCATGGCGCAAATTCCTGTTTTATCAAGGATCTCATGCAAGGCCGTTCCTTTGTCCTTGATTCCCTGATGAAGGAGTGAAATGCCCAGATCTTTGCACCTGTGGCCCAGGGCCAAGGATTGCCTTCCCGTGATGATGCCCACATGAATTCCGAAATCCATCAACATCCTGATGCCGAGGCCGTCTTTTACTTGAAAAGCCTTGATCTGGGCTCCGTTGTCATCATACACCACATGGCCTTCCGTCAAAACCCCGTCCACATCCAGCAATAAAAGCTTGATGGGT
Source organism: Desulfobacteraceae bacterium (assembly GCA_013791935.1). Taxonomy (GTDB): domain Bacteria; phylum Desulfobacterota; class Desulfobacteria; order Desulfobacterales; family UBA5616; genus VMSV01. Next base: position 13,980 of record VMSV01000208.1, on the reverse strand, counting down.
TTAAAATCCACAGAATGGCCAGGGCCTTTTGTCATCCGTTATGTCCCGCAGCTGCTTTGATGGCTTTTAAGGTAGTCAGCAGCTCACCTAAACCGTCAAGCGGAAGGGAATTGGGGCCGTCACAAAGGGCCTTGTCCGGATTCGTATGAACTTCCATGAAAACTGCATCCGCACCGCAGGCCACAGCCGCTTTTGCAAGGACCGGTGCGAATTCCCTCTGGCCTCCGGAGCTGGTTCCGGATCCTCCTGGAAGTTGAATGCTGTGGGTTGCGTCAAAAATCACCGGATAGCCGGTTCGTTGCATAATTTGAATGCCCCTGAAATCCACCACCAGGTTGTTGTAGCCGAACATCGATCCCCTTTCGGTGAGCAAAATCTTGTGGTTGCCCACGGACTCAATTTTCCGGACAATGTTGGCCACATCCCATGGGGCAAGAAACTGGCCTTTCTTGATATTCACGGGCTTACCCGTTCTTCCGACTTCCAGCAGAAAATCGGTCTGCCGGCATAAAAATGCCGGAATCTGAATGATATCAAGAACTTTTGAAGCAATTGAAACTTCTTCTACGGTGTGAACGTCGGAGAGAATGCCCACTCCCAGGTCTGTTTTGATTTTCTGTAGAATTTCAAGGCCTTTATCAAGGCCTGGTCCCCGGAACGAATCAATGGATGTTCGGTTGGCCTTGTCATAGGACGCTTTGAATATAAAAGGGATATCGACGGACCTGGCGATTTCTTTTAATTTCTCAGCAATGGAAAATGTGACGGCTTCATCCTCGATCACACAAGGCCCTGCGATGAGGGCAAGCGGCTGGCCTTTCCCGATGAGTATGTCATTGATTTCAACAGGCCTGTTCATTTCCATTACCCCGACCCCGCGTTTTTGAAGCTTGATGAATGGCGTTTCCCTCAACTTGACCCTTTCCGTATATCGGCAAAAAATGGCCCTTTATGAGTGAAAAACTTTATGGAATCACATTTACCGTCAGCCCTGCCAAATGTCAAGAATCGAAAAACTTGCCTTGATTAGCCTTTTTAATGCTGATAATATGCGCCTTTCTTTGGATTGGACAAGCTGGCTATCGTTATCCAAGGCCATTAACAAAGATCCGGTCCATTAGGCATTCCCGGAAAGGAAGGTTTTTTCATTGTTTGATAAATTACAGTTGCGGTCTCTGTCCATGATCATGGTGGCGATAGCCATTCTGGGCGCCCTGGTTTGGTATGTGGTGGTGAGGGTTGAGGGAACCGACCCTGAAATTGCCTATACTCCGGTTTCAGATTCCCTGGGAGAATCCCAGACCCTTCAAGTTTCCGTTTCGGATAACGGAAGCGGGTTGAGAAGCCTTCGTGTGGTTCTGGAAAAAAACAAAAAAGAAATATCCCTGGTGGATAAGGCCTACCCCTCGGCGGGTTTCGGGAGAGGGGGAGAGGTGAAGAGCGAAACCATCCCTGTTCTGGTGGAACCCAAAAAGCTGGGTCTTTCCGACGGAAAAATCGTCCTGCGCATGACCTTGAGGGACTATTCCTTTCGAAGATGGTTCCACGGCAACAAAAAAGTTTTGGAGCAGACCCTGGACATCGACACAAAAATCCCCGAGATTGAAGTGCTGACGCCCCGGAATTACGTGAACCAGGGGGGAGTCGGGCTGGTCATCTTCAAAGTGAGTGAGCTATGCCCGAAAACAGGAGTCAAAGTGGGAGAGGAATTCTATCCAAGTTATTCGGGGTATTTCAAGGACCCGAATATTTTTCTGGGTTTTTTCGCCCTGGCTTACAACCAGGGGCCGGAAACGACCATAATGGTTCAGGCCACGGATCAGGCTGGAAATGCCTCTAAGGCCGGGTTTTCTCTGGGCATACGAAGGAAGATTTTCAAACAGGACACCATCGGTATTTCAGACGATTTTTTAAACCGGAAAATGCCGGAATTTGATCTGGGGCCGGGGTCTGAAAACCTAAGTCCTGTGGAAAAATTCATCAAGGTGAACCGAGATGTTCGAAGTTCTAGCTATGGAAGGGTGAAAGCCCTGGCGGATAAAACGGAACATGTGATGCACTGGGAAAATATCTTTTTAAGATTTCCCAATTCTTCCCCCATGGCCGGTTTTGCAGAAACCCGGGATTACCTTTACAACAGTGAAAAAATAGATCAGCAGACCCACATGGGGATTGATCTGGCCTCCACCATGCACGCCCCCATACCTGCGGGCAACAGGGGGAGGGTGGTCCTTGCCGAAATGGAAGGAATTTACGGCAAAACCGTGATCCTGGATCATGGTTTCGGTCTGATGAGTATGTACTCCCACATGAGTCGAATTGAGGTGAGTGTTGGGGATCTGGTGGAGAAAGGGCACATTCTTGGTGCCACCGGGACCACAGGTATGGCCGGAGGAGATCATCTCCATTACGCCATGATGCTTCACACCACGTATGTGAACCCGTCGGAATGGTGGGATCCCCATTGGATCAAGGACAATGTCATGCTAAAGATTCAAAGCGTCAAAGCCATGGGAGAGTAAATTCAGCCTGTTCAATTTTAAGGGGGGATTTGTGTTGAAGCCCTTCAACAGACATCAAGGATGAATCCATTGATATGAAAAAATTCAAAATTCAAAAAACGGTTCAAGAGATCAACGAGAAAATAAAATCCGGAAAAGTCGTGGTAGTTACCGCCGAAGAGATGATCGATATTGTCAAAGGCCAGGGAGCGGTGGAGGCGGCAAGGCAAGTGGATGTGGTTACCACGGGCACCTTTGCCCCCATGTGTTCCTCCGGGGCTTTCATCAATTTCGGGCACACCACCCCCCCCATCAAGGCTTCAAAGGTATGGCTCAACAAAGTCCCGGCCTATGGTGGTATTGCGGCCGTGGATGTCTATATCGGTGCCACGGAGACCTGTGAAGATGATCCCTTGAATAAAGTCTATCCCGGTGAGTTTAATTACGGCGGGGGGCATGTGATTCAGGACCTGCTGGCCGGGAAAAAGATTTATCTCAAGGCCGAAGGCTATGGCACGGATTGTTATCCCAACCGGTATGTTGAAAAGGAAATTTCCCTGAAAACCGTGCGAAATGCGGTTTTGTGCAATCCGAGAAACGGATATCAGAACTACCCCTGTGCGGTGAATTTCACCAATAAAACCATCTATACCTATATGGGGGTTTTAAAACCCAATGGCGGGAACGCCAGTTATTGCTCAGCCGGGCAACTTAGTCCCCTCCTCAATGACCCTTACTATAAGACCGTCGGCCTGGGAACCCGTATTTTTCTCGGAGGAGCTCAGGGGTATGTTACCTGGGCCGGTACTCAACACGATCCCAACGTCGAACGAACCCCCGGGGGGGCTCCCCTCAAGCAGGCAGGCGCTCTCTGGACCATGGGGAACCTTAAGGAGATGAGTCCGGAATGGCTCGTCGGGGTCAGTATTTTGGGGTATGGATGTTCCCTGGCCGTGGGGCTGGGCATTCCCATTCCCATATTGAATGAAGAGATGGCCCAATACACGGGGGTTTCAGATAAAGACCTTTTCACCCAGGTTCTTGACTACGGCAATGATTACCCCAAAGGAAAAGCAAAAAGCCTGGCGCAGGTGAGCTATGCGGACTTGAAAAACGGGTTCATTACCGTCAAGGGTCAAACCATTCCCACGGTACCCCTGTCCAGCATCGTCAAAGCCCGTGAGATTGCTGGAATCCTGAAAAAATGGATTTCAAAGGGAGAATTTCTGTTGGGCGAGCCACAGTTTACCTTGCCGGTGGAATGAGGGCGGTGAAGAGTGATGAGTAATGAGTAATGAGTAATGAGTAATGAGTGATGAGTGAAGGGTGATTCGTGAAGAGGGATGAGGGGAAAATCAGGTCATTTATTGCTATTGAATTGCCGGTCGACATCCTTCAGGCCATCAGGAGTCTCCAAGATCAGCTGAAAGCTGAAAAGTTGAATTTGAGATGGGTCGAACCTGGCAATATTCATCTGACTTTGAAGTTTCTCGGGGACATCAGCCCGGAGGATCTTTCACCGGTTTCCAGGGCCATGGAAAAAGCAGCAGAGCAGGTTCAGATCTTTGAGCTTCATGCAAAGGGGATCGGCGCTTTTCCGGGTTTGAATCGCCCGAGGGTGGTGTGGGCGGGAATTGGTGGGGAGACCGAAAGCCTGGGGCGGCTTGCGGGTTTGCTTGACCTTGAACTGATGGCCCCGGGTTTTGAAAAGGAACCCATTGAAAAAGAAACCAGGCCCTTCAAGGGCCATCTCACCTTTGCCAGGGCCAAGGAAGCGGTGGATCCAGTTCGAATGACGGAATTTGCGGGACGATTCAAGACGTTTAAAACCCCGGGGTTTTCCGTTCACGAAATGGTTCTTTTTAAAAGCCGGTTGAAGTCGGAAGGCCCGGTGTACGAGAAGCTGTTTGAAGCCCCCTTGGGGGAACGGGCGAACCCAAAGATTTAATAAAATTCAAATCCTTATTGGAGGCTATCGTGAATATTTCACCGGAAAAAGAAAAAGCTGCGGAAACAGCCGTAATCCAGATCGAGCGGCAATTCGGCAAAGGGTCCATCATGAAGTTGGGAAGCCGTAAAGTCATAGATGTTCCCGTCATTCAAACCGGCTCCCTTGCCCTGGACAAGGCATTGGGCATCGGGGGTTTGCCCAGGGGAAGGGTGATAGAAATTTTCGGGCCAGAATCTTCGGGAAAAACAACCCTGGCTCTTCATGCTGTGGCCGAAGCCCAGCGTCAGGGTGGCATTGCGGCCTTTATTGATGCAGAGCACGCCCTGGACACGGTGTATGCGAGAAAACTGGGGGTGGACTGTGACGAACTTCTGGTTTCCCAGCCGGACACCGGGGAGCAGGCTTTGGAAATTGCAGATATGCTGGTACGAAGCGGGGCCATTGACATCATTATCATAGATTCAGTGGCGGCGTTGGTGCCCCGGGCGGAGATCGAGGGGGAGATGGGTGATTCCCACATGGGGCTTCAGGCCAGGCTCATGTCCCAGGCCTTGAGAAAACTCACCGGAACCATCAGCAAAACCATGACGTCAGTGATCTTCATCAATCAGATCCGCATGAAAATCGGCGTGGTTTTCGGAAATCCCGAAACCACCTCCGGTGGGAATGCCCTGAAGTTCTATGCCTCGGTACGGCTTGACATTCGGCGCTCTACCGCCATTAAGGAAGGTCAGGAAACCGTGGGAAACAGAACCAAGGTTCGAGTGGTGAAAAACAAAATGGCCCCTCCCTTTCAAGAGGCGGAGTTTGATATCATGTACGGGGAAGGGATTTCCAGAACCAGTGATCTTCTGGATAACGGGGTTGAGGCCGGTATCATCGAAAAAAGCGGCTCCTGGTATTCCTATAATGGTGAGCGCATCGGCCAGGGCAGAACCAATGTGAGGAATTATTTTGACGACCATCCGGAAAGCTTGAATGAAGTGAACATAAAGGTCAGGGAGGCTATGGGTCTTGGTAAAAAACCGGACGAAGTCAAGGCCGGGGTCAACAAGGAATAGTATTTGTGGAGTTTTAAATGACAGGCAATCAAATCAGACAGCAGTTTCTGGACTATTTTAAAAATCACGGGCATCAGGTGGTGAGAAGTTCTTCCCTGGTTCCCCGGGATGATCCCACGCTGTTGTTCACCAATGCAGGCATGGTCCAGTTCAAGCGGGTTTTTATCGGGGAAGACAAAAGGGACTACTCCCGTGCGGTCACTTCCCAGAAATGCGTCCGGGCCGGGGGAAAGCATAATGACCTGGAGAATGTGGGCTATACGGCCAGGCACCATACTTTTTTTGAAATGCTGGGGAATTTCTCCTTCGGGGATTATTTCAAGGAAAAAGCCATAGAACATGCCTGGGACCTTCTGATCAACGGCTACGGTCTTCCCAAGGACCAGTTGTGGGTTTCAGTCTATCTGGATGATGATGAAGCCTATGACATCTGGAATCGGAAAATCGGCCTGCCCGGGGAACGCATTGTGCGCCTGGGGGAGAAGGATAATTTCTGGTCCATGGGGGATACGGGTCCCTGCGGGCCATGCTCTGAAATTCTTATTGACCGTGGGGAAAAATTCGGCTGCCACCGTCCGGAATGCAAGGTGGGATGCGAGTGCGATCGGTATCTGGAAATCTGGAATCTTGTGTTCATGCAGTTCAATCGGGATGACCAGGGGGTATTGAAGCCTCTGCCCAGGCCCAGCATTGATACGGGCATGGGGCTGGAGCGCATTGCCGCCGTTTGCCAGAATGTCTCCACCAATTATGAAACCGACCTGCTTTTTCCCATCATTGAAAAAGTCGCCATGCTTTCGGAAAAAGCCTATGGAAGCTCCGTGGAAACGGATATCGCCATGAAGGTGATTGCAGACCACAGCCGGTCCGCCGCATTTCTCATCGGGGACGGGGTTTTGCCATCCAACGAAGGAAAAGGTTATGTGCTTCGAAGGATCATGAGAAGGGCCATCCGCTATGGAAGGAATCTGGACCTTTCCGGATTTCTGCACCAGACCGCAAGCGTGGTTTTTGACATTATGAAATCCCCCTATCCCGAGCTGTGGGAGAACCGGTCCTTTATTCTGAATGTCATTGAAAATGAGGAAAAGCGTTTTTCGGAAACCCTGGACAATGGGCTGAAACTGTTAAATGACAGTATTTCGGATTTGAAAAGCCAAGGGCAAACCAGCATCCCGGGCGACATTATTTTCAAGCTCTATGATACGTTCGGTTTTCCCGTGGATATTATTCGGGATGTTCTGAGGGACGGATCCATGACCCTGGACATGGATGGATTTAATGCCGCCATGGATCGTCAGCGGGAACAATCCCGTTCCACCACGGCGTTTTCCGGAGCCCATGACGCATTCAAGGCCCTGTCCGCAAAAGGGATCCGGACGGAATTCATGGGATATCAGGCTTTGTCCTGCAACGGGAAGATTCTGGCCATGGTGAAGGATGGGGCAGAAGTCAGCCAGGTTTTCCCGGGTGAAGAAATTGAGATGGTGACGGACACCACGCCATTTTACGGGGAATCCGGGGGCCAGACAGGGGACCGTGGTGTTATTTCCGGAAAAGACGGGCAAATCAGCGTGACGGATACAGGAAAAGACCCCACGGGCCTTATCATTCACAAATGCCTTGTTGTATCCGGAACCTTTGAAACCGGGGATGTGGTGAACCTGTTTGTGGACAAGACCAACCGGGAGGCCATTGCCGGGAACCATACGGCAACTCACATTCTGCATTCCGTTTTGAGAGAGGTCTTGGGAGACCATGTGAAGCAGTCCGGGTCCATGGTTTCGCCGGAAAGGCTGCGGTTTGATTTTACCCATTTTGCCCGGGTCGATTCGGGAACCCTGGACCGGATCGAGTTCCTGGTGAATCAGCGCATTCGTGAAAATGCCGATGTGGCCATTGAGGAAATGGCGGCTGAAAAAGCCTTCAAATCCGGAGCCACGGCCCTGTTTGAGGAAAAATATGGAGATCATGTGCGGGTGATCAGCCTTGCGGATTTTTCAAAGGAATTATGCGGGGGAACCCACTGTAGCCGCACAGGGGATATCGGGTTGTTCAAGATTCTGGGCGAATCTTCTGTGGCTGCCGGAATCCGACGCATCGAGGCCCTCACCGGAGAGGCCGCTATCCAACAGGTTCAGCAGATGTCCGGCATTGTGGCCGAGATATCGGCAAAACTACGGGAAAAAACGGATAACCTGGTGGAGAGAATAGAAAAACTTGTGGCGGATCTGAAGAAAAACGAAAAACAGGTGGAAAAACTTCAGACGGCCATGGCGGCAAAGTCCACCGGCCAGGGCCAGGATGAGATCGAAGAAATCAACGGAACAAAGGTCATCATTCGAAAAGTGACGGTGGATAAACCGGCCATGCTCAGGGAGCTTGCGGACCGTTTCAAGGATCAACTCAAATCCGGTGTGGTGGTTCTGGGAAGTGTATCGGACTCAAAGGCCCTTCTGATTGCGGCCGTGACCAAAGACCTGCTGAATCAGTACCATGCCGGAAACATCATTAAAGAAATCGCTTCCTTGGTGGGGGGAGGCGGAGGCGGCAGGCCGGATATGGCCCAGGCAGGCGGCAGCCAGCCGGAAAGTCTGGATAAGGCCCTTGAACGGGCTAGAGAAATTATTCAAAAACAGTGATTAAGTGATTAAGTGATTAAGTGGTTATGTGGTTAAGTGGTTAAGTGGTTATGTGATTATGTGATTAAGTGATTAAGTGGTTAGGTTGTTTTTCCCTTAAGCACATAAACACATAACCACATAATCACTGTTTTCTAATCACTGTTTTTTCATCACATCCATCATACTGAAGACCAGGCCCCGGACCCCTGCCTTGATCCTGTCATTTAAAAACACTGCGGCATCCATGGTGCCTTGGGCGTAGACTTCTCTTCCGTTGATGTTGTGGGTAAACTCAAATTTTACAGTTTGGTCTTGGGAGGTCAGGGTGTAGGTATGCCAGGCGTGGCCGTTAAGATATTGTTCCGGAACCCCCCACAGGCTTTTCTGAATTTCAGGGTTTCTTTCCTTTTTAATTTCATCCACACCAAAGGCAACCCCCATGCGGTTGAAATATTCCGTCATGGCAACGGCGGTTCCGCTGGTATCGGCTTTTCCCTTCTGGTGGCTTTCCCGAAGGGATAGGCTATAGCCTTTAAAGAGGTCGGGGAAGGTGTCGGCTGCGTATTTCATCATGGCCTGAAAGCCGATGATCTGTTTGGCCATGTTGGGCGCAATGACAGCGGATATGTTGGACCCCTTCACCGTATCTTCCAGCGCTTTTCTATCCCCGCCCGTGGTTCCCATGATAAAGGGCAGGCCGTGGGTGCAGTAAAACTGTGCATTCTGATTCACCGCCGTGGGGTGGGTATAATCGATGGTGATAAACGGCCCATGAGCACGGAGAATTCCGTCCACAGCCTCTTCCGCTTTTTCCGGTCGGATCAGGGCCACTTCCATGGATTCCACCCTGTGAATCCCCCGGGTGATTTCCGGGCCTGTGAGGGAAAAAGGAAGGAGTTCAAAACGATCATCCTGAAGAAAATGCTTTGCAATAATGCCTGCCACATTGCCCGGCAGTCCGTTTGTCATGATTTTAATGGGGGTCATGTTTTACATCCTCGATTGGATCCATGGAGTCGAATTTTGCTTTTGATCCATACCGTTACTACAAATGGATGTTTTTTACAAGGGACAGTAGGTTCGGCAATTCCAGGGTTTGGGCTTCGGAAAGGGTTCTCTTAAGAGACGCCAGGGAGATGGGGATGTATGGTTCAAAATAAAGCTTTTTCTTTTTAAGGGTTAAAAAAGAATAGGCTCCGAGGATCTGAAGATTTCGAGTTAAAAGGCAGGCCTCCAAACAGGAGAAAAAAGCCTCCGTATTCAAAGGAACCACCTTTTTAAACTCATGAAAGGCATATTGCCCAAGGTTTTTCACCAGGTCCGCCGGAAGGGCGACATAGGGATCGATGAGCAGGGAGGCCAGATCATACTGGGCCGGACCGATTCTTCCCCCCTGGAAATCGATGAAATGGGGTCGCCCGTTTTTCATCATGATGTTCCTGGATTGAAAATCCCGGTGCATGAAACCCATTAATTCCGATTGGCAGGCTGTTTGGGCAACGCAGGTAAGCTCTTTCTCCAGGTCCATGAAATCCACTTTCATGTGGAGGTAATCCTGGAGGAAAGCTTCTACAAAATACCGGCACTCCTTTTCAAGAATCATGGGCACATCATAAAAAGGGGTTTGCCAAGTCCAGGCCGTGTTGAACCCCTCCCGGCCTTTCAGGCATAGATCCGGCATTTTTTTTATCAAAGTTTGGTATAGTTCCTCAACGGTTACCGTATCCTTTGCCCGATGGACCATTTGTTCAACATCCGTATCCCCCAAATCCTCCACAAAAACCAGGCCTGAAAAAGCGTCATGGCTGATGATTTCAGGCACGGGAAGATTTTTTTCGCGCAGATGATTCCCAATGGAGATAAATGCATCGGCTTCGCTGGGGAAGGCTTTGCCTCGAATACCATGGTTGGCCATGATCAGGGAATGATCAACGGTTTTCAGCCTGTACCAGGTTCTGTCCGACCCATCCCCTTTTATCTGCTGCCTTTGGATTTCCAAAGAAAGAGAATCGGGGAAAGCTTTTTGAAAGGCTTCCGGGCCCATCTGGTCATAGACCGCCTGTTGATAGGAGTCTGGAGTTCCGATGTCCTGCCAGTAAACGGGATCAGGTCTATAGGCTATTATTTTGTGCCCTTCTCCCATCATTTTTCCATAGGCGTCCAGGATGCTTGAAAACCGGTTTTCCTCAATATGCCTTATCACCTCCGGGTTAGCCACATGGATGCCGGAAAGGGTCAAAAATTGCACCGGTGGGCAGGCCTCATCATTCTGCATCCTTGAAAAACCAAGGATGAAATCCCGGGGATCAATACCCACGGTGTTGAATCGGGGGGAATCCACCAGACAGAGGGTGGCTGGATGGGGGTGGCTTGCATGAAACCGGTACATCCCAGCCAGGTTCACATCGCAGATCACGTCGCTGTTGATGATGAAAAAAGGCCGATCATCAAGAAAATCCGCCACATTCCGAACCGCTCCTCCGGTTCCAAGAATAGACGGCTCAAACCGGGCTTGCACGGGAACCGGATAGTTCTGACGGTTGAGAAAGTCGGAAACCGCCTCATGAAGGTGGTGGGTGTTGACGATGATGCCGTCGCACCCGACGGCAATGAGACTCTGGATAATCCTGTCCAGATTGGGCCGGCCTCCGATGGGAAACAGGCATTTGGGAGTAATATCGGTATAGGGTTTGAGGCGTGTGCCCAAACCGGCGGCAAGAATTAGGGCTTTCATGATATAAATAGGTGGTTATGTTTTTCACTTAACCACTTAATCACAGGTTGTTTATGTATTTTTTAATATGGTTAATGAAGACTGTATTTCGATTATGGTCTTATCCAATGCCATGCCGTTGTCATCCTTCAGGATTCCGTTGGACAGGAACTTATCCATGGCATTGGTGAAATTCACCTTTGAAAGGGATTCTTTCCGCTCGATGAACCGGGATTTATACATTTGCTCTCCCAGGGATTGGATCTTTTTCATCTTTTCCTTGGGGTCTTCGGGTCGAGCGGGATTCTCCTTGAAATAGTTCAGGACCACCCAATAGGATTCCAGAAAGGCTGCGGGAAACATGGAAAAAGCCTTGAGCTGCCGAAAACCCGAGGAGGTGATGTTGTAAGTATCCGGGAGGGTGGGGTGGGGAACCAGGGATGCCTCATCCATGAAACCTTTGATGCATTTTCGAATCATATAGGATGGAGCCTTTTCCATATCCGGAAAAAATTCCAGGCTGAAAAAATCCTGTAAAAAACCATAGTCCTGCTGGAGTTCCTGGGCGGAAAACTGGAATGCGTCTCTTTTCAATATGGCCAGGGCTGTAAAGGCTGCGGGGATGAACAGATGGATGCAGTTGTTTTTATAATAGTCCAGGGCCGGACGCTTGCTTTCGTTGATGGTGAACAGGGTTTTTTCCGTTGAAAAGCCGGGGCGGTCTTCGGCGATTTTTTCGATGAGATTGCTTTGCTCATAATCTTCCAACACGGATTGAACGGCGTGATCAGGATCAAGAAGAAGGGTGTCGGAAGCGCTGGCATTAAACATGGAGAGAAAATTCATGTAGGTTTTCAGCCGCGTTTGCACCGATTCCAGGGAAAACCGGTCGCCGTTCCGGTTTAAAATGGCAGCTGCAACCAAAGCGTGGGGGGTGATGACGGTTTTCTGGTCAATGAGGTTCATGAACCTGAAGCCGAGGGTTTTACAGAAGGTGTTCTGCTCTTTTGCAGGCATGCCCGAGAAACCTTGGTGATCTTTCCCCAGCATAGCGTTTAGGGACATGGGGTCATTAAATTTGAGGTAGATCTTGCCGTAACGTTTTTTTAGGAATTTCCTGGCCCGAACAAGCTGGGAAAAATTTTCAGATTGCTTCTGGCCGCCTTCAAGTTCATGAAGATAGGAACCCTCTTCGATCACCCTGTCGTATCCGATATACACCGGAACAAAGATCAGGTCTTTGCATGCCCCGCTTTTGTATGCATTTAAAAGAATATTTAAAAATCCCAGCTTGGGTGGAGTCAGTTTGCCTGTGCGGCTTCTGCCTCCTTCGATGAAAAATTCAATATTGAAGCCCTCTTTGAGCATTTTAAAAACATACTCGGAGAAGATTTTTGAATAAAGCATGGCACCCCGGAAGGTTCTTCGAAGGAAAAACGCTCCGCACCCCCTGAAAATCGGTCCCAGGGGCCAGAAGGAAAGGTTTTTTCCCGCCGCGATGTGGGGCAGCTGCATGTTGTTGATGAACAGGATAAAGGAAATGATGAGATAGTCGATATGGCTTTTATGGCAGGGAACGAAAACCAGAGGGCCTTTGAAGGACATGAATTTGATTTTGCTTAAAACCTCCTCATTGTAGGAAACCCCGTCAAACATGAGGTTGGTCATCCAATACACCAGTTTTCTCACGATATTAACGACAAAGGGGTTATAGTTGGCGGCGATTTCCTCCAGATATTCATCCGCCTCCCGTCGGACCTTGAAAATGGGAAGGTTACGCTTCTCGGCGTGGTTTTGAAGGTACTGTTGAAGGCTTTCACTGGTGAGAATGCTTTCCTTGAGTTCCTGCCTGGATTTTAAAACCGGACCCGTAATGCTCTGGCGGTGCTGGTTCATCTGGAGCAGAAGATCCCTTCGAAGGATTAACGCCAGATGTTCGTCCTTTGCGTTTCGATGGTCCGGTTTTGAGATGAATTCCTTTAAATTCAAGGGTTGGGACACATCCACAAAAATTTTATCGGGATTTTTGAAAAGGATGATGGTTTTTCTAAGGAATCCCGGCTGGGTTTCCTGGCCGAACAGAATGTTTTTGAACTTCTGGCCCGTGCGTTTGGGGTTTTTCCCGAAAAACATCCATTGGGGAACCAGGTAGATGGGCTTTTCGGTTTCCCTCTGCATATCGATGAAGTAATGGAAAGGGTCGGTGTTGTCTTTGACGAACCGGCGGTAGAATCCTTTTTTTTCCAACAGGGATAAAAACCCTGTGCGATGGCTGAGCAATTCGCTTTTTACATAATGGCTTGCATACGGATCCGGAAGTTTACCGGTTTTGATCAGATAATCCAGATGGGAGAGTAGAATTCGGAAAATTCGCATCATGGGCTGGAAGAAGAACAGGTTGTATTCAAAAGCCAATTGGGGGAAGGGGAGGCCTTCCTTCCGGTAGCGGCTGTAATAAAACAGGAATTCAAATTTGCTTTTAAACTGGTTGATATAGATAATGACGGCGTCATCGGGGATATTTTTAATTTCCTGTAGCTGAATCCGGTTCAGCTCGATTCCGGAAAAAAACAGCCTGATGAGAGACTCTGACAAAAAACCAATATTTTTAGGCAGAAACCAGCTGAAATGGTGGTTCGAGCCCTGGAGCAGGATATCGGTCCATTTCCGGCACTGATTGGTTATTCCGCTCCAAGTTGTTTTAAGTATTTGAATCATATGTTTGCCGTAAAAAGATTTGGTTGAGGGAAGGTGAAAATTGGGATATACCCCTTGCATTGCCGAAATAATAAAGGCATAGTGTGTCTAAAGTAGGCATAACTATCAAACCCTGCATTGCAAAGCAACGGCTTATTTGGGGGCCTTTGAAACTTAAGACTTGCGTTCACCCCCGGGTTATGATAATTAAAAAAATCAAGGATTTGTATTGATAACTGTTTAGATTTATTGGCAATTATTTATTTGTTCATGACGTATTGCAGGTGAGAAACAGTAAAAAATATCATGATGATAAGATAGGTCAAATAAAAGGAGGATTTCTATGAAAACGTTGGTAGGTGGGGCGGTCGCGGCAGTCTTGGGTGTGATCGGTCTTGCGGTCTGGTTTGATGATTTTTTGGCTTTGCTGGCC
>VMSV01000097.1 GCA_013791935.1 Desulfobacteraceae bacterium | reverse complement strand
TCACTCACGTACGGCGGCTCAGTTCAACACGATTTTATCCATCATCCCGCCAGCCTCCGAATCACTTTAGTTCCAGAACCAATATTCTTTTTTCATAAACAATCCGTCCTGGCCTTTCTGTGCGGGACAATGGATAAAATTCTATTCGTTATGTGCTCGGCATTTGAGGTTTTGGGTATGCACAACAAAGTTAAAATGCATTGCTGTAGCTGTGAGGCGGATACGTGGCAGCAGATTCTTTTTGAGAAATCATATCAGTATCCAAGTGACGAGGAATATGAGCACTGCTCAAAAAGTATACTTACAGAGTGTTGCGGCTGTGAGCAGCCACACTATCGGTACCGTTCATGGATGCAAAAAAAAGATGGTACCGAAAAAAACATGGAAGATGAATGGGTGTTCCCGCCTAAACAATTAAGAAAGAAACCAACATGGTATAGGGGTTTTGCATTTTATTCTGTGGTTTCAACTGCCGGTGAAGGGTCTACAGAAAAGGAATACGTTTGGGACTTATTGAGGGAAATTCATGTCTCATTAGAAAACAATTGCCCAAGACTCGGCGTAATGGGACTTAGAGCTTTATTAGAGCATATCATGGTCTCGAAAATTGACGATCAAATGCCATTCATTAAAAATTTGAAAGAGTTTCAGAATCAAGGCTATATCTCTAAAATGCAAAAAGAAGCATTAGGGCATGTTTTAGAGATTGGACACGCAGCAATCCATCGATCTTATAACCCAAACCAGGTTGAGCTGATTGCTGCTTTAGACATCCTTGAGAATCTTATTGAAACAATTTATATTTTTGTTGAAAAAGCGAAACAAATTGACCGCAATGTTCCTAAGCGAAAAGGCACATAACGAAGCTGTTTCTCCTGACCCTCGTTCCTCGGGCCAGGAGAGCCGCGATGCTATAGAAATATTTGACGTTATGACGTTTTAGTGCTATGGTAACACAACGTCAAGGGAGGTGATATTATGAGAACAACGGCAATGAGAGCGACTGTATATTTAGACCCAGAATTACACAAAGCACTTAGATTAAAGGCTGTTGAAACAGCTCAGTCTTTATCAAAGTTAGTCAATGACGCTATTAAGGAGTCTCTTGCAGAAGACGCGGAAGACGTTGCGGCATTTGAAGTAAGAGCAAAAGAGCCACTAATCAGCTATGAAGCTATGATTAAGAGGCTTAAAAAAGATGGGCGAATATAAGATCTTCTTTAAAGAATCCGTTGAAAAAGACTTTCGCTCAATCCCCAAAAAAGATTTAAAGAAAATTCTCTTACGCATTGAAACGCTTGCGAAAGATCCAAGGCCGCTGGGCCACGAGAAACTATCCGGTCAAGAGAAATATCGTATTCGCCAAGGTACGTACAGAATTATATATTTCATTCAAGATCAAGAGCTTTTAGTATGGGTGGTAAAAGTCGGGCATCGCAAAGATGTTTATCGCTGAAGAAAAGACTCTGTAAAGACTCTGGGGTCTGAGACTCTGGGGTCTGAGACTCTGGGGTCTGACCACCCTAGACTCTGGGGTCTGACCAAGGTAACAAATTGATATCGCATGAGATTACCTGAAAAATAGGCCTGAAAAACTTCTTAGGGCTGCATTTTGAACCCCAAAAATAGCACTTTAAGGAAAAATGCCGAGAGCGAACCGACATTACATACCTGATTATGTTTGGCATATTACTCACAGATGCCATAAAAAGGAATTCTTTGTTGTTTTTCACATTAAATGAACGTCCATTTCCTGAATATTTTGATCAAGGAGAAGTTTTTTCAGATTGTTTTAACCGGGGCTATGGAAGGGAGTAATAATCCCGGTTAAAGAGTTTAAAATTGCATATCATCTTCAGAGGGTTTCCGATCAAGGGGTTGGTTTCGATCTTTGAGTTTTTCAACAACTGCGATGAACACATCCAGGACAAGCTCTTGGAGTTGGTAGGACAATCGATCGAGTTTTTCTTCATATGCCCATTCTTCTTCGGGACTCATGGTTTGTCTCCTCTGGTTTAAAAGGATTTTATATCTGTTTGATTGGGTTTTATAAGGCATGGGAGGAATCGGGTTCATGAACTTGGAACAGGGCGGGAGGCCACAAAGGACCTCCCGGACGTTATGAACCGTCATCCCCATCCGGTTATCCCTTGTCGGGTTGCCCCCCGGCATTGCCCGACTCCGTTTCACCGGA
The DNA here is from genome assembly GCA_013791935.1 of Desulfobacteraceae bacterium. Lineage (GTDB taxonomy): Bacteria > Desulfobacterota > Desulfobacteria > Desulfobacterales > UBA5616 > VMSV01. Next base: position 7,890 of record VMSV01000097.1, on the reverse strand, counting down.
CACTGTAAATTCAAAAGATTTCCGTTGCCGCAAGACGGATATGCTCGGCGCAGATGATATTTGACTGTTCCGCGGCTGCTGCGATCAATCCTCCCCTGGCCAGGTGGTTCGCCTTTCTGAACAGCCCTCCGGAGCCCTGATGAATGGCGGTAAGGGCTGTTGGATCAAAAGGGTTTCCATCCACCCCGGCAAGGGCGAGATGATGCTGCAGATAGGCTTTCATCTCGGCCAGGTCGACCCCTTCCAGGTGACATTTGGCAACGACCCTGGAAGCAAGGGGTTGAGAGGAGCGGAATGTAAGTTTATCTGCAAGAAGGGTCTGACCCACCAGGATCATGGGCAGCCACGGCTTGGCGTCTTGCTCGAACTGGCAGAGGGTGTGCAGCTCGGCAAAGACTTCCAGGCGGATCAGGGACGCTTCATCCACCACCAGAACCACTTTCCGTTTCTTTTCGCAAACCAGGTTTGCGATCTCTTGCTTGATGGTTTTGAGCATAAAAGATTTGGAGTTGGTGGACAGGTGGATATCGAGGGCATCTTTGAGCTGCCGGTAAAACTCCATGATGGAGCCCGAAGATGCGGTAATGTATACGGGCCGGTATTCCGAAGGGTGCAAAGTGTTCAGGGCATACCTTACCGCCGTGGATTTGCCGCTGCCCACTTCTCCTGTGAGAACACCGACAGCCCCCAAACGGGGGACATACTCGAAACGAATCTTTACGTTCAGAAGCTCGGGTGTTTCCAGGATTTCCTTATAACCGATGTCCGTTGCAAACGGCTCTTTCGTGAACCCGAAAAAGGTCCGGTAATGATCTTTCATTTTTTCCCTCCCCAGAGTTTGCCACCCTGATAACCGGTACTTGCCGGGTTTGTTTCCATTTGCGGGTTGTTGTTTTTATCCCGCTTCACCCGATAGTTGATGTGGAGATTCAGGGGCCGGATCATGCCGAAGGATTCATTCTTATATCTGGCCTCCACCTGTTCGGGACTGCCCGGGTGATACAACAGCTCCACACGTTTTCCGATGAGAGCCACCGGGCCTTCATACATCCTGCCGTCGATGGTGAGGGTTCGATCCTTGGCCACGGTTCTTCGGGCCACCTTCCGGAAATGGTCTTTTAAATTGGCGGACGCGGTTCTTAAACAATGCATTTTGGATGTGAACCGGTCAAACGGAGTCTGTCCGGTGGCCCTGTGAACCTTTTGCTGATAATCCCCGGTCAGCCATCGTTCAAGGGCTGTATTGAGATCAAGCAAGGTTGAAGCGTTCTGGTGGGGAAGAAAACGGCTTCGCACGGTTTTAAACCATCGCTCTATTTTGCCTTTTCCTTGGGGCTGGTAGGGTTTTGCATGGATCAGGGCGATGGCAAGAGAAGCGCAAACATGCTCCAAATGATGGCTCCGGAACGCCGAGCCGTTATCCACATAAAGCTTTCGGGGAATACCCCGCCGGGCCAGTCCGTTTTCCAGGGCGTCCAGATAGGACGCAATCCCTTCCGATACATAAAAGCGGGCATGAACAATCAACCGGCTGTGATCATCTATGATGGCGATCAGGTACGCCTTTTGTTTCTTTCCGTTCACATCGACCAATGGCCCGTGCATCACATCGCTTTGCCACAAGTCATTGGGAAGCTCGGCTTCAAACTTGCGGCGATCCGTCGGTTCTGCTCCGAAGGATGCATCAGGTTCTGCTGATGCAAAAACCGGTAAACCGTGGAGTTGTTCAGCTTGACTTCCGGATGGGACTGTCTCATCCGTTCGATCAAATGCGGTACTGTGACAGTCGGCAGCTTCAACCTCAGTTCGCTCAGCAGCAAACAGGTCTCTTCGTCCATGGCACGACGTCCTCCCCGGTCAGCCCGGTCCATGGGATGAAGCGATTTCAAATCCCCGTGGCTTTGTTCATACAGCCGTAGCCATCGTCGGATCGTGCCCCTGGTGATACGGGTCTTTTCTGAAAAGGGAATCCGCCATTTGCGGGAACACTTCTCCTGCAAAAGCCGCCTTTTCTCCTCACGACTCATGCAGGACCCTTGGATAAAGTCGCTGATCACTGAAAAACGGAATACCGCCACCTGCATTTTTCCATCTTCGGTCATAAAATACCTCCTTTTTGATGGTTCGGGCTGTCTTACCCCGAAAAGAAGGCATTGAAAATGACACCCTTCGGTAGGGTGACCCAAAAATGCAGGTACTGCCGGATTAAATGGACCGGCTCACCGGAACCAGACCTCTTTCAACCAGCTCATCAAAGGCCGCCAAAATCCCTTGATTCCACGTGTCTGTCAGACGGGCTTTGATCTTCCGGACAAGGGGCCTGAACCAATGTCCCTGACGGGTCCTGCCGATCCCGGCGCTCCACTTGCCGGTCTGTGCCTTGATTTCGATGCTTGAACGAATGGTCGCAATATCCGTCTGAAACCGCTCGAAATAACCCTCGGGCCGAAATCGGTGGACACAATCGCAGTCCGGGCACCGGAATCGCTTGATCTCGACGGCTTGATCCCAACCATCAAAAAAGGCCAACACAAACCCATGGCCCCATAACCGACATCCCTTGCAACGAAGGCATCCCTTCGGCTCGGGCCAGGGGTAATTTCGGCCCAATGCAATAAGCTTCTTGAAATCCGCTGCAAACCAGATTATCATAATTATACCTTTTACCGGCTTGACCGGTATGTTTTGAAGAGCGGCTGCTCCTGAACAAGCGCCGTCCTTTCCCAATAAAAAAAGCCCCTGAATCCAGAGGCTAATTTATTCTGATAATCTCTCGTTCCTGTCAACGCATTCTAAAAATCTTTGACCCTGTTAACAGGTTGAATCTGGAAACCTACACCGGAATGAATATGTCCCTAATTTTAGGCATATATTTTACTCTCATCAGGTTTTTAATAAAACATATCTATTTGGTATTAAAGCTAGTTTGAATAACATCAAAATAAGAAGAAATAATTTTTAACGATTTTTAAAAGAAAATACAGCACTTTCAAACCGGGAGAATAGATACAGTTTAAGGTCGGGCGCGACACCAGCCCCCACAACACGCAGCATGCGGGTCCGTACTGCGCGTTTCACTTAAATTACCGGACCGCAGTTGGGGAATGAAGTTCACCCACAGTTCTTTGACAGATAGCAGACCTTGATCCTTGAGCCATTGAATGGTCATGCCGGTTTGCGTGGCTAATGTCCGGGCGCACATCCATGTGACTTTACGAGAAAAGCTCATGGGAAGGGCGACATTCCGATGGGTTCCCATTTGAAGAAGATTACGGATTCGGGTGCGAACATATCGCCATTGTTTCCAATAGCACATGCGCATTCTTCGCCGGAGCCAGGAGTCGATTTCGGGTATCGGTCGGTAATACTCCGATATCCCATAATAGCCCATCCAGCCCCGAAGGTTCTGTGCAATCTTCATCATACGGTATTCCATGGATACGAACCAGCTCCGACCGGATAAATTCACGCCCATGCCGGGGTACACCATCCAGTTCAGGCGACAGCCAGGGCCGAGAGCATTTTATAAATAGATAGAGGCTGGAATTTGGAATTCACCAAACACTTAAAGTATCGGTGGAAGCCCTGGCTGATACTTACCGGTACGTTGGCCCAAAAATTAATTCTTGATTTCCAGATCAATAGCGGCTATACTTAGGCTATACATTTGGAGGTGTTAAAATGATTACAAAAATTCAAAAATGGGGAAATAGTCAGGGGCTCCGCCTTGCAAAAAATCTGCTCGAAGATGCGAATCTTTGTGTAGGCGATGATGTGGATATTAGCGTTAAAGGAGGAATTATGATCGTCAAGCCAGCGAAAAGGATACGCGGACGCTATGCCCTTAAGGACCTCGTTGCCACTATTCCTGAAGACTATGAAATCAGCGAAATTGAATGGGGAGATCCGGTCGGCAAGGAGGAATGGTAAATGCCTGCGTATATCCCTAAACAAGGGGACATCATCGCGATTACTTTTGATCCCCAATCCGGCCATGAACAGAAAGGACGGAGACCTGCCTTTGTCGTTAGCAAAGACCTCTTCAACCGAAGTACGGGCCTGGCTATTGTTTGCCCAATCACAAACACCGAACGTAACTTTCCTTTTCACGTTCCTATTCCCAAGGGCAGCGATTTGACTGGTTATATAATGGTAGAACAAGTTAAATCGGTCGATTTCCAAACTCGCCGTGCAAACCGGATTGAACACGGTGGTCAGGAATTGCTTGCAGAGGTGCTTTCAATACTTGATGCTTGCATTTACTAAAGGGCCAACAAATCAATCAATCTTACGCCGAGTAAGTAAGGTTTTAAATCCTTTCACGGTGTCGGCGCAGGTTATTTCTGCGTTGGCCTTCAGAATCAGCGGAATGTGGAAGAAAAATAATTGGAGTGAATTTTGCTGGAAAAACTATATCAGGGGTGAAAATGAAATTTATTTTTAGTGTTATAAGTGTTTATTTTCTTTTGGCAAGTGCTGTTGCAGGTCATGCAAGCGAGATAATCTTGAAGAATGGAGACCGGATCAGCGGTACAATTATAAGAAAAGATGGTGAATCAATAATTATAAAAACTTCTTATTCCGCTGAGATTATAATTAATTGGGGAGATGTCAGCACACTTAATTCAGATGTATACATGAATATTGTTCTTACAGATGGCACCTCAATAAATGGCAATGCCATCGAGGATCAACCTGGAAAGATTAAAATAAAATCAGGGGAGATCCTTGAAACTTCCCCTATTAACTTAAGCCAGGTAGTCGCAATAAACCCGCCGACCAAAGATGCTTCACCCGTAAAATTAAGCGGTCATGCAAATGCCGGATTATCAATAACCAATGGCAACACGGATACGAAAAACACCCATGTCGACATTGAATCCCTGGCTAGGACATCAAGCAACCGCTATACAATTGGAGGCACTTATAATAATGCGGAGAATGATGGAGTTGAGTCCGCAAATAACCTTACCGGATATATGAAATATGACTATTTTATCCTGCCCCAATGGTATTCTTCTGCAAATTCAATTTTCATAAAAGACTCATATAAAGACCTGAATCTGAAAACCGCAATAGGTCTCGGCGCAGGGTATCAGGCATGGGAAAGCTTAGAGAGAAACCTATCGTTAGAATTGGGTCTGAACTATGTTAATGAAGACTATATTCTGGCCGAGGATAAACAATATCCGGCAGCAAGATGGGCTTTGAACTTTGATCAGATTCTTTTTAGGAAAACAGTCGTTTTCTTCCATAAACAAGAAATATTAATGGGATTGGAGCAGGTTGATGACGTCTCAGTTTTGTCGCAGACAGGATTGCGTTTCCCGCTTATCGAAAAACTAAATGCAACACTTCAAGTCAATTGGGATTGGGATAATGCTCCAGCACCCAACACGAAAAGTGTGGATACTAACTATCTTGCTACTCTCGGCTACTCTTGGTGAAATAGAATTTCACACAATTCTACGGGGGCAAATCACTTAATCAATGCGACAAAAAAATCACCGAACCCGGCGTTTCACTTGACGCCGAGAACGTCGACGGCGGTGACGGGCATGTCTTGTGGCGGCGCCAGTGACCTTTGAGGGTTCGGCGGGATATTATTGGTGTAATAAATAATGGTTTTATTTCATTTATTAGAAAAGGGATTTTATTATGGGTGATTTTGTTGGAACATTTTGGAAAAACCATTCTGGAATGATTTTAGGAGTTGGTTACAATGGTCTTCTTGTCATAATCGTTGTTTTTGCAAGTCATTTTATTGCAAAAGCGCTACATGGATGGATTAATAAAACAAACGAACGTTTTGAACAGTTTGATGAAACCTTGGTTCCCATTTTATGCACAGCAACTTCTTTGGTTGTATATGCTGTCGGCCTCATCATTATTCTTGATTTTTTTGGAGTAAATACCGCCAGCATCATTGCATTGCTGGGTGCAGCAGGTCTTGCCATTGCATTAGCACTTAAGGATACTCTCAGCAATATCGCCGCAGGAGTAATGTTACTTGTTCTCAGGCCTTTTCGTTCGGGGCACTTCATTGAATGCGGCTCCATAATCGGCACAATAAAACAGGTAGGATTGTTCACCACAATTTTGGAAACACCAGATGGGCTCTACATATCTTCTCCAAACAGCAGCTTATGGGGATCTCCTATTAAGAATTTTACCAAAAATGGTAAGCGCCGAATGGATTTGATCGTGGGAATTGCCTATTCCGATTCTATTGATAAAGGATTTGATGCGTTACAATCTGTTATTCAGAGTGAACCGAGGTTTATGGATGACCCTGCACCAAAAATAATGGTACAGGCTATGGCAGACAGCTCGGTGAATTTGCAGTTAAGGGCATGGGCCAGAGTTGAAAATTATTGGGATATTTATTGGGATGCCAATAAAAAAATAAAAGAACAGATCGAAGCTGCCGGGCTAACCATACCCTTCCCACAAAGAGACGTACATCTTTTTAATGAAAAATAACCCAAAAGCTATTGAACTCTAAAAAAACATTTTCTTGAACAGGGGTTTGTTTAATCCGCATCCATCAATATATTAAACGGAAAAAACCGCCGAACAAATGAATGAACGCTGAGCCCAGGCCTGCGAGTTTTTCACTCTCACCGAATATTCGTATTGGGCAGTAAAGTTTTATATTTCATCTGGGTCTTTTGTACTCAGTTATTCTGGTGTTCGGCATCAAAAGGAGATCCCCATGAACGAAATCAACGGACTTATCTTTGCTTTTGCACTGGACGGAAGCGGGGGCGGGAGTCAACTTGAATTAGACGGCGTTAAAAAATGGCGCCCAGAGGACGGCTCTCTCTGGGTTCATCTGGACTACACCGGAAGTGCCGCGAGGGACTGGCTTCAAGACAATAGCGGGATTGAGCCAGTAATAGTTGAGGCCTTGATTGCGGAAGAAACACGCCCGAGGAGCTTAGTGCACAAGGGAGGCATGCTGGTGATTTTACGCGGCGTGAATCTCAATCCGGGTAAGGATCCAGAGGATATGGTATCAATTCGCTTCTGGATAGAATCAAATCGTATAGTGACATTACGGCACCGTCGCGTGATGGCGATCGACGATATTCGTAAGGCTGTTGAGGCAGGAAACGGACCAGTCAGTTCAGGCGAATTCTTGGAGGAACTTGCCGATCGTCTTGTGGAGAGAATGGGTGGAGTTATATCCGACGTGGACGACACCGTTGATGCACTCGAAGATGAAGTGATCGTAGAGCAGACCTACGAGCTTCGCCAGAAGATTTCGAATATTCGCCGTGCCGCTATCTCCATGCGTCGTTATCTTGCGCCACAGCGCGATGTAATGGCCCATCTACACAATGAGAAGGTGGATTGGTTAAACGATACGGAACGTATGCGTCTAAGGGAAATTGCAGACCGCACAACGCGCTATGTGGAAGATCTTGATGCGATCCGGGATCGGGCAACCGTAACGCAGGAAGAACTCAACGGTCGTTTGGCGGAGCAAATGAACAAGACGATGTACGTATTGTCCATCGTTGCGGGAATTTTTTTGCCTCTCGGACTTCTGACCGGGCTACTTGGTATCAACGTCGGCGGAATTCCTGGCACTGAAAACCACTGGGCTTTCGCCATCTTCTGCGGCCTGTTGCTGATTGTCGCGGTTATGCAAATTTGGCTGTTCAAACGAAAGAAATGGATGTAAAAAACGGAACCCAGAGCCGAGACTGCGTTGCCGAATCGGGGAACCGGGAGTTTCTCTCCCCCAGTCCCCACAACACGCAGCATGCGGGTCCGTACTACGGGATTCACCTACAAACTGTTAGCCATGCCCTGTAAATATTATATAAATCAAGGCTTTAAAATGTTTTGGTAAAACAGGGGCAGCCGTGAAGTAATTCGTAC
>VMSV01000182.1 GCA_013791935.1 Desulfobacteraceae bacterium | reverse complement strand
TGGCACTTTCAAGTTAAGGGAATCTATAGAACCTTACAATGGCATTTTTGGGCCTGAAAATGTAGGTTTAAAGTCAAATAATGGGATTACCTGGAGTGATTTTGTAGAAAAAACAATCTGATAGCTTGGTCAGACCCCAGGTTGTCAGGTTGTGGTCAGACCCCAGGTTGCAGCAAAAATAAATGTGCTGTCATGGGTATGTTTATTTTTTTGGATAATGTACCTGTGAATATTAAAAAAACCTTTATGAATGAATCGCTACAATTCATCTAATTGGATTAAATTGCATGAACCTCCACCCTTGGGGTAATTATTCGAAAGCAACATATGATGTGCATAAGTTTGAACAGGACTTGGGGTTATTGAAACAAATCGTTACGGCGAACCAGGATATCATACCTTTTGGCAATGGAAGGAGTTATGGAGACAGTGCGTTAAATAAGAAGATTATTCATGCCCGATGGCATCATTATTTCCTTGATTTTGATGAAAGAAAAGGGCTCCTTACGGTCCAATCCGGTGTCTTGCTATCCGAGATTCTGGATATTTTTGTCCCAAGGGGCTGGTTTTTAAAGATCACCCCCGGAACAAAATTTATTACGGTGGGGGGCGCCATAGCCAGTGACGTCCATGGGAAGAATCACCATAAAGAAGGGTGCTTTAGTGAATGTTTAGCAAAGTTCAGTTTGATGCTCGCCGATGGTGCAATCGTTGGGTGCAGCCGGGATCAAAATCCAGAGTTATTCCATGCAACATGCGGTGGAATGGGGCTTACCGGGGTTATTCTGGATGCTCAGATTAGATTAACAAAAATCAAATCGCAAAATATTAGCCAAAAGACGGTAAAAACAAAAAATCTCGAGGAGACCTTTGCAGCGTTTGAAACATATGGAAATGACCCCTATTCCGTAGCGTGGATCGATTGTTGCTCAAAGGGTAAACACATCGGCAGGTCCCTGCTAACGGCAGGGGACTTTTGTGACGATGGGGACTTGGCGTATCAACCCAAACCGAATTTCTCCGTGCCGTTTTATTTCCCCTCATTCGTTTTAAACAAATACAGTGCATCCGCTTTCAATTGGGCATATTACCATAAAGTGAAAGAAAGAATAACGCGGGAAACAGTCGATATCGACACCTTTTTTTATCCGCTTGATGCGATTCAAAACTGGAATAGGATTTATGGAAGAAACGGTTTTACCCAATATCAGTTTGTTCTGCCAAAGAGAGAAAGTTTTAAAGGTATGGAAGAAATTATCTGCAAAATATCAGAAGCAGGAAAAGGCTCTTTTCTTGCGGTGCTTAAACTCTATGGGCAGGCCAATGCGAATTATCTATCTTTTCCAATGGAGGGATACGGCCTGGCACTGGATTTCAAAGTCCAAAAAGGAGTGTTCGAACTTCTCGACAAACTGGATAAGATCATTCTGAAATATAATGGCCGGATATATTTGGCGAAAGACGTTCGCGTAAAAAAAGAAGTATATGAAAAAGGCTATCCGCAGATTCATAAATTCTGGGAAATCAGAAAACGTTATAGAATGATGGAAAGATATAATTCGTTCCAGTCGCAACGTGTGGGGATATGAAATGGGATTTGTAATGATCATCGGTGCAAAAAGCGATATTGCTAAATCGCTTGCCCGAAAGTATGCAGACCATGGGTATGACCTGTATTTGGCAGCTCGAAATTCATCGGAGATGAAGGATTTCGCAAGTGATATTCATATTCGCTCCAAAAAGAAGGTGAAATGTATCGAACTGGATATTTTAAATCGTCCTTCTCACCAGAAATTCTATGATGATCTGGAAGAGAAACCATTAGGCGTGATTACGGCGGTCGGATATCTGGGTGACCAATTGAAAGCGCAGAATGAGATTGGGGAAGCGGAGAAAATAATCCATACGAATTTCACAGGTCTTGTCAGCATACTAAATATCATCGCTGGTGATTTTGAAAAAAGAAAAAGCGGTTTCATCATAGGGATTAGTTCTGTTGCCGGTGACCGGGGAAGAAAGAGCAACTACCTCTATGGAGCCTCAAAAGCGGCCTTTACAACATACCTTTCCGGCCTCCGTAACAGGCTTTTTGGTTCAAACATTACCGTATTGACAGTCAAACCCGGATATGTGGCAACAAAGATGACCCAAGGAATGGACTTGCCGAAAATATTAACCGCCCAGTCCGATGAAGCGGCTGAAGATATTCTTAAGGCTCAGCTAAAGGGTAAAGATATTATCTATACGAAATGGATGTGGAAATGGATCGCAATGATCATTAGAAAAATTCCTGAGCGCATATTTAAGGGAATGAGTTTATGATCGGAGTGGACTATCTATTACCCCATTATGGGGAAGAGAAAACTGAAATTATACTGCATAAGATATTACCCTATTTTTATTGGGTGGTGTTTATATCAACCGTAATGGGAGCGTTCAATGGATATTTAGACCATAACCCCTGGACCATTGGAGACTGGCTGGTTAATTATCAGGGTGGAATGGTACGAAGAGGGTTGTTGGGCGATGTTATTTACCAAATAGCCCGCTATACACATATAAATCCAGGTTTATATACTGCTTTTTTGCAGTCAATATTTTATGCCATATTTTTCTTTTTCTCATATCTGTTGTTAAAAGCCCAACCTATCCTTTCGTCATTTTCCCTGCTAATTTTTTCACCTTTTCTGTTCACCTTTCAAATCAACAGTCTTCAAGACGGCGGCTATCGAAAAGAAATTATTTTTTTCGGGATTCTTGCGCTTAATGTATGGATGGCAAGAACAAAAAGATTTGAACTATTTGAAAGAATATTTTTTATAACGCTTCTTGTGTATCCTGCTATTATTCTGACACATGAAATGCTGGCGTTGTGTTTGCCTTATTTGTTAGTAGTTTATTTGTCCTTTGGTAAATTGACGGAAAAAAAAATAATTACATTATTTATTATTCTTTTGCCGTCTGTAATAGTCTTTATCATTTGTGTCCTGCTCCCGTTCAAAGCCAGCCAAGTGGAAGATATATTGATATCACTGGCCAGAGAAAATTATGCCTTATAAGGAGGTGCCATTGATAAATTGGATAAAACAGCAATCCATGAGATGGGGCTGTTGGCCGAGATTATTGCCTCAAAGAATTATTTCATCAATTATTCACAAATCTTGTTTTTATCCGCACTGGCATTCATCCCTGTAAAATCAAAAATCAGGAATTTAGTGAAGCGGCGTATGCTTTTGGGGTTAATACTGATAAGCGTATTTGGATTTGTCGGCTTATCTGTAATTGCACTGGATTGGGGAAGATTTATCTATATCAATCTTGTTTCCTTATTTTTCTTATTGTTTCTTCCTGAGCTGCCAGCCAAGGATTATGTTGAAGGCCAAAAAACAGCTCAAGAGAATATTGAAACTGTCAAAAAAAGCCGGTTGAAAGTACTAATCGCCTTTTTCTTCTTCACAGTTTATTCCATGTTGTGGCATATCCCTCAATGTTGCGATACTTTTCCGTATGCCAAGAAACCCTATAAAATAAATATCATCAAATTGTTTAAACCGAACAAGCTAATTGTTGAAAAACTGTTGAGAAATTCATACTGAGTTTCCGGTCGGGCCAAATTAACGACTATCAATCATTAGAATAGGTATGAAATAGATGCCGAAACAGCTAACGGATATCTTGGTGTTAACGGAACAAACAAGCAATGACAGAAAATCATTGGCTGCAATTCCTTCCCTATCTGCCTTTGCGTGATGAGGAAAAGGAATGCCTGGAAAGCAATTCATTCAGCGATCAGATGATGCACATCTTTAATCATGCAAATATCCAATATGGCAGGATTGATGTTGGACTTAAAGATGGTCAAATTCAGGTATGGGAGATAAATACAAATCCCGTGTTGATAGGAAAGAAAACCAAAAGGGAATGCTTTTTCATTGATATTGACATTTGATCTTGCATAATTTAGTAGAAATAAAAGAAAAAATAGGTGAGAGCTTCATGGACCGACTTCAATTAATCATGTGGAGTCAAAAATTATCAGAGATAGGAGTCTAAGTGAAAGGACCCTATAAACGCATTAACGAATGGGCGTACCTTTAAATATGTTGTTTCCCTGAAAAAGGGAAGATAATGGTCTCCCGGAATTAAGCTTCCTATGCTTGCCTGTAACGCCAGAATTAAACCAATAAGCATTCTCACCAGACAAGGAGAACGATTATGATGCTATTAAATCCCAAGGAAGAAAAATTCGAGAACCTGGACAATAAATCCAGGGAAATCATGCTAAAAACGATTGAATTTTTTGAAAAAAGAGGGAAAGTAAAACTAAAAGCAGATTATGAAGCCCGTGAATGGTATTCGGACTTTCTTGAGTTTGTAAAAAAAGAGAAAATCTTCGCAACGTTATTAACACCAACACCATATGGCAACGAAAATAAACGCTGGGACACCTATCGCAACTGTTTCTTTAGTGAAATCCTGGGATTTTACGGGTTGCCTTACTGGTATACCTGGCAGGTAAGTATTCTGGGGCTGGGGCCGATCTGGATGGGGAAAAATGATAAAGTGAAAAAACGAACCGCTCAGTTATTGGACAACGGTGAAATATTTGCTTTTGGCCTGTCGGAAAAACAGCACGGCGCAGACCTCTATTCAAGCGAAATGGCATTGACCCCCCTTGGGAACGGGAAGTACGTCGCAGATGGAGGGAAATATTATATTGGCAACGCAAATAAAGCTGCAATTGTGTCTACGTTTGGAAAGGATTCGGAAACTGATGAATATGTATTCTTTGCAGTAGATTCCCAGCATGAAAATTTTGAATTGATCCAAAATGTTGTTCATTCACAAAACTATGTTGCAGAATATAATCTGCAAAGCTATCCGATCACAGATGATGATATCTTGAGCAAAGGCCAGGAGGCCTGGGATTCCGCATTAAACACGATCAATGTCGGCAAGTTCAACCTCGGATGGGCATCCATAGGCATATGCACCCATGCATTCTACGAAGCCATCAATCATGCCTCAAACCGAAATCTCTATGGAAAGATGGTTACGGAATTTCCGCATATCCGTCAGCTTTTTGTAGATGCTTATGCACGATTGACCGCCATGAAATTGTTTGCCCTTAGAAATGCCGATTACATGCGTTCGGCATCGGAAAATGACCGACGCTACCTGTTATACAATCCAATGACAAAAATGAAGGTAACCACCCAGGGCGAGGAAGTAATCAACCTTCTATGGGATGTTATTGCTGCCAAAGGATTTGAAAAGGACATGTATTTTGAATCAGCAGCCCAGGATATCCGGGCACTGCCGAAACTTGAAGGGACAGTTCATGTAAACATGGCGCTGATTATTAAATTCATGCCGAATTATTTTTTCAGTCCTGATGACTTTCCGGTGATTGAAAAACGATGTGATTCAGCCAATGATGACTTTTTATTTAACCAGGGGCCTACCCGCGGACTGGGGAAGATAAGGTTTCATGATTATAATATTGCTTACAACAGCATTAATTTGCCCAATATCTCCATTTTCAAGGAACAAATCAAAGCTTTCAAAGAACTGTTGATGGCAGCGCCAGTGACAGAGGATCAACAAAAAGATATCGATTTTCTTTTGATTCTGGGTGAATTGTTCACCCTGGTAGGATATGGCCAATTGATCATTGAAAATGCAATAATTCATAAAATAAACGACGCCTTGCTCGACCAGATATTTGATTTCATGATTCGGGATTTTTCAAAGTTCGCGCTGCAACTCTACTCCAAACCCAGCAGCACCGACGAGCAGATGACCCTATCCCAGAAAATGATTAAAAAGGCGAATGTTGATTCCGAGCGTTTCAACTTCATATGGAAAACATATGTATATCCGCTGAACGGAATATACGAAATGAACCCGTAAGTATTTTTTCCCTCACTGTCTTTTTGTTATCCTGCCAGCGTTGAAAAAGGGAGGCGAATCTGGGATATGGGGGAATGTAGGTGAATAATTTTAAACAGATGCGTGTAATTTCAGGCATGGTTTGCTTTTTCATTGGTTGAAGCAAATGCTTGCGGTGATAAGCGGCATCTTTATCCTGCGGGGTCTTTTGGTCGTTCCGGCGAAGGCCGGGCACGCAGTGAAGTTTTAGCGCTATCCCGTTTTTTCAATACGTTCTGGACCCCGACCTTCGCCGGGGTGACGGACTTCGGGACTTTTTACGGGGGCATCATGATTGGTTCTCTACATATGATCAAAAAAGGATTGACAAATTATGATAAGGAGTTTAGAAAGTCAGTCTATTTTTTAGAGTGCCCATTCGGCTTTTGAATTTAAAATCCTTTCAAAGGTTTTTCACAATCAGGGCATTTAAAAATATGGTGAAAAGGGGGTAGTAACATGATTTGCACAACCGTAAGACAAGGGATGGAATGCCCGTTAATGACAGCCAAGGGCTGCTCCTATAACGGTGGGATTTGTTGTGAAACAATTGAACCATGCAGTGGTTGCAAGAGAACCGTTGAATATTCAAGTAGCTGGTATTGCACAGCCTGCCCGGATCCGAAAATGAAGTGGAAAAACGGAAATTGTAATTTGGCGACCAATATTATCCAGGCCGCTAAAGGAGCTGCCGCGAAAATCAACCCGATTAAGGCTTCAAAACGTAGCAGCAAACGCTGAACCCATCCTGTCCAGAAAATGAACCCCGTGCCGGAAATATTCGGGACGGGGTTTTTTATTAAATCAGACTATTATAACCATCAGCATCCCGAAGGAGGGCGAATCCATGAATCCGCTGGCAAAAGAACTGAATGAAATTATTGAGAAAGGCAACCCCCGGATCCTTGACATGTTGGCTGACGTGGGGAAAGAGCTTTTTTTTCCCAAAGGCATTTTAACCCAAAGTGCCGAGGCCAAGCAGAAAGCCCACAAACTCAATGCAACCATCGGGATCGCCATGGAAGAGGGCAGAACCATGCAACTCCGATCGGTTTCAGGCTCGGTTTCCGATATTCGCCCCGGGGAATACCTCACCTATGCCCCATCCTATGGGATTGCCGGTTTGAGAGAAGAATGGAAAAAATCACTTTATAAGAAAAATCCATCGTTAAAGGAAAAACAAATCAGCCTTCCCGTGGTGGTTTCGGGAATTACCCATGCAATAAGCATTTTTGCAGACGTTTGGGTGAACCCCGGGGATGTGATTGTTATTCCGGAAATGATGTGGGGCAATTACAACATGATTTTCGGGGTGAGGCACAAAGCCCGTGTATCCCATTATGATTTCTATTCTCCTTCGGGGGGATTCAATGTGGCCGGGTTGGAGAGCCGGGTTCGTGAGGAGGCAAAAACCAATAAAAAAATCATTGTGTTGTTGAATTTTCCCCACAACCCCACCGGATATGCCATCACCAAGTCCGAAGCCGAAGCCGTGGCAAAGGCCTTGATTCAGATCGCAAATGAAGGAACCCATATCATTGCCGTGATGGATGATGCCTATTTCGGTCTTTTTTATGAAGAAGATGTTTTGAAAGAATCCCTGTTTGCCCTGTTATGCCAGAAGCATCCCAACCTGCTTGCCGTCAAGCTGGACGGTGCCACCAAAGAAAGCTATGTCTGGGGCCTCAGGGTGGGTTTCGTCACCTACGGCTGCTCCACAACCGGAGACATGGCTTTGTTTTACGATGCCCTGGAGCGAAAAACCGCCGGTTGCGTCCGGGGGGATATTTCCAATGCATCTCATTTAGGGCAGTCCATCATTTTAAAATCTATGCTGGACAAGGATTTTGATAAGGAAAAACAGGAAAAATACGATATTCTGGAAGCCAGAGCCAAAAAGGTCAAAGCGGTTCTGGCCGATAAAAAATATTCCGATGCCTGGGATGTCTATCCCTTCAATGCCGGATATTTCATGTGCATTCGTCTGAAAAACGTCAATGCCGAGAAATTGCGAGTTCACCTTCTGGACAAATACGGTGTGGGGTTGATTTCCATCGGGGATAAAAATCTGAGGGTTGCTTTTTCTTGCATAGACGAGCGGGATATTCAGGAGCTTTTTGACATTATTTACCGGGGGTACAAGGATCTGGCGGGGTAGAAAAGGATGGCGGGTGCTGGAAACATAAAAAATCATATTCAGTCGAAGGTTCATATTCGTCCGACCCCACATTTTGTTTCCATGGTCAAGTGGACCTTTAATTTTATCCTGATCGGCATCATTGCCGGCCTGGGGTCTGTTGTTTTCCATTACCTGTGCATTCTGGGTCAGCATTATTTCATGGATATATTTGCAGGGTATCGTCCCCCGTCTCCGGCCGGGGAACACCACCTGTTCACCCCCACAGCAACCCCTTTCAACCGTTGGATCTTGTTGTTTCTTCCGGCTTTTGGAGGCATTTTCAGCGGCTGGCTGGTTTACACATTCGCTCCGGAAGCGGAAGGGCATGGAACGGACGCGGCCATTGATGCTTTCCATAACAAAGGCGGATACATTCGAGCACGCGTTCCTTTCATCAAAACCATCGCTTCCGCTGTGACCATCACCACCGGCGGGTCCGGAGGAAGGGAAGGTCCCATTGCTCAGATCGGTGCGGGTTTCGGCTCCTTTCTGGCCACAAAGCTCAAGCTGTCGGATCGAGAGCGTCGAATTATGATGGCGGCAGGGATAGGCGCAGGGGTGGGGAGTATCTTTCGAGCGCCTCTGGCCGGGGCCCTTTTTGCTGCAGAGGTTTTATACCGGGACCCGGAATTTGAGTCTGATGTGATTATTCCTGCCGGAATTTCTTCGGTGGTGGCCTATTGCATGTTCTGTCTGGTGTTTGGATGGGGATCCCTTTTTGAAGCCCCGTATTTTCATTTTACAAATCCGTTGGAGCTGGGCCCCTACCTTATTTTATCCCTTGTGCTGGTGGCCACCGGAATTTTTTACATCAAATCCTTTTATGGTGTCATAGGGATTTTTAAAAAAATCAAAGTGCCGAACCATATCAAGCCTGCCATAGGGGGGCTGTTTACCGGAATCATCGGGTTCTTTCTGCCGCAAACCTTGTCCTTTGGTTATGGTTTTGCACAGCAAGCCTTGAACAATGAGCTGACCATCCCGTTTCTGCTATTCCTGGCTCTAGGAAAGGTACTCACCACCTCTTTTTCCATCGGGTCCGGAGGCAGCGGGGGCGTGTTCGGCCCTTCTGTGGTAATCGGTGGTGCCATGGGCGGAGCCGTGGGAAAAATATTTAATATATTCATGCCCGGTGTAGTCACGCAGCCGGGTGCTTTCGTGGTCGTGGGCATGGCCGGTTTCTTTACGGCGGTTTCCAATGCCCCCATTTCCACGATTATTTTTGTCAGCGAAATGACCAATTCCTATCATCTGCTTTTGCCCAGCTTGCTGGTATGTTCGGTATCTTATCTCATTTCACAGAAATACACCATTTTCAGCAAGCAGGTGGCGAATAAGCTGGCCTCCCCGGCCCATGCCGGGGACTTTTTCCTGGATATTCTGGAGACCATCAAGGTCAAGGATTTGATGCCCCTGGTGAAAAAGGTGGATCTGATCCCCCAGAATATGAATTTTCTTGAATTCAAGAAATATTTTGAGAATTCAGAACAGCATTACTTTCCGGTTGTGGACGATGATAAGCGGCTTACGGGAATTTTTTCCATCAATGATATTCGAAGCGTGATTTTTTCTAGTAGTATTGAAAACCTTGTATTGATGAAGGATATCGCTACCTCGGATCTTATTGTCGCAACCCCTTCAGAGGACTTGAACGCGGTGCTGAAAAAATTCACCACAAAAAATATCGATGGAATTCCGGTGGTTGAGGAAGATGATCCTCAAATCGTTATCGGGATGCTCTACCGAAGAGAAGTGATCGGATTCTACAACGAGAAGGTTGAACAGATGAAGCAGAGGATTCGCTTATAGGTCCTGTTCAGGTCAATACAAGACCTTCATTAGAAAAAGCCCTAGAGCAGGAGCGGTGGCGCCAGCCCTGGTCCTGTCTTTCGACTTGAGTATTTCATGAAAATCCCCCGGGTTTTTTTTCCCCAATCCGATTTCCACCAGGGTTCCCACGATATTTCTCACCATATATCTTAAAAAACCATTGCCTTGGATTTCAAAGCAAACCAGATCCTTTTTGAATGTAAACTCCGCTCGAAGGATATGCCGGACCGTATCCTTCACATCGCTGCCCTGGCCCTGAAAAGCCGCAAAATCGTGAATCCCCAAAAGATGTTCTGCAGCTTCCTCCATGGCCCCCGTGTCGAGTTTTTTCCGAATATGCCATGAATACTGCCGAAAGAGTGCGGAAGGAATCGGAGTGTTGTAAATCCTGTATTGATAGATTTTCCCCTTTGCGTCAAACCTGGAATGAAATTCAGGGTGGGTTTTGGAACATTCCTTGATAACGATATCCTTGGGCAACAGACTGTTTAAGGCGTTTTGAAAGTTCAGGGGGGAAAGTCTGGTGTCACAATGGAAGTGGGCCACCTGGCCAAAGGCATGGACCCCGGCATCGGTTCGCCCTGCACCCAGGAGCAGGGTGGGCCCACGATTTATGATGGCCAGGGCTTTTTCAATTTCAGCCTGGAGGGTATTATCAAATGCCTGGCGTTGCCAGCCGTGGTAATCCGTCCCGTCATATTCTATGGTCAGCTTGAAATTTCTGTCCATTCAATCCTAAGGGGTAGGTCTAAAGCCGATTACAAGATATGTTCCCAAGCTGCTCTTCAAGCCAGTCATTCATGTCTTCGGCGATTTCTTCAATGGGAATACTATTTTTGCAGACCCTGCATCTTAAAAATATTTTCTTTCACGCTTTAAGAAGGATAAGCGGATGCCCGCATGTTAAACAGAGTAAATTTTTCATTGGATCCGGCCGATTTTAAAAGGCAACCTTGAATTGGTTATGTAACTGATTAAAAAATAAGAAAAATTAATACATTATTCAAAGGGTTCGGTCAATCTCAAAACATTCAGGCAAAAATATAGTATGGAGGAATCCATTCTTTGACCGATAAACAACGGGGCCACTTGTTCTGTGCTTATCCCGGGTGCTTTTTGTGCAAATCCAAGCCATTCAAATGGTATGATTATTGCTCATCCAATTTTAGATTCATTACAAACACCCAAAAAAGGACTTTAAAACCCGGCTTGAAGATTCAACGGCCCGGACAAGAGAAAAAAATATGAGCGCACCATTAAATATTTCGGATTATTTCAAGAAAACCCGTCTTGGTGGAATTCCTACCCCTAAGACGCCATCCGTTCAACAGGAAGGGGTTCAAAAAACAGAATTTGAATCCATTCTGAATGCTTTGAAAACACAGGGAAAGCAATCGAATGGATCGGGATCTGAGGCGGCTCAACCCCAAAGATTTACCTTAAAAGACTATAGGATGAATACGGTTCGAAACCAATCCCTTTCCGCCCTAAGCAGGATGAGAAACGAAGATCTCCTCCAGGCTCCTTCAGGCAAAGCCGAAAGCGATAAAACGCCCCTGAAATCTGAAAATACAACGGATCTAAAGCAGACGGATTTTGCAAGAGCCATGAAGCGGATAAACGGCCAGCAAAAGCATTCAAAAAACAACGTGCGCCAAAGAATTGACAGTTGTATTGAGTTGGCTTCGCAAAAATATGATGTGCCTTCAGAATTAATCCGGGGAATCATCAAAGCCGAATCGGGCTTCAAACCCGATGTTGTATCTCCAGCTGGCGCCCGGGGCCTCATGCAATTGATGCCGGGAACCGCCGAGGATCTCGGGGTCAAGAATCCTTTTGATATTTATGAAAACATCGACGGTGGGGTCCGGTACTTCAAACAGATGATGAACAAATTCGACGGGGACGTCAAGCTGTCCCTGGCGGCCTATAACGCAGGGCCAGGAGCCGTCGAACGCTATGAAGGGGTGCCTCCCTACCGGGAAACACAACGCTATATCCGCAAGGTCATGAAATATTCCGACGATATCACGTAAGCTCTTCCTGCGTGGTTTATGGATGATGATTTATGGATGGTTACTGGACCGAAACCTTGAGATATTCGGGTAGAGAATCCCATACTTCGATGGGGGATTTGAGGGGGTGGCGTCGATCTATTTCCAGCTTGTTTTCCGGGTTTTCATCGGATTCTCCGATTTTTATGGGGTCTGATTTGTGGAAGAGTGGCGTTCCCTCTTTATCCGTAAAGGGAATTACCATGGGGCCGTCGCTGTCCAGCACATAGACCATCTGGCCGTTGGTGAGATTCAAGACGCTGCCCGGAGGATAGATACCCACAGCTTTTACAAAAGCCCTTAAAATAAACTGGAGCATTCGATCCTGGTTGGCATATTTTCGAAAAATCTCCGTCACAACCCCCACGGGATTAAAAGCATCCTTATAAGATCTTTTGGAGGTCATGGCATCATAGACGTCCGATAGTTTACAGATCTTGACGTAGGGCGGCATCTCAATGGGATGGAGGTTTGTGGGGTAACACCCTTTTTCACCCTGGAATAAAACTCCGTGGTGATATTTTACACAATTTGAAATAAAAGGGTTATCAAGCTTGTTTCGTGAGAGGATTTCCATGCCTTTTTCATAGGAATGTTTTTTGACGATATCAAATTCAGCTTCTGAAAGCTTGCCTTGCTTATTTAATATATTCTCGGGGATCAGTACTTTTCCAACATCATGGAGGAAATACCCCAATGAGATATCATGGATGTCCTGGGGCAAATAATAAACAAAAGATGAAGCAGGGTGGTTTCCATCGCCATTTGAATTGATGGTGTCAATGGAGATGGTGGAAAGATGGTTGTTGATGATTTCGCTGAATTTCTCATTGAATCTTATGAGGGCGGAGGTTCCAATGGCACAGGTGCTCACCGAGTGATTATAGAGATAATCGTCATAGGAGAAAATTTCCCGTGTCATGTGTGAAAAGGCCGTATCGTCCAGGGCCAGAAAATTAACGATATCGGTTACGGTGTCCTCCACCAGCCCGGTGTCAAACTCACCCCCGCTATTTTTTATCTCCAGAATGACTTTTTTGATGTTTTTCTTGGCACACTCATACTTTTCAGAAGCTTCCGCCTTTTTACGATTGATCTCCTTTATTTTTCTTTCAATGCTTTCAGGAAGACTTTTTTCAGGATTTTCTTTGACGATGGTATTCTCTGCATAAAAAGAAACCGGATTCCCGGCTTTGTCCCAAACCCCTCCGGAGGTTGAAAAATCAATCGGCAGGGTATTCCCCCCGTATTTTTTAACCACCAGCAAAGGATTGACACTATGGATCGGAACGCTTTTCTCCAGGAGCAGAACGCCCTTATCATTGCGGACGTCCACACCGGTTTTGACCGTTCCCCCTCTACTAACGATATCGATTAATCTATCAATATTAATGGAAAATTCAGCCATGGCCTTGGTTTATTGAAAGGGTTTTCATCCTCTTATCCTTCTTTTCTCATGAAATACCTGTAGTTGTTATCGGCAAATCTTCATTTATCATTAAAGAATCCAAAGGAAAGATTTGCAAATCGCTCTTTTATGTTCTAAAAAAAGGCCAATTTAAAAATCCCAATACCTCCTTCGAATCATTGGGCTTGGATTTTAGGTAATTTTATCGATAGTCATAACTTTTTTCTTGACAAACATATCATAGATATTTTAAATCATTGAATATTTAAATAACAATGTTTTTCATGCTTTTCCAACTTTTGCATATCAGTAAAACATACCTACAGTCCGCATTAACAGGATTACCCAGGCTGACATAAGATTGGAAGAAGCCTGAAATCAAACATGCAAGGAAACAATTAGAGGAAACTTCAATGAGTAAGCCTGAAAATACAAGTGGCATAGAGGACCAGGCCTCACAACCCCAGGGAAAAGTGAAAATCAGCAAAGCCATGATTGAGCTTTTAAAAGTGAAAGACTTCAGTTCCATCACCACCAGCGACATTGCAAAACAATCCGGGGTCAATGAAGCCTTGATTTATAGGTATTATGGTGACAAGAGGGGGCTTCTGCACCAGGTTCTGGCTCAATCCCTTAAAAGATTTATGGAACAGGTAGAGCTCGATTTGAAAGGGATTAAAGGCGCTGTAAACAAACTCAGAAAACTCATCTGGAGAACGGTTTATGCCTACAATCTGGACAGAACGTTTTCCAAAATCCTGCTTCTGGAAGTCCGCAGCTTTCGTGCATATTACGAGAGCAACACCTACGACCAGTCCAGAGCGTTCGGAAGAACCCTGATGGAAATCATTGAAGAAGGGGTTGAAAACGGGGAACTGAGAAAAGATATCTCCACCATCACCATGCGGCAGGCTGTTTTGGGGGTGATTGAGCATGTGTGTCTGCCTGCCATCATTTTTCAGAAGGAAATGCCCACAGACACCTTTACCGATGAAATTTGCGAACTGCTCTTTTACGGAATTCAGCCGAAGAAACCATAAGCGGATGGTTTGTTGAACACAGGAAATGATGCCCCGGCAAAAACCGAAAGCCTTGCCGAAGCATCATTTTTTATTTACTCCGTAACCTCTTCAGCCTTCAGAATGATAACGGGCTGAACGGGAACATCATCATGCATCCCCTTATTCCCGGTCTGAACCCCTTTCATTTTGTTCACCACGCCCTGGCCTTTCACCACTTTGCCGAACACGGCATAGCCCCATCCATTGGGGGTTTTTGAAGTGTGGTTTAAAAAGTCGTTGTTTTTCACGTTGATAAAAAACTGGGCAGTTGCGCTGTCCGGAACCGAAGTTCTGGCCATGGCAACGGAATAGGCGTCATTTTTCAGGCCATTGTCCGCTTCATTTTTAACAGGCTCTTGGGTGGCTTTTTCCTTCATGGTTTCATCAAATCCTCCACCCTGGATCATGAACCCATTGATCACCCTGTGGAAAATCGTTCCGTCATAATGACCGTTTTTCACATAGGAAAGAAAATTTTTAACGGTTTCCGGGGCTTTCTCGGCATTAAGCTCAATATCAATCTCCCCCATGCTGGTGGTCAGGCGTATCATAGCGTCTCCTTTTATATAATTAGGTTAAAAAAACTATTTCAGAATTCGGCTGATGCATAAAAAGATTTGGCGGATCTGTCAACCCTATTGTTGTTTCTCCACGGCATCCAATTCTTCCCAGCGCTGGTACCCTTTTTGAATTTCCATTTCCAGGTTTTCAAGGCCGGCTTTCACGGAAGCCATCTCGTTCTTATCCTTTTTATAGAATAACGGATCCGACAGGACTTCAAACAGGCGTTGATGTTCCTTTTCCAAGGTATCGATATGCCGGGGAAGGGATTCAAGTTCCCTTTTCTCCATATACCCCAGTTTCCGAAGGGGTTTCGCCCCTTGTTTTTCCCTGGCTCTTGCTGATTCCGAACCCTTGTCCGGATGACGTTGCGCGGGTTTTTCCGAGGGTCTCTGCTTGAGCCAGTCATCGTAGCCCCCTGCATACTCCGTAATACTGCCATCCCCTTCAAAGACCATGGTGCTGGTGACCACCTGGTTTAAAAATGCCCGGTCATGGCTCACCAGCAGAAGGGTTCCTTGGTATTGAAACAGCAGGTCCTCCAGAAGCTCCAGGGTTTCCGCATCCAGATCATTGGTGGGCTCGTCCATTACCAAAAGGTTTGCGGGTCTTGCAAAGAGTTTTGCCAGGGTCAGGCGATTCTTTTCGCCACCGGATAGAATATGGACCGGGGTATGGCATCGGTCCGGGGAAAACAGGAAGTCCTGAAGATAGCCGATCACATGCCTTTTGTCACCATCGACAACGACATAGTCATTGCCTTCCCCGATGTTTTCCCGAACGGTTTTCTGTTCATCCAGGGTGGCTCTCAACTGATCGAAATAGGCGATTTGAAGATTTGTGCCATGTCGGACGTATCCGGTTTGGGGTTCAATTTCTTTTAGCAGCAGCTTGAGCAGGGTGGTTTTACCTGCGCCGTTGGGGCCGAGGATTCCGATCTTGTCCCCGCGGGCAATAACGGTTGAAAAATGGTTAATGCATAAATGCTCATGGTATGAATAGGTTATGGCAGAAACTTCAACCACCAGTTTACCTGTTTTTTCAGCTTCCTGAAGCTTGAGAGAAGCATCTCCGATTTTTTTTCGGCGCTCTTTTCGAATCTTTCTCAGTTCTTCCAAAGCCCTGACACGGCCTTCATTTCTGGTTCTTCGAGCCTTGATGCCTTGCCGTATCCAGGTTTCTTCCGCAGCCAGTTTTTTGTCAAATACCGCGTTTCGCTTTTCCTCGGAATCCAGATCTCCCTGCCTTCTTTTAAGATAAGTGGAATAGTCGCAGGCGTAGGATGTTACCTGTCCCCGATCCAGCTCCAGAATACGTGTGGCGATTCTTTGCAACAGCATTCGATCGTGGGTTACGAAAAACAATGTTTTCACCTGGCGAAGGATGAAATCCTCCATCCATACGATGGTTTCAATATCCAGGTGGTTTGTGGGCTCGTCCAGGAACAGGATATCGGGGTCATTGGAAAACGCTCGGGCAAATAGAACCCGCCTTTTCATGCCTGCGGAAAGGCTGCTGAAAATCGCGCTGGAATCCAGGTTAAACTTGGAAAGGACCGTGTTCGTCTCATGGACGAGATTTGCATTTTCAAGGGAGGCCTTATTTTTCGGCTCGATTTCCGAGCTGCTATTTTCGAAACCTGAAAAGTTTATACCCGACCTGCCGGCAACCACGTCAAATACAGTAAGCTCTCCATGGAGAGGCACATCCTGTTTGAGCACGCCGATTTTTAGGCCCTGCTGTTTCCAGATTTCACCACCGTCCGGTTCCATCTCGCCTGCCATGATCTTCATCAGCGTGGATTTGCCCACTCCGTTGCGTCCCAGCAGGCCGATCCTTTCCCCTTTTTCCATCTGAAAGGTGATATGATCCAGCAATGGGAACCCCCCAATCCCCCAGAAGACATCCCGCATACTGATCAGGGCCATGGCGTAAACCCTTTTACCGGTTCAATACAGAACATATTTGGCGATCCTTCCGTCCAGTCCTGCAATTTCAACCGGTTCTTTCCATTCTGTTTTCAAACCGATGTGCTTCAACATTTCCCGGTTGCCGAAAAAAACGTAAGCTTCAGAACCTTTGCATCGTTGTTTTAAAAAATCCCCGAACGCCTTATAGAAATCCCCCAAATTCCCTTCTGTTTTCATTCGGATTCCATAGGGCGGGTTGCAGAGGATGGTTCGGTTTTCCAGGGTTGGAATCTCCGCAAACCCTTTTTTGGAAATTTTAATCATCTTCCCGCCGGGCAGAAGGGAGCTGTTTTCTCTTCCCGCTTTAACGGCTTCGGAGGATGAATCACTGCCTTCGATGAGGTCCGGGGGAAGGTCCCGTATCTCTCGATCAGCTTCTGTTTTGACCCTTTTCCATAGGCTTTCCTTAAAATCCGGTAAATGAAAAAAACCGAAACGGGTTTTCAAAAACCCCGAGGGAATCTTGCAATAGGCCATCAGGGCTTCACACAAAATGGTTCCGGAGCCGCACATGGGATCATATAAAGGTTTATCACCGTTCCAGCCGGACATGGCCACCAATGCTGCGGCGGTAATTTCCTGCATGGGAGCTTCCACGGATTGTTTTCTGTAGCCCCTTCGGTGCAGAGACCCTCCCGAGGTATCCAGGTTGATGACTCCATGGGTTTTATCCACATAAAGGTTGATCCATACATCCGGAGCATCCTTATCCACATTGGGACGTTTTCCCGTTCTGGTCCGGAAATGATCCACCACAGAGTCTTTTACGCACAAAGCTGCGAAATGGGAGTTTTTCAGGTTGTCATTCTGGGAAACATTTGAAATGACCCCGAAGGTCTGGTCAGCTGAAAACAGCGTGTTCCAGTCAATGGATCGGCCAGCCTCATACAGGGCATTTCGGTCTCTGCACTCAAAGGAAACCAGCGGGGCCAAAACCCTTGTGATCAGTCGGGCCTTGTAATTGATTCGGTAAAGCGTGGCCGCATCTGCGGAGAAATAGATTCCTCGAAAGCCGGGGCTGATCTTTTCCGCCCCCAGGCTTGCCAGTTCACTCTCAGCAGAGGCTTTTATGCTCTCCGGCGTCTGGGCAAAATATCGATGGTTTTTTTGATAGTCAAACATAGGGGGG
>VMSV01000200.1 GCA_013791935.1 Desulfobacteraceae bacterium | reverse complement strand
CGGCGGCTCCGATGTAACCACAGACGGGTATATCTCCCTGACCGCCGAGGACATTTCCCAGATCCGTTCCGCTGCCGTGAGTGTGGCCGGAACCGGAGCCGTGGCCGCCGGAGCTTTGATCGGCGCCAATGTGATTGAAAATTCCATGATGGCCGAGATCCAGGGGTCCACAGTGACCAGTGGGGGCGGGCTTACCCTTTCCGCCCAATCCTCCGCGAGCATTCTCGGTTTTACCGGCGGCGTTGCATTCGCCGGTGGCGGGGCAGGCCTGCTGTCCATGTCCGCCAATGTGATCAGCAATTCGATTCAAGCGGGGATTACCGGAGAAGACGGCACCCTGTCCCATGTGGACGCAAACGGGGCCATCCTGATATCGGCCAAGGATACCTCCACCATCGATGCCCTGGCCTTCGGGGTTTCCGCAGCAGGCGGCCAGGCCGGTGGTATGGCCATCTCCGGAAACATCATAAAAAATACCATGGCCACGACCCTGTCGGATGCCGAGGTCCATACCGACCAGGACCTGGACCTGGATTCGGAATCATCGTCCCGCATTCGCATGCTGACCCTGGGGGTTTCGGCTTCGGGGGGCTCTGCAGCCCAATTCACAGTGGTGGGCAACGAGGTTCAGAACACGGTCACGGCGGACATTACCCGCTCAACGGTTACCGCAGCCGGGG
Source organism: Desulfobacteraceae bacterium (assembly GCA_013791935.1). Taxonomy (GTDB): domain Bacteria; phylum Desulfobacterota; class Desulfobacteria; order Desulfobacterales; family UBA5616; genus VMSV01. The sequence continues at coordinate 55,110 of VMSV01000200.1, read as the reverse complement.
ATGTATCCCTTGGGGCCGCGGACATTGCTCCGGATGTTCTGGACCTTGACTGGCTGGTGGGTGACCATCAGGACGATGTGGATACGGCAACCCAGGACTCCCCCCTTTCGGATTTCAGTTCCAACATCCTGGCGGTATCCATCAATTTTGCAGGCTCCGGTACGGTTGCTCTGGGAGCCACGGTCATGGGCAATAAAATCAACAACACCGTCCAGACCCAAATTTCAAACTCAACCGTATGGGCCGGCGTGGTTCCCGGCACCGACTATGACGAACTGGATGGCCTGGATTCTTCCGATGTTGTGATTGATCCGGATTCGGATGTGTCTCTCATGTCTCTATCAGGGGCGCGTATCATTTCGGTTTCCGCCGGAATGGCCGCATCCGGGTTGGTGGCTGTGGATGCCCTGGTTTCAGGAAACCAGATTGAAAATCAGGTGGAAGCCCTTGTGGATCAGGGTTCCGCCCTCCTCGCCGGGGGATCTGTGGATCTGTCCGCTTCCGATGCTTCGGATATCACCGCCATCGGACTCAGTTTTGCCGCATCCGGCGGGATTGCCGGGGCAGTGCTCTATGCGGAAAACCAGATAGAAAACACCGTCGGCGCAAAAATTGCCGGCTCAACCGTCCGGACCGGAGGGGATGTGAGCTTAAACGCCCAGTCCAATGCCGGAATTCTGTCTTTTGTGGGCGGAGTGGCCATGTCGGGTGTGGCATCCGGCGTGCTGTCCATGACCACCAATACCATCGGCAACACGGTTGCCGCAGAAATCTTAAGTGAAGGAACGACCGATTCCCTCGTGGGTGCAGGGATTCTCAGTGACATGGGTTCGGGCAGTGTATCGCTTCTGGCAAAAGACGGCTCTACGGTGGATGCCATAGCCGTGGGTCTTTCAGCGTCCGGATTTGCGGGCGCAGGGGCAGCGGTTTCCAAAAACACCATTGCCAATACCATTTCAGCCACCCTTGACCATGCCAACGTGGAAGCTGACGGGGATGTGCTTGTAACCTCGGAATCCGCCGCCATCATCCGGACCCTGGCTGCCGGGATTGCCGGGGGCGGTCTGGCGGGCGGCCAAGCATCGGTCACCATAAATAATGTGGGCAATACGGTCACGGCAACCGTTGACAACGCCACGGTGATGGCGGAAGGAGATGTGAATGTCTCTGCGGCGGATCTTGCCCCGACCACAACGAGTTTTTTGGACGCCATGCCCCTGCCCTCCTCGGTGCGGTCGTCTCTTGGCAACTCCACAAAAGATACTTCCTTTGACCCCACGGCCAACATTGTTTCCTTTGCCGGAAGTATTGCGGTTTCCGGCGGGGTGGCCGGCAGTGCGGCCTGGTCGGAAAACTTTATTCACAATGCCGTGGATGCCCACATCGCGAATTCGGATATCGCTTCCCAAGCAGGCAATGTGGAAGTATCCGCAGATTCAAGCGCCAGGATTGTTTCTCTGTCCGCAGGAATCGGGGTGGCCACCGGAGCCGCCTTGAATGCTTCTGCTTCCCTGAACACCATTGATAGCCGGATTGAAGCTGGCATTACAGACGGATCCACCCTTTCCGCAGGACAGAACGTGGAAGTTTCCGCCAACGACGACTCCAAGATTCAAGCGGTTTCGTTGAGTCTTTCCGGGGCCATTGGCGCAGCATTGGGGGGCGCTTCGGTCACCAATACCATCGGCACCGACACCCTGGCCTATATCACCGGCACCTCGGATACGGATAAAACCCAAATCCTGCAAGCCGATGATGTCCGGGTCAATGCGGAAAGTCACCAAGCCGCCTCGGCCGTTAGCATGGGCGCAACCCTGGGGACTGTATCCGGCGGCGCGTCTGTAGCAAAATCCGTTATCAACGGTTCCACCCAAGCCTATGTGGACAACCACGTGGCCATTGGTTCCGACGGTACAGATACTGTCCACAGCCTGAATATCCATGCTTTGTCCGAGGGAACGGCAACATCCGATGCCACGGCCGTTGCAGGCGGCATCGGTGCCGGAACCTCCAACTCCGCAACATCCACCATCGATCCTGAGATCAGCGCCTACATCGGATCAGGGGTGGATGTGATTCTCACGGGCGGAGGCAGCATTGCTGCCGACTCCCGAGTGTCGGCAGATGCAAAATCCAAGGGCATCACCATCGCCCTGGGGGGAGCGGCCGGGGCATCCTCCTCCAGTGCAAATATTACACCGGAGGTTCAAGCCTACATTGGCGGCGGATCGACTGTTAGAAATGCAGCAGGAGTCACGGATATCCATGATTTTGAAATATCCGCCAACCAAAGCCCCATCAACGGAAATTCAGCCGCTGCTTCCTCCAATGGTTCGGCCGGTGGTCTTTTGATCGGAGCCGTGGGTACCAAGAGCCATACCCTCAATGAAGGACGGGTCGAAGCGTTTATCGGGGACGACAGCGGACTGGCCACCGCCGTCCAAATGACCGGCACGACCCGGGTACATGCGGATCAAAACAGCAAACAGACCAGCGTCGCCTCGGGCCTTTCCATCGGAATTGTGGCTGCCGGGTCCAACAGCGCCTATGCGGATTCCAACAGCTCCACCCGTGCCGGCCTGAAAAATAATGTCTTCATCGGTGGCGGCGGATTGGATATTCATGCCGTGGGTTCGGACAACAATGTTGCGGATGTCACCGCAGGCAGCGGCGGTTTGGTAGCCGGGTCCGCGTCCTATGCAAAAACCGACAATGCCAACTCCACATCCGTGGATGTGGGCGGCAATGATAATACCGTCGTGGACGTGGACCGGGCCTTTCATGTTCTGGCCAAACAAACCACCTCCTTCAATACCTATACGGACAGCACCACGGCCAGTGTGGTGGGAGCCAGCGGTTCCAGTGCCGTCAATAACGTCAATGCCGGAGTGACTGCGACCTTTGGTTCAGGAAGCAACATCAAAGCCGGAACCCTGGACGTTGAAGCTGAAAACATTATCAGCAAGGATTCGAGCGGATACAATGTCACCGCCGGCTCCGGGGGTTTGGCCGGCGGGCCTGCAGCCTCAAGTTCAACGGCAATCAGAAACCAGACCCTGATCTCCGTTGAAAACGGCGCTGTTCTGGAAGCAGAGGGTGACAGATTGAAGATGACCGGCAGGAACACGGTAAACGCCACGGACAAGGTCAACCTGGATTCCGGGGGTGCCATTGCCTGGGCCAAGGCTAAATCCACGGTAACCAACCCCGTCAACACCAATGAAATCCGCATCGGCGATGCTGATTTGAAAAGCGCCGGGGAGATGGACCTTTCCTCCACCACCACGGCCGACGTTCAATCCAAGGCCAACATCCGGACCTATGGCCTGGCCGGAGCCGGGGCCGGGGACTCCTTTGCTTCGGTCCATGCAGACAACAGCATTGATGTGGACAGCGGTGCCAACCTCCAGGCCAAGAAAGATATCCGCTTGCAATCCGGTGCGGGGAATCATTTTTCCGCCACAGCCAACACCGACATCTATAACAAAACCGCCATCCCCATTGAGCTTCCCCCGGCAGCCCATGGGGAAGTGATTCAAAACAGCACCATCAACATTCACAAGGATGCCTTTGTGGGATCTGATGCCGATGTGTATCTCAATGCCCAAAAAGGAGAGTATTATGCCAACGGCCGTGGGGTTAGCACGGATCTTTATCGAGAAATCATCGCCGCCATTGCCAATTTCTTCGGGTCCATATTCGGGGCAAAACCGGTCAGCCTTAAAACCGAAACCTCATCCAACCACCAGGAAGCCAACTCCGGGGTCACGGTGGAAGGGACCGTCCGGTCCGGGATGCACCACATCCGGGAAATGATCATCGGGGAGGATATTCCGACCGTGGAACCCATCCGGATGATCGGTGGCGCTTCCTTGAATTTCAACCTGGCCGGTTCATCCGACACCATCTCCCGGGATTGGGGGAGTTGGGTGGAAGACGGCTTTACCGCTGGCCAGTTCATCGCGGTACTGGGATCCGGCGGGAATGACGGGATTTACCAGATTCAGACCGTCAGCGACACAGCGTTGACCCTGGCGGATGATCTGCTTATGGAGCAAATCGATATCTCCGCCAAAGTGATGGTCATTGATGATTTTGCCGCAACCAAACCCCTGGTCATGAGCGGATCACCCCTGCTCACCTTTGACGGATCCGCGGGCACGGTGACCCGGAGCGAAGGCAGCTGGATTGACGACGGGTTTACTGCAGGGGGATACATTCGGGTCCTGGATTCCGCCAACAATGACGGAACCTATCGAATTACCTCCGTATCGGAAGACGGCCTCCGGTTTACTGTGGCCGGTTCCCAACTGGAAGACGAATTCACGCCGGTTCAAGCCACGGTCTTCGGACAATCCATTACCACGGGTACCTCGGTGAACATGACGGGAACACCGGCCCTCGTGTATGTCCCCAAACAGACCTTTATGGAAAGAAACGACGGCGGCAGCTGGATTGACGACGGATTCCTGGTCAACAAAAACGTCACCATCGACGGGATCAACTACGCTGTGGTGGATGTCACGGATACCACCGTGGTGCTGGCGCAAGCCTATGACACCCTGACCGGCACCAGCAGCAATGAGGCTGTTACTTCCCTCATCGGATCCAACAACAATATTTTCATGACCTTTATTCCCCAACAGGATGCCGCCCTTCCGGAAATCACTTGGAGCGACGGAAACTGGTCCACACAGGGCTTTGAAGCGGGCGATACCATCACCGTTTCCGGAGCAGACCAAGCCCAGAACAACGGAAGTTTTGTCATCCAGTCGGTTGCAGGCACGGTGCTTCAATTGGAAACCGGCACCCTGCTCACCGATGATCCCGTGGACAGCAATAGTGCTGTAACCGTTTCCAAACAGGTCCTCATCCCTGCCGGGGAAACCCTGACCTTTACGGCAGAGGTTCCCACCACATCACCGGCCACCATCACTCGATCCACCGGGAATTGGCTGGATGACGGGTTCAGGTCCGGGCAGGAAATCACCCTCACTGATGCAGGGACTTCCAGCGGCACCTATACCATTGCCTCCGTCAACGGTTCGGTCATCACCCTGGAAAACGGTTCCGGCCTGCTTGGAGGATCAGACACCGATGGCTCCACCCTCACCCTGAAGGTCCACATCACAGACAATGTGGCCTTTTCCGACGAGCGGTTCCATGCGGATGCTGCCATTCAAAGGTCCTCCGGTACCTGGTCCGAGGATTATTCGACCAATCAATGGGTCACCATCACCAATGCCGTCGACAGCCAGAATAATCGAACCTTCCAGATCCTTTCGGTGTCCGGGAATCTCATGACCATCGCCCTGCCCGACAGCACCAATCTGGTGCAAAACACGGAAAGGGCCGATGCCACGGTCCGGGCTTCCGTCACCCTGGATGTGAGCTATGGCATCAACAATGCCCACCTCCACAGAACCGGAGGTTCCTGGACCACGGATGGTTTTATCGCCGGCCAAACCCTATTAATCAGCGGGTCCGGTGCCAATGGATCGCCGGATAATGATGGAGAATATCTGGTGAAGTCGATTTCCCCGGATGGCACCATTCTGGAATTGAGCAACCGGGATAACCTGCTTCAGGATACGGAGATCAACAGTTTAACAGCCATTTCAACACCGGGCGTGGGAACAGTCATGGTGGCAACCGGTAAAACTCTGCACTTGGAACCTCAAACCGGCAGCCAGCCGGCCCGAATCACCCTGACGCCGTCCACGACCGGAGAGTTGTGGGAGGACTTTGGCTTTAATGCAGGAGATTATATTCAGGTAACGGGCTCTTCTGCTGGAAACAGCGGGCTGTACCGAATTGCCACGGTCAATGCCAACGTTCTGGAACTCGCCGGGGGGTATGATTTTACCGGGGCTGAAACCTGGGTGACCACTCCGGAACGTAACGTTCTTGAGCTGGCCCTGGAAACGGACATCAGGCCGGTGGTGGCCAGTGCCGGAACTTTACTGAGCTTTGATTCAACCAATAATACCCTCACCCGCAGCGATGCAGCGGATTGGGAAACCGAGGGCTTCCAGGCCAACCAGTATATTGTGATTCGGGGGACGGCTGGCGGATTCAACGACGGTGTTTACAGAATCCAGTCCATCGGTCTGGATAGCGGCAGCGGAATCACAGACAAATGGGTCATGACCCTGGACGGCGCAACCCCCTTGACCCAGGATGAAGCCTCTGCCCAGGGGATTGGCGTTTACGGCACGACCATCCGCCCGGGAACCATTTCCGTTACCGTCACGGATGGTGTGGAATTGCCGGTATTGAAAACCGAAAACCTGGCCGTCAATATCGTGGACGAGATCAGGGCGTTGGAAGAACAAAAGGCCAAATATGCCAATGATCCGAACATGACGGGAGAAAATGCCCAAAAAGCCATCGTCGGCATCGATTCCCAGATCGATCAACTGGAATATCAGCTGGTGGAACTGGGACTGGTTTATGAGAATGATCCAGGGCTTCAAAGCACCACCACGCCGGTGACGGTGATTTCAGATATGAATGTCACTTACATTGAGACCCCTGAAATTTCGGCCCGGTCCGGGGATATTATTATTTCCGGGGATCATCTTTCCGGACACGGCGTACTGGACGCACCCGGGGACACCCGGATTACCATTGAAAACCATAGTCCCTATTATCTGAGGATCGCCAACGACCTTACCGTGGAAGCCCTGGGGGGCAATATCACCTTTAATGGGGCCCGGGTCTATGACAATGGCACCATTCAACAACGCAACCAGTCCGGGCAATTGGCGCAATTCGACTCCGTGATTACCTCCAAAAACACCCCGGATTCCCTCATTGACATCCGCAACACCTACAATCCTCCGCCCACGGGAACCCTTGCCGGAGCTCCGGCTCCGGACATTGAAATCATCGGGGCGAAAATCCTCAATAACCGGGGCACGGTTCGCGTGTATAACAAAGAAGGCAGCATCTTCATCAAGGACATCAAAGATCCTGTGACCAACGAGGTCATCCGGAAGGCCTTGATCCAGGCCAAAACCGTGGATATCAAGGCCGGCCGGGATGTGATCATAGCCGCAGACACCTATCATGTGGCCAGCGACCCCATGGCCCAGTGGAGTACGGAGGCCGAAACCAACGAAAATACCAACCATTTCAACTCAGCCGGCAACGTCATCAATGCTTCCGACACCGATACGACCTACAAGGATGCCCAGGGGGCGACCATCGCCGGGAACAACGTCTTCATTACCTCCAGGGTGTTGAACATCAATGGCCTGGTGAAAAGCGGCAATGCAAACCGTTCCCTGACGCTCACGGAAGATGCCTTGACCCTGGACGGAACCACCCTGGCCCAAAAAATTGCAGACTTTGAAGCCTCGGGAAACAGCGGCTGGATTACGCTTCAGGATTCGGACATCGAGGTCTGGTACCAAAACGGGAACAATCCGGACGAAGACAAACTGATCATTGATGATGTGACGGTTCAGGGAGGACTGGTCAAAATCACCGGTCAAATCATGGCCACGGATTACGGGGTCATTGATGTGGTGGATGGGTTCGGCAACATCGCCATCGACAATCAGACGCCGTGGAACATCGAAGTCCAGAGCCTGAATACCGGTGAGGATAAAGAGCTGAAGCTTTCCGGCACGGATTGGCGAGTAACCGGGTCCGACTGGCTGGTCACGGGAGACGACCGGATCACCTTTTTGGATGGCGGTACGGCAAGCGACACCCTTCGACGCAATACCGGCTCCTGGATTCTGGACGGATTTACAGCGGGCCAGACCATCCGCGTCTCCAATTCCTCCGGCAATGACGGGGAATACACCATCGCTGTGGTGGGGGATAAGGAACTCACCCTGGTCTCCGGGGATGCCTTGAACAATGAATATAACACGACATCGGATCTTGAAATATCCGGCAACTGGATCACCCTGACGGATGGGGGGGACACGGATACCGTGGCCCGGTCCGGCGGGAGCTGGTTGGACGACGGGTATACGGCAGGCCAGAAAATTCGAATCGTCAATTCTGCAAACGGCAATGACGGGGAATATGAGATTCAATTCGTCACCAACAAAATCCTGACCCTGGCAAGCGGTGAGCAGATCCAAAACGAGGTCAGCACCGCCACGACTCTTGACGTGGTGGGCAATTGGATGACCTTCTCCAATAACGGTAACAACGCCCACACCATTACCCGGAACGCTGGCAGCTGGATTGACGAAGGATACCGTGACGGTCAGTCCATCGTGGTTCGGAACTCCGCGCTCAACGATGGGGAGTACACCGTGGTCCGGGTAAGCGACGACGGAAAGACCTTGGAGCTGGATGGCACGTCGGTTCTCTCCCAGGAGGAAAACACCTCCGCTTCCCTGGAAATCAGGGGCATGGGAAACGGCATCGAAGGCAAGGTGGTGATTACGGATATCGGTTATGACGTCGACCCCGGGACGGCCTATAAACCCAAGGTGACCACTTACACCCGCATCGGAAACAATATCCAGGTCACGGACAATGATTCCACCACAAACGATGAAGAGATTGATGATACCCTTCGAAACCGGACGGCCACCTATCAGCCGGTGTTAAACCAGCGGTATTTCTGGGTTACCGGGGAATCCCGCACCTCCACCAAGGTGCAGGAATGGGTGACTCGGAGTTTCTGGGGCATTGACGGTTTGGCCGCAGATCCCGGGGCTTCACCTTCTTATTACAGTTACAGTCCGAGTCAACCCACGGATATCGAGCCCCACAGCAATTACATCCAGGTGGTGGACACGGCGGACAACACCGTGGGGTACCAGTATGATTTTGAATCCTACAACACCGGCATCCCCTCGGTGAGCTATCGCTCCTGGACCACCACCAATGGCTGGTGGATCTTCTCCACCCAGGATTATCACCTCCAGCAGACCACGACCGAGGGCCAGGTCAATTATAACTACCACAGCGTAAAAGCAGACTATCCCATCACGGTACAGTTTTCCGGACAGGACACCGGATCGATTTCCGTGGCCTCGGACAATGATCTCACCCTCAACGGAATTCTCACCAATACTTCCGGAGCCACTACCGTTACCTCCAGGAACGGTTCCATTATTCAGGAAAATGAACGGTCCCTGATCCGGAGCAAAGATATCACCTTGACCGCCGCAAACGGAAGCATCGGATATGACGACCCAACCCATGAAGATGCCCTGATTCGCACGGACTTGACCGGCGGCATACTTAATGCCACGGCCCGGGGACCCATGGTCATCACCGAAGTGGACGGCCCCCTGACTGTAGGAACGGTCGTGTCCACCGGCGGCGATGTCTTCATCCAATCCGAGGGAAGCGTCTATGCAGCGGATACCGGCTCCCTGATTCAGGGGGAGAATATCCATCTTGCCTCGGTCACCGGAAGTATCGGCACGGCCACCCTTGCCGTGGGAATCAATACCAACGGTGACAATGACTATCATGACGATGAAACCGCTGATGCCTTGACGGCTTCAGCCCAAGGGAATATTTTTCTCCGGGAAACCCAGGGAGACCTGCGGATCATTACCGTTTCCTCCCTGGACGGTGATGTCAGCGTGGCCGTTGACAACGGGAACCTGATTGACGTCAACACCCTGGAAAGCCAGGATTTGAGATCCACGGAAGAACTATCCGACCTCTGGAGCGAGATGAACCTCCTGGATGCTTCGGTCAGCATCAGCGAAACCCAGCAGGCCTACAAGGACCTCAAAACCCGGGAATACCACACCTACTGGCAGTACCGGAACCAGATGGGTGAATATGATCCCGATACCCAAATTGCCTTTTCCACTGCGGAACGGGAAAAATACAAGAGCGACCTGGGATGGGACGATGCCCGCATCGACCTGGAAGAACAAAAAAGAACCCGGGAATATCATGAACTCCACAACCGATACCATGTGTTGGGAGAATCCTATGACCCGACGTGGAAATACGATGCCGGTTATCCGGGCTATGAAACCGATTTTGACCCGGCCCTGGCCACGAACAATGATGCCGACACCCTGCACATCGGGACCCACCTGCTCAACACAGGAACCGGGGTGGTGTATCATGCCAACGGGGGAACAGGGATTGGCTACTGGAAGGACGGAGAACTCCACACCCTGACCGAAGGAAGTATCTACTACGTGATCGCTGTGGATTCTGAAACCGTCCGGTTGGCCGAGTCCGAGGAACTGGCCAGAAGCGGCGATTATCTGGATTTGGATGCTTCATCCGCCACCCACATGGACCACAGTCTCTCCGACATTGACGCCCTGGCCGTGGGTGCGGAATGGACCGAAGATCAACTGAAATACGCATTGGGCGCAGGCTGGTTGAAAGAAACCACAGACACGGAAACCCGGATCGAGGCACCGAACCTCGTCGGCAACAATATTTCCATCACCGCTTCCGGGTCCGTGGGCGAGCTAAAACCCGAGCAGATCATTCAAATCTCCCTGGGAGACCTGGAATCGGGAGGAACCGAGATCACGCTCACCGATCAAGAAAAAGCGCAATTGGCGGCCGCGGAAAGGGAAGATCTCATCTCCATCAAGTCGGATACCAACACCATCAGTTTCGGCAGTCTCCATGAACTCAAATCCGGGGATGTTGTGATATTCGGACCCGGCGGCACCTTTACCCCTGGAGACATCCCGGGTGTGACCAACGGAACCACGTATTACGCCAGGGTGATGGATGAATTCACCATCCAGGTGTTCGACACGGCCGCCCATGCCACTGGCACAGACAATACCGGTTTGATCAACATCACCGAAAGCCAGGTCAGAATTTCCCGGCGGGAAGATATCGATATCCAATCCGGCAGACGGGACTCGGAAATTACCATCCGTACGTCCACCGGAGATTTGGACAACGGCGGCACCCCCATCAGCCTGACCCAGGAAGAAGAGGCTTTTGTGGAGGCGGCCGGTTCTCAGAATGTCACGGTGATCGATTCGGCGGCAAACGCCATCACCTTTGGCGCGGCCCATGGCCTTATCACCGGAAGTCCGGTGGAATTCGGCGCTCTGGGCACCTTTCCCCTAAGCAATATTCCCGGCGTCCATGACGGTGAAATCTATTACGCCAGGGTGGTGGATGCCTTCACCCTTCAATTGTTCGATACCCTGGAACATGCTGCCGGCACAGGCGATACGGGCCGGGTGAATATTACGGAAAGCCAGATCCGGGTGATCCAGCATCAGGAAACGGAAAGCCGGGTGGATATCTCCGCCGGGTCCTATGTGTTCATAGGATCTGAAACCGATATCCATGTGGGGAGCATCATCGCAGGGCCGGAAACCCACCCTGACGCCGAGGTCCGCATCAAAACCCGAGGGGGAATTTATCAGGCCTCGGGCACCGGAATTGCCGCGGGAAATCTTATTTTGGAATCCGGCGGAAAAGGCATCGGTATCGAAGGCGACCCCCTCCGGCTGGATCTGGCGGAAGATGCCAAACTCAATGCCAGAGCCAAGCAAGCCATCTATCTGTTCGAGACCAACGGCGATATGAACGTGGACACGATCTATTCGCCGGATCGGATTGATCTGTTGGCCAATCGCTCCATCCTGGATGCCTTCCTCGGCAATTATCTGAACATCCGGACCACGGAACTCAACCTCCATGCCGGAGCGGGCATCGGCATGGAAGATAACTACCTCGACATTGATCTCTATCCCGATGGCATTTTAAATGCCCATGCCGGAGAAGGAATCCATATTTTTGAAACCGAAGGCAATATGAATGTGGGTGAAATCATCTCCACGGGCGGGGATGTGGGGTTGCGGGCCATGTTCTCCATATTGGATGCAGAAGATGAACTGCTGGCGGATATCACCGGCAACCATATTACCCTGGTGGCCCAACTCGGGGGAATCGGCGAATCCGGCAATGACCTGGATATAGACTCGTCCTTTTCCGGTCCCGGCACGCTGAATACCACCAGCGTTTTTAACACCTACCTTACGGAAGTTTTGGGGGATTTGAGCATCGACCGGATTACCACTGGAATCGACTATACGGCATTCATCGGCAGCGACGGCGCCATTTTAAACGGCCGGATCGATGAGGAGGACAATGTGACGTCCGGGGAAGCCTGGCTGTTTGCCGATGGGGATATCGGCGCGGACGGCAGTCTTTTACGAACCACCATCGGTCGTCTGGAAGGCCGCTCTGTTCATGGCAGTGTCTGGCTGTCCAACGTGGGTTACCTCATCGTGGGCGGTGTCAGTGATGGGCTTGAAGGCATTGAAGCCCAAGGCTCTGTTACCATTGGCGCCAGCAGTCCGTTGACCGTGGCTGAATCCATACTGGCCGTGGGGGATATTACCTTGACGGCCACAGACGACGATGTTGACGGCACAGAAGCCACCAATGACGATATCATTGTTCAAAATCATGTCACCCTTGAGTCCACAACCGGCAATATTCGTCTGTATGCCGGGGATGATCTCATCCTTGAAGCCGGTTCTGCCCTTATCGCAGCCGGTACCATTGAGCTCAACGCCGACTGGGGGGATGCCGATGACCGGGGCAGCACCCTGGATCTCCAGGGGACCCTGGAGGCAACGGGCCTGACGGTCAACGGCAACAACGATGATGATCTCGTGATCCTGCCCCGTCTCGCCCAAAACATGCCGTCGGTTGTTCACCTCGGCGCAGGAAATGATCTCCTCCGCGTGGGCAGTGAAGCCACGGTCTCCGCCAACACCGGCGGAGTGATCAACAGCCTGCGGTCTCTGCTCACAGTAGATGGCGGAGCGGGTGACGACACCCTGGATGTGGACAACAGCGGCGACACCACGGACAACAGCGGCACCCTGACCGACACCACCCTTACAGGGCTGGGCATGGCAGAGGGGGTTGCTTACGGATTGGTGGAAAACATCAACTTGGCTTTGGGCAGCGGCAATGACACCTTCAATGTCCAAAGCACGCTTTCCGGAACCTCAACCCTGGTTTACGCCAATGACGGCGACGATATCTTCAATATCAGTTCCGATGCCCCCGAGAACACCGGGAATCTTGACGGGATTCGCGGGGATCTGCATCTGAATGCCGGGGATGGCAGCCACACGCTCAACATCAGCGATCGGGGCAATGCCACCGGACGCACCGGTATCGTCCTGGATGAAAGCAGTATTTCAGGCCTTGGCGACGGGGATGCCACGGGAACCATCACCTATGAAACCAGCGGCACCTTCGGTGGCGGTCTTAACCTGACCCTGGGCAGCGGGGCGGATGAAATCACGGTGCTGGGGGCCCATCCCGAGACCGTGACCACGTTACGCATGGGTGCAGGCGAGGATACCGTTACCCTGCGGAATGAAAGTGACGGTGAAGACGGGCTCGTTGTGGTCTTTGGCGAAGCCGGAGCCGATTATGTGGATGGCGCAGCCTGGGATGAAGATTTGATTCTGGTGGGCGACAATGGACAGATCACCTTTGATGGAGAAAAGCGCCTGGGCACCCTGGTTGAGGTTTTCAGCACCATCAACCCCGGCGATGGCAATGATACCCTCACGGGCGGCACCGGGGAGGATCTCCTTCTCGGCGGAATGGGAAATGATACCCTCAACGGCAATGCCGGCAAGGACATCCTCATGGGAGATTCCGGAAAGGTGACCTACGGGAATGGAGAAATTCGCCGGGCGGAAACCACCCACTTCTTCCAAGGCGGCAATGATATCCTCATGGGCGGTGCCGGCAACGATATCCTGTTCGGCGGCGCCGGCAAGGACACCTTCCACGCCAGTCTCGCAGAAGACGTGATGGTGGGTGATTACGCCCGGGCCACTTTTCACCACGGCAAACTGGCCTCGTTGATTACCCTGGGCCAGAGCCCCCTGGACCTGATCGCAGCCCAACAAAAAGGACTCTACACAGACCGCAAGGAAAGTATCACGCCCATGGATCTCGGGGAGGTTCGGAGCCTGGATTCCTCGCTTCCCCGGAAAATCGAAGCCCCGGAAACGGTTCAGGCCCCTGAACCCGATTACCATCATCACGGGTCACAGGTTTTGCCATCCGGGAAGGAAGAACCGGTTGGGGCAAAGACCCCGGAAACACCCGTTAAACAAGATCAAGCACCGGGGCATGAAGGGAAACCCGACCAACCGCAAACCTCTCCGGCCTCTTCATCAAAGCACCCGGTTCCATCAAACCCCAAAGCTCCGGCTGCACCCCGAAACCAAGTTTTGGAACAGCCCGAAGCCAAACTTGAAACCCTGAAAACCGCTGTGGCCGGTTTCAGCAGCTGGGGGGTTGCCGTGGGCCAACGCAAAGGCAAAGCCCAAAGACTCTCCATGGAAGAGCTGGAAAATCTAGCTCAACCCCGAAACCGCAGTTGGCGATGGGAAAAAGGCCGCCTTAAAAAAGATCGCAAGGAAACCCCCCTGGCATGGGAGAAACCCGAAAAGAACATGGTCGGGGTTTCCTCTTTAAACCATTTTTGATAAAGGTTTGTTTACAAGTTCATTTTAACCGGAAAAGTTCATTCGGAAAGAAAAGAGGAGAAATTCATGACCAAAGAGGAAAAGAAAACCGCTGAAAATGCTCCGGCCCAAGAAGAAAAAACCCAGACCACCATCCGTTGGGATGGTTCCAAGATGAAAAGCGCCTACGCCAATGTGTGCAATGTCTCCAGCACCCGGGAGGAAGTCACCCTGTTGTTCGGCACCCATCAGAACTGGCACGCCGGGCAGAAAGAACTGACCGTGGAACTAACCGACCGGATCATTCTCAATCCCTATGCCGCCAAGCGAATGGCGGTGTTGTTGATCAATACCATGAATGAATACGAAAAACATTTCGGGGAGCTGAAGCTGGATCTGCCGGAGAAAAAACAATAAATGGACTCCGTAACCGCGGAAGCCTCCCGCAGTTCTGTTTCGGAACTATGGAATGCCTTTTCCTCTGCCAGGAGTGAAGAGGATTATTTTCAGGGCTGGCTGGCCCTCCAGAGCGGACTGATCCCCGGCGTGGTGCAGAGCCTGTTGATTATGACCACGCCCTTGAATACATTTTCTCCCGTGGCTGGTTGGCCGGAAGGAAAAAATGACCCTTTGCAGCTCTCCGATGTGGTGGAAAGGGTGCTGGAAGAACGGTGCGGATTGCTGGTTGAATTGCCCGCCTCCTCCCATTACGGGATCGCTTATCCTCTTTTGATTGATGAAGAATTGCGCGGTGTGGTGGCCCTGGAAATTTCCGTCACGGCTGAACAGGTTTTGCAAAAGGCCATGGAACAGTTGCAGTGGGGCATCGTCTGGATGGAGGTGCTGGTTCGGCGAAAACAAGCGGAAGAGGATCGGACGACCCTTATCCGCTTGAAAACCGCCGTGGATCTACTGGCCGAAACCCTGGGCAAAGAACATTTTTCAGAAGCAGGCATCGCTTTTACCACCAAACTGGCCGATGCTACGGGATGTGAGCGAGTCAGTCTCGGGTTCATGAGGGGAAAGCACATCAAACTGGAATCCGTATCCCACAGCAGTGAAGTCGGGAAGAAGATGAACCTGACCCGTTCCATCGAAGCCGTGATGGAAGAAGCGATTCTCCAACGCCGCGAAGTGGCCTATCCCCCGCTGGATAACGAGATTCTCATCTGCCGGGAGCACGAAGCCTTGTCCCGCCAGCAGTCCATGGCGTCCATTGCAAGCTTTCCGTTGTTCAGTCATGATCTATACTATGGCGTGTTGACCTGTGAACGAGCTGCGAATCAACCCTTCAACCAGCTCGACGTGGAATTCATGCGTGCTGTAGCCGCACTCTCCGGTCCTGCTCTGGAGAACAAATTTGCCAACGACCGCCCCTTGGGAATCAAGGTCCAATTGGCACTTCAGAAGCAGTGGATTCGCCTGGCCGGGCCGGGGTATGTGAAACGAAAACTGGCCCTGGCAGCGATGGTTGTGCTGATGGTATTTTTCAGCTTTGCAACCGGGGAGTATCGCCTTTCGGCGGATACAACCTTGGAAGGGGCCATACACCGTGCCATCGTGGTTCCCTTCGACGGCTATATTGACCATGCCCCGTCACGGGCCGGTGACCGGGTCGAAGAGGGACAGCTGCTGTGTTCGCTGGACAACCGTGACCTGGGCCTGAAAAAACTGTCCAAATTAAGTGAATATCGCCAACTGGAACAGCAGTATCAGGATGCGTCGGCCAATCATGACCGGGCCAAGTCCGGAATTATCAAGGCTCAGTTGGACCAGGCCCGGGCGGAACTGGATTTGATAGAGGCCAATCTCACGCGTACTCAAATGATCGCGCCTTTCAGAGGCTTGCTGGTCAGCGGGGATCTCAGCCAGCGGCTGGGGGGGGCCGTAAAGCAGGGGGAAGTCCTTTTCGAGGTAACCCCCCTGGATGCCTATCGGGTCATCCTGAAGGTGGACGAAAGGCGGATTGCCGATGTCCGGGCCACCCAGAAGGGAACCCTGGTTTTGTCCTCCCTGCCGGACCGGAAATATCCGTTTGTCATCGACAGAATCACCCCCATTGCCAGGGCCGAAGAAGGGCGCAATTACTTCCGTGTGGAAGCGCACCTGGAACGCTTGGACGACAGCCTTCGCCCCGGCATGGAAGGGGTGGGGAAAATTCATATCGACCGGCGAAAATGGATCGGCATCTGGACCCGGGACCTGAGGGAATGGATGACCTTAACCCTGTGGAGCTGGATGCCCTGATGATAAGGGACGGTGTTGACCATGAGTGAGTCCCTGTTCAGCCAGTCCTGGTATCGCGTGGCGCCCCTTGCACCCAGGCTGCGCAGCCATGTGCAGATGGTGCGTCATTGCTATCGCGGAGCGGACTGGTATGTGATTCAGGATCGCTTCACCGGCCGCCATCACCGTTTTTCACCCGAGGCTTATGCGCTGATCGGGCTCATGGATGGCCACCGCACCCTGGGAGAGATCTGGTCCACGGTTTGTGCCCGGCTCGGGGACCACATGCCCACCCAGGATGAAGTGATCGGTCTTCTGTCCCAGCTCCATCGTTTTGACCTGATCCAAACCAGTGCCTTGTCCGACTTCAGCGACCTGAATCGACGGCTGGCACAGGGGCAGAAAAACCGTTTGCTCACGCCTCTGCGCTCACCCTTGTCCCTGCGCTTTCCGATCCTGGACCCCGATCGCTTTCTCAACCGCACCCTACCCCTGGTCCGGCCCTTTCTCGGCTGGATGAGTTTGCTGGTGTGGATGGGGGTGGTCATCACCGGAATCTCTTTGGCTGCCATGCACTGGACGGATCTGTCCAATAATTTCAGCGATCGGATATTCGGTTTGGAAAATCTTTTTCTGATGAGCCTGATTTATCCCTTGCTCAAGGCGCTTCATGAGTTCTGCCATGCTTACATGGTCAAGAAATGGGGGGGAGAGGTCCATGAAATGGGGATTATGCTTCTGGTTTTCATGCCCATCCCCTATGTGGATGCTTCTTCCTCCCTGGCCTTCCGGGAAAAATCCCGGCGGATGCTCGTGGGGGGTGCCGGGATTCTCATGGAAGTTTTTATAGCCGCTCTGGCGATGCTCATCTGGACCCATGTGGAGCCAGGCCCCATGCGCGCTGTGGCTTATAACGTCATGTTGATTGCCGGAGTGTCCACGGTGCTTTTTAACGGCAATCCCTTGCTGCGCTTTGATGCCTATTATGTGCTGGCGGACTTTCTGGAAATCCCCAATCTCGGCCAGCGCAGCAACAGCTATCTGGGCTATCTTGCCCGGAGATATTGGTTGGGCGACAGGAGCCTCACCTCGCCGGCGGAATCATCCTCCGAGGGTTTCTGGTTGGGAATCTACGCTCTGGCCTCTTTTATTTACCGTATTTTCATTTCCGTACGGATCATCCTGTTTATCGCAGGGAAATTTTTCGGGTTGGGTCTCCTGCTGGCCGCCTGGTCAGCCTTTGGCCTGGTGATTTTGCCCTTGTTTCGATGGATTCGTTTTTTGGTCAAGGACGTTCATATGCAAAGGAAACGGTTGCGGATCATGCTTACGGTGGCTTTGCCGATTGCCCTGATGATCGGTGGGTTGTTTATGGTGCCCCTGCCCTTATTCACCCAATGCGAAGGAGTGACCCGGGCGCCCGATGAATCGCGCATCAATGCGGAGACGGATGGGTTTGTGGCCAAGATTTTCACCCGAAATGGGTCACGGGTCGAGAAAGGTACCCCCCTGTTACGACTTGAGGATCCCCGGTTGGGAGCCCACGTCCGGTTGCTCAAAGCCCGGCAGGAGGAATATCTGGCGCGGTACACCCTGAGCCGAATGACCGGCCGGACGGAAACCGCAGTACTCCGGGAAGCCCTTTCCCACATAGACGCTGAACTGACCCGTGCGGAAGAGCGGCTTCAGTCGTTGACGCTTTACAGCAAAAGCGCAGGGATATTTATTCTGCCCGATGAGGAGGATCTACCCGGACGCTTTGCCCAGCGCGGAACCACTTTAGCGTATGTTTTGGATGGAAACCTTCTGACCCTTCGTGTTTTGGTGACCCAGGCCGATATCGAGCGAGTGCGGTCGGATACCCGGAAAGTGGATGTGTTGCTTGCGGAAAATTTGAACCGGGTGGTGTCCGGCTCCATTCTTCGGGAAGTGCCTGCCGCCAGTCATGAATTGCCGAGCCTTGCCCTCAGCCTGGAAGGAGGCGGACGTTTCGCCCTGGATCCCCGGAAGAAGGACAAACCCCTAACGGTTGCGCGATTGTTCCAGTTTGATGTCCGTCTGGACGAAGCCCTGACGGACAGGATGGAAGAACGGGTTTACATCCGTTTTCATCACCCTCCGGAGCCCCTGGCCTGGCGTTGGATGCGGGATACCCGCCGCCTGCTGTTAAGCCGGTTTGCCGTTTAGGGTGAAGCCATGAGTGCCTCTTTCCATATCAAAACCCTTCCTGCCTCTCATGACGTAAGACCCGAGCGGCCGGACCGGATAGATACGCCTCTGGACAGCCTGGTTTATCGAGGGTTGGGGGTTTTTACCACTCTTTTTAAAGGCCGGCGATGGGTCCAATCCATGTTTCAGGCCATCGAGGCGGCTGGCGAACCCCTGGGCGGGATGAATGAGGCCAACCTCCAAGAAGAAGTCGTCGTCCTGCGTGAGCGACTTCTGCTGGAAGGATTGACCCGGAGTACTTTGGTTCTCAGCTTTGCCACAATCCGTGAGGTCAGTCACCGGGTTCTGGGGATGCGTCATTACGGCAGTCAGCTCAGGGGCGGACTGGCCCTGATGCAGGGAATGGTGGCGGAGATGGAAACCGGTGAGGGGAAAACCCTCATGGCCACCCTTCCGGCAGCCACTGCCGCAATGGCGGGAATTCCCGTTCATGTCATCAGTGTGAATGACTACCTCACCGCACGGGATGCCGAAATCATGGGGCCTCTCTATAAAGCCCTCGGCCTGAAGGTCGGTTGCGTCGTCCATGGCCAGACCCCGGATCAACGCAGAGAAGCTTATAACTGCCATATCACCTACGCCACCAACAAGGAACTGGTATTCGATTACTTGCGGGACCGATTGACCCTGGGCGAACGGGTGGATTCCCTGCTGGTAAAAACAGAGTATCTTCACAGCCGAAAACCGCGCAGCAAGGAAATTCTTATGCGGGGATTGCACTTTGCCATTGTGGATGAGGCCGACTCCATCCTCATCGATGAGGCCCGCACCCCGCTGATCATCTCCGGTGGCCAAGGGGGGGATGAGGAGAAACAATTTCTCCGGCAAGCCCTTGACCTGGCGGATCGACTGGAACAGGGCATTGATTTTACTTTGGACATGACCCGGCGCCAGGTGCTGCTGAGTGAAGCCGGAAAAGCGAGGATCGAAAAAGAAACCTGCGACCTCGGACCGCTTTGGAAGGGGCTGGTGCGCCGGGAATCCACCCTGTATCAGGCCCTCACCGCCCTGCACTTCTTTCATCGCGATGAACAATATCTGCTGGATGAGGGCAAGGTTCAGATCATTGACGAATACACCGGCCGGGTTATGGCCGATCGATCCTGGGAGCAGGGTTTGCATCAGTTGATTGAGATGAAGGAAGGGTGTGACCTGACCCAGCGGCGTGAAACCCTGGCCAAGATCAGTTTTCAGAAATTCTTCAGGCGTTACCTGCATTTATCGGGGATGACGGGAACCGCCAAAGAAGTTTCCTCGGAGCTGAGGGCTGTGTATCACCTTCAAACCCTTCCCATTCCAACCCATCGTCCGGTGATTCGGTATTTCATGCCCAATCGCGTGTTTGCTCGCCTGGAGCAAAAAAGGGAGGCCGTGGTCGCCCGGATTGCCGAGCTCCACGCGTCGGGTCGGCCCGTTCTGGTGGGAACGCGAACCGTGGCGGCTTCCGAGCACCTCAGCCGATTGCTTTCGGAAAAAACAGGCATTCCCCATGCGGTGTTAAATGCCCGGAAAGTCCCGGAAGAAGCAGAAATTGTCAAACAGGCCGGCCAACCGGGTGCTGTAACCCTTGCCACCAATATGGCAGGCCGGGGAACCGATATCAAACTGGGAAAGGGTGTGGCGGAAAACGGCGGATTGCACGTGATCCTGACCGAATGTCATGAGGCCTCCCGAATTGATCGCCAACTCGCCGGACGTTGCGGGCGTCAGGGAGATCCGGGCAGCTTTGAGGCCATTTTATCCCTGGAGGATTCTATTGTTCTCAACGATAATGGTGTGATTCCGAAATTGGCCGGGATCATTGCCCGAAAGGACCTTCCGGGATGGCCCGGGGTGGCGAAAAGGGTGATTCGAAGATCCCAGAGAAAAACCGAAACTCGGCACCGTAGAATTCGCAGGCAATTATTTAAAATGGACGAAAAGACCCGGGACATGTTAATGTTCTCAGGTCGAATGGAATGAAGTACGCTTGTCTTTGGAAGAATAAAACATTTTACGGGAAGGAGTGCCATGCGGTTTTCAGCGCATACCCTAAGGGTCTGGATGCTTGCAGCCATGATTTGTCTGCCGGTCTCCTCGGAAGAACCCCTTGAATTCATCGAGCTGGAAGGGATCATCGAACCCAGTGAGGTTGTGGCTGTAAGCAGCCCGGTGCCCGGGGTTTTATCGGAAGTTCTGGTGGAGCGGGGTGATTTTGTAAAAAAAGGCCAGGTGCTGGTTCGTCTGGTGTCCGGTGTGGAACAAGCGGCCGTTAAACTGGCACAAGCCAGGACGGAGTTCGGAAAGCGAAAGCTGGAACGCAATGAAGAACTTTACCGCAAAGAACTCATTTCCGTAAACGATAAGGATGAACTGTCCACGGAAGTAAACCTCAGCGAGCTTCAGGAAAATGAAGCTGCAGAGCGTCTGAAATTAAGAACCATCAGCAGCACCATAGATGGCGTAATCATGGAACGGCTGGGTTCTGCCGGAGAATATGTGGGAGAAAAACCCTTTTTAACCCTGGCCAAAATCAACCCTTTGAATGTGGAAGTGGTGGTCCCTGTGGAACATCTTGGCTTGATCACCAAAGGGATGGCCGCCACCGTTATCCCCGAAGCCCCCGTTGGCGGAGAATTTCCGGTAAAAGTGGTTATCGTGGATCATGTCGTGGATGCTGCCAGCGGAACCTTCGGTGTCCGCCTGGCCCTTTCCAATCCCGACAACACCCTGCATGCAGGAATCAAGTGCAGGGTCCGTTTTACCAGGAAAGATTAAACCGGCAAATAAATAGGCAACATCCATTTTCCCCTCCCCATGGATGAGGGAGGGTCAGGGTGGGGGTGAATGTGTCCGAGATTTCATTGCCGGGTTTATAGACCGGGGCTTATCTTGATAAAGCATAGCCGGTAAATGACGCGCACGCGGAGTTCCATCCTTCCATCCGGAAGACAAAAATAGCAAACCGGATTATTTCATGGGGGCCTTTTTATTCCTTGGCTTTTTTCCAAAGGATAAGGTAAGGAAGGTTCCCAAAAAGTTCGTCACACCAACGGAGGATGGAATGAAAACAATTATTGCTGGAATTATGGGGTTTATTTTTATGACAACGATGGCTTATGGTGCGGAAAACATGGAATTGAACAGCGACAAGGACAAGACAAGCTATGCCTTGGGGATGAACATTGCCCAAGACTTCAAAAACCGGGGTTGGGACATCAATCCGGACCTCTTCGCAAAAGGTTTCCAGGAGGCGTTCTCCGGATCCAAGACCACACTTTCCGATGAGGAGATGGCCACCGTCTTAATGTCTTTTCAGAAGAGCGTGATGGAGAAGCAGACTGCTGATATGAAGGTAGCAGGCGAGAAATTCAAAAAGGAAGGGGAAGACTTCCTGGAGGCGAATAAAATGAAGAAAGATGTAATCACCACGGCCAGCGGCCTTCAATACAAAATTATCACGGAAGGAACCGGCCCGATACCGAAAGCCGGAGATACCGTGACAACCCATTACCGGGGTACCCTCATCGACGGAACCGAATTTGACAGTTCCTACAAACGCAACGAGCCTGCCACTTTTCCGGTCAACGGTGTCATTCCGGGGTGGACCGAAGCCTTGCAGCTCATGAAGACCGGCTCCAAGTGGCAACTTTTCATTCCATCGAAACTCGCTTACGGAGAACGTGGCGCCGGCAAGGTCATCGGTCCCAATGCCGCCCTCATTTTCGATATCGAGCTCATCTCCATCGATCCGACCCAACCGGAATAAGCTCCTGGCCCCTAATCCTGATCCTGTCAAAAACCAAAAGGATCAGGGTGTGGGGCCGATGTTTTTTCTTGGTTCATTTAATAATTCTTGATAGCCTATGCCCTTTTCCTTCAGCTTGAACTTCAATAATTTGTCCTATAAAAAGCCGTTTCTCATAAATGATGAATATCTCGGTAGTGCCACCACCCGGACTAATTTCAAGCAATATTTTTTGCCCTCTTGTTTGTTTGCCTGATTCCGGGAAAGGGGGAAGCGGTGTTGCATCCATATACTCAGCCCGGAGTACCGTGCCTAAGATTGTTTTATTCGTCTTGAACACGAAATTGAGCGTAAAAACAATCATTACTGAGAATATTAACCATATCAAGATTTTCAATTTCGCCTTCAACTCGGCATTTTCCTTTCACTCCGGCGCGAGGAACAAGCGTCGGGAGCAACACGCAGTTAGGTTTTGCCACTTTGTTTCATCGAGATTACCACAGGCCCTAACCTTTGTTCGGTCTCTACTCTTCGATGAGCTTGGGCAAAATCAAAAACAACGCTCTTTCCTGTAAATCAGGTGTTATCGCGTTCTATTGGAAGACTGCTATCGGGACATGAGTGCTGCAAACCCGCCAAGTCCAGCTCCGAACACGAGCATGATCAGCCCGATCACCAACCACATGAGCAGGATGGCCGGTATGGATGCCAACATCCATTTCAGAATAATCATCACCATCCGCCCAAACGGAATATCAACATTCGTCAGTGTCACTCGTTGCTCTTCCATGCGCTCTTCCTTTCTGTTCTGCCTGCAGTTTCAATCCATGGAAAACAGGCGGGTAGTTTTTAGCCGGGTAAGAAATCCTTTAGCACGATACAGGCTAACTGGCAATAAATGATCAAGATAACAGGGTAAATTGTTTTTATTGGCTTGGGTCGCTTTGTTTGCCTGTTTTGACAAGCGCTGTATATTTTCTCCATCCAGCTTTTTAACCTTTTTTTGAAATACCTGGTTCGGTTTTTTTCCGTTTCTGCCGATATTCGCTGAAAAAGCCCCTTCACAGAATCCCATTTTACCAAAGGAGAATTTTCATGCACCCCGATACAGCAAAAAATGCCAGTGCCCTGCCCTCTTTTTCAAACCCCCCGATCCTTGGCCGAAAGGCAAATCTCCGGCATTTAGAAGTTCTGACCCTGTGTTTGCTGATCCTGACGGGTTTCAACACCGAGACCTCCGGGGCTGAGGATTTCTGCCCTCCCCTTGCTTCCCCGACCGGTGCAATCATGGATGTGGATTCCGAGGAGGGAATCCGGGATGCGGTAAATTCAGCCCCATCGGGAACCACCATTGCTGTTGCCGACGGCACCTACCATCTTGGCCAAAATGGCTATTATCTCTGGATGGATACTCCGGGAGTGACCTTGCGGTCCGCAAGCGGCGACCGGGATAAAGTGATCTTTGACGACAACTACAGCGGTTCGGAGATGATTACCGTTGCTGCTTCCAACATCACCATCGCGGAAATCAGCCTCAAGCGGGCCGGAACCCATCCCATCCATGTGGTTTCCACAGACAGCGGGGATGTTTTGAACACCTTGATCTACCGGGCTCGCATCATCGATCCCGGCCAGCAGGCCATCAAGATCAACCCTCACAGCGCGAAAATCCATTTCCCGGATGACGGCGTGGTGGCTTGCTGCACAATGGAACTCACGGATGAGGGCCGCGCCAAGGTTTGGGAAATCAATGGAAGCTGCTATACCGGAGGGGTGGACGGTCACCAGAGCCGGGGTTGGGTGGTGAGGGACAACACCATAGAGGGGTTCTGGTGCCACCGGGGACTTTCGGAACACGGGGTTCATTTCTGGACCGGCAGCCGGGACACCCTGGTGGAACGGAATTTGTTGATGAACAATGCCCGCGGCATCGGTTTCGGGCTCACGGAAACCGGCTCCGGAAGAACCTACTCGGATGGACCCTGCCCCGATGCCGTCGGCTTTGTGGGCCATTACGACGGCATGATCCGCAACAATTTCATTTTTGCGGACAGCGAGAATCTTTTTGATTCAGAGTACGGCGCAGATGGAGGCATTGCCCTGGCCCAGGCCTGCGGAGCAAGGGTTCTGCACAACACCATCGCCTTCATTCAAGCTCCGTTTGCAGCCATTGAGTGGCGATTTTCCAACACAAGTGCAATCATCACCAACAACCTGGTTAGCCACAATCTGATGGACCGCGGGGGATCAAGCGAGCTTTCAGGAAATTTAAGCAATCAACCCCTTGCTTTGTTTGTGGATACTGCCCATGGGAACCTTCACTTGAAGAGTACTTCTCTTGCCGCCATAAACCAGGGCGCGGAAGTGTCTGCCGGTCTTTGTGATGAAGATATTGACGGAGAAACCCGTCCGGCCGGAACGTCCAGGGATGTTGGCGCGGATGAATATTCGGAAGGCTCGGCCAATTCCGCCCCAATGGCCAACAACCAGTCCATAACCGTTGAAACCAATTCCACGGCCTATGCCATCACTTTGTCCGGCAGTGATCCGGACCAGGATGTCCTGACCTTCGCCATAACCATTCAACCGGCAAACGGCCATCTTGAGGGCATTGGGCCGGATGTTTCCTACACCCCGGACAGGGATTTCACCGGAAGCGACACCTTCCGGTTCCGGGTCAATGATGGTGCTCTGGATTCTTCGGAAGCCACCGTGTCCATAATGGTCCGGGAAACAGATTCCAGCACCGGTGCAGGAGGCGGCGGAGGTTGCTTCATTCATTCCATAGGGAGGGTGCGGAAAATATTATGATCGACCTCGCCCGGAACAAATAAAGACCCATTCAAGTACATTGGGAAAAGCCGCAGGCATGACATTTTTTACAGCCTTCTTCATAACTGATGGTCCGACCACATTCCGGGCAGACCTCGCCTTTGAGGCTTTTCCCGTAGTCTTTGGAGGTTATCTCGTTTAAATAGCGGTCCTCAAGCACACGTGAGATGGCGTCCGGGATGGACAGAACCATGCCGCCTTCTTGAAATACCGGGTATTCTCCACCGATTCCCTTGAGTTGGTTGATGATCTCGGACACATGCACACCGGATCGCAAGGCAAGGGAAACCAACCGGCCGATGGCTTCGGTCTTGGCCGTGGTGGAACGCCCGGATTTGCCGATGGTGGCAAACACTTCAAAGGGTTGGCCATTAAATTCGGTCACCGTCACATACAGTTGGCCCATGCCGGTTTTCATCCGCGTTGTGAAACCCTCCAGGGTTTGGGGCCGACTTCGAATATCCGTGGTCGATTGCTTTTTAACTTCACCGGTTTCATTGTTTTTAAAGGACAATACCTGCCTGCTTTTACTGCCATCCCGGTAGATGGTTACCCCCTTGCAGCCCAGGTCATAGGCCAGGTCATAAACGCGGCGCACATCTTGAACCGTGGCATCATGGGGGAGGTTCACGGTTTTGGAAACCGCGTTGTCCGTGTGCTTTTGAAATGCAGCCTGCATGCGCACGTGCCACTCGGGTGAAATGTCGTGTGAGGTGACAAAAACCGCCTTGATGTCCGCGGGTATGGACTCAATGCCCTGGATACTGCCGCAGTTGGCGATGTGGTCCATCAACTCTTTGGAATAAAACCCGTGTTCATGGGCCACTGCCTCAAAGTATGGATTGACTTCGGTAAGCGTGTCGTTATCCATGACGTTGCGTACAAAACTCAACGCAAACAAAGGTTCAATCCCGCTGGAGCAATCCGCAATGATGCTGAGGGTCCCGGTAGGTGCAATGGTTGTGGTGGTAGCATTGCGACGGCCGCCGCCATTGTTCCCCTTGAATATGCTTTGATCATAATTGGGAAACGAACCCCGTTCCACGGCAAGATCGGCGGATGCTTTGTGGGATTCGTTTTGGATGAACCCCATAATGGCTTCAGCGGTTTCAAGGGCCTTTTCCGAGTTGTAGGGAATTTTCAGTTGAAACAATAAGTCGGCAAACCCCATCACCCCAAGCCCGATTTTCCGGTTCCCTTTGACCATGGCATCAATTTCCGGTAAGGGATAGAGAGACATATCGATGGTGTTGTCCAGAAAACGAACCGCTGTATGAATGGTCTTCTTAAGCGCAGGATAATCAATGGCGTGACCGTGGGGAGTGTCCGTCTTGATAAATTTTGCCAGGTTGATGGATCCAAGATTGCAGGCTTCCATGGGCAGCAAGGGCTGCTCTCCGCAGGGATTGGTGCTTTCAATCTCACCCAGGCCCGGGGTGGGATTGTCCTGATTCATGCGATCCAGAAAAATAATTCCGGGGTCCCCGCTTTCCCAGGCGTTTTCAACTAAGGCACCATAAATTCGGGCTGCATCAAGTTCACCCACCGCCGCCCCGTTGCAGGGATTGATCAGCGAAAAGCTCCGGCCTTTTTTTACTGCTGTCATGAACGATTCATCCAATCCCACGGAAATATTGAAATTGTTTAAGTCACCGTGGTCTTTTTTACAGGTGATAAAGTCCATGATATCCGGATGGTCCACCCGCAACACAGCCATATTGGCGCCCCGTCGGGTACCGCCCTGTTTGATCTGTTCTGTTGCGGTGTTAAATATCTTCATGAAGGAGACCGGCCCGGAGGCCACACCACCGGTTGTGCCCACCATACTGTTTTTCGAGCGCAGTCTTGAAAAAGAAAATCCAGTACCGCCGCCGGACTTATGGATCAATGCCGCATTGTGAAGCGCTGAAAAAATGCCATTGAGGCTGTCTTCAATGGGAAGCACAAAGCAGGCCGCCAGTTGCCCCAAAGGTCTTCCGGCGTTCATCAAAGTTGGTGAATTGGGTAAAAATTTAAAGGAGGTCATGAGTTCGTAAAAGGATTCCGCCACAGCATTTACATGAGCGGATTTGTCATAGATTGATTCTGCCTCGGCAATATGCCGAGCCACCCGAGAAAACATTTGCTCCGGTTTTTCCGTGAGACGCCCGTCTTGATCTTTGGTCAAATATCGGCGTTCCAAAACCGTTCGGGCATTTTTTGAAATTTCCAGCCCATTGGGCATAAAAAGCGATTTGTCCAGGGGAACACAGATGGGGTCCGTAAGGCCCTGTTCAGCCAGTTTGGATTTAAGCATCTCATCAATAAGAGGTGCGGAGATGTGCCGGATATTCAGGGCGTCAATGGCAATGCGTATGAAACTGCTGATTTCAATCGCCTTTTCAATCCCTATGGCATTGTGCCGGATCACGGCTTCCGAGAAGTATTGATCGTTCCATTCATACAAGCTTAAATCAATATTCCCATTGGGAGTGATGATCATTTTAGATTTCGAATTCACGATATGTGCTCCTTTAGCAGGTATTTTAATCGTCAGCTATGCCGTTAGAATCGGCAAGAATTGTTGTGGGCAGGGTGACTGTAAAATGCTTTCATATCCGGTGATTAATATTGACCTAATTAGGATTGATCTTCTTATTGCCGAAAAGCGTTGGATCGTATTTTTCGGTTCGGTTGTTTGGTCGGGAGAAATACTATTAATCATACAATATGTGGTATGTCAAGAATTGATTACATCTAAATGTAGATCCATTTTCATAACCCCTTGAAGAAGCATGTCGAACCGAGGCAGTCTGCGTTAACGTGGTCTTGCCTGTTCCCCTATCATCATAAATAAAGGGTTTCAATAACTTGGGATATTTATTCTAAATTGATTTTTTTTCATCGTTGTATTATCATTTTATCACATTTAAACTCGGAGGCCATGAACCCTAATGCCACACCAAAAGGTTAAGGCCTGAATCTTTCACGCGCCGGATAGATATTTCTTTTTGCATTTGCAATTTGTTCGAATACACGAATTTTAAGCCTTTGAGAGTCTGTCTTTCATTGATTAAAACAAGGATATTAAAATGAGCACATTTACCGCAGTTATTCACAAAGAGGAAAGTATTTATGTCGCCCAATGCCCTGAGATCGGCACGGCCAGCCAGGGCGAAACGCTTGAGGACGCCATAAAAAACCTGCAGGAAGCAACTGAATTATACCTTGAGGAATTTCCTATAAAAGAGGCCTATCGCTCTATCTTCACGACATTTGAAGTCTCTGCCCGTGCCTGAACTACCGAAAATTTCCGGGGATGAAGCCATCAAGGTATTTATTCGGCTGGGATTTTATCAGGCAAGACAAAAAGGGAGCCATGTCGTCTTACGAAAGGAACACAAAGGATGCGTTATTCCCAGGCATAAAGAACTTGCCATAGGCACGTTAAAAAACTCAATTACACAGGCGGGAATAACCGTCGATGATTTCATCGCTGCCTATGAAGGCAAATAGATATTTTCCTAACCCAAAAACATAAAGGCGGTTTAACATAAAATGTACTTCTCTTTAAGCCGCCTTCAATAACATGGCTGGTTACTAACACAAACATTTTATTAGGAGTTGTCATTTTTTCCTGACCATGTTAAATACTACTTAATTTTCATTATTTTTCACCATGATTTCATGGTTAAATACAATATGATCATAAAGGGAGAATGATCATGCCGGAAGCCAATTACAACAAAGTAATATCCGAGATAAAAACATTAACCCTATCGGACCAGCTTCGTCTTTTAGAAGAAACGGCAACACTGATACGAAAAAAGACAAGCGAAATAAAGCCCCGTAGTATTTTAGAGCTCAAAGGAAAAGGTAAGGATATTTGGAAAGGAATTAATGTAAAGGCCTATATTGATGAGGAAAGATCATCGTGGAATGGATAAATGATCTAAAAGGGAAAACGGTTGGCCTTGATACTGCACCATTGATCTATTTTATGGAAGAAAATCCGGTCTATAGTGATACCGTAAAACTTTTTTTCGAAGCAATGGACGCCGGAGCAACTTATTTTTTTACCAATGATGTCCAATTACCTCGAATCCCTGGCATACAGATCCTCTCAATAGATGCAATTACCAATAAAGGCGGTTTAAGATAAAATGTACTCCTTTTTAATCCGCCTTTATTGTTGTGTTTACAAGATTTGTTTGAGCTTATCAATAGCAAGAGTCAAGGGCAGATCTATCCCCTTTTTTAATTCAGTGTGTTAGAGAGAAAAGCATAAAAACATAGACATCCCCATTTTAGCCCCGAGACGCTGAACAAAATAACGGCAAATAAGAGTGAGGAAAAAATGGAAAAAATCATTAATATTCATATCGAGAAGCTGCCCGAAGGGGTTTATCTGGCAACCTCGGACGATGTTCAAGGGTTAGTCGCCCAAGGGCGAACGGCAACCGAAGCTCTTGAGATCGCCCGTGATGTGGCGCGCAAGCTACTGGAAGCGCAGGCACAGCGCTCAGGTGTAATAAACCTTGCGGCTATTTCCGATTCATTTGACTATCCATTGATCGTCAACGACTGACATGGGACGTTTAGCCGGATTTACATACCGCCAAATCATAATAAAGCTAAAGGCCTTTGGTTTTGCATTTGATCGCCAGGCTGCCAGCAGTCATGAGATCTGGTACAACGAAGAAACCACCCGATACACCACCATTGCCAACCATCCCGGAGACATGGCCGAAGGCACACTTTCCGCCATCCTTAAACAAGCCGGGATCACACCCAATGACTTCCTAAACAAAATTTAAAAAGGCGGTTAAAAATTAATCGTACTTCTCTTTAATCCGCCTTTATTGTTGGGTTTGTTTCTGTTATTCAATATGCGAGATTTGACACCGATCTTTTTTTTTGAAGGCCGTCAAGCTTAATCACTATACAAGGTTTGCGCGTTCCCTTTTTAAAAAATGATTAGCTTGGGCGACCCCAGAGCGCCCTATGCAACAGCATATGAGCCCCCCCCCTTTTAGTGCACAGTGCGCAGCATTAATCCGCTGGCATCCGTCGGAACAATCGCATGAGAATCAAAACCGAAACTCCCGAGAGAACCGAGCCTAACAGGAAGGGAGCACCGGGAAGCTCGAATGGTGCGGCCGGGGAGATGAAGTAACTGAACAGGCCAGCCGCAAAGATCAGGGGGGCCAATATGCTTGTGAGACTCATCAGAGATGTGATCGCTCCCTGAATTTTCCCTTGATCATGCGAGGCGACCGAGCTGGCGATCAAACCTTGAATGGCCGGTCCGGAAACCCCGCCCAACCCGCCAAAGACGATGACGGCAAACATCATCCAACCCTTAGAGGCCATACCATACCCCAAAAATCCGAGCGTGGACACAATCAGCCCGAATAGTATTGATCTTCGCTCACCGAACCGCTTGATGAAAGGCCGTACCAGTACTCCCTGAACCAGAATGGCCATAACGCCTACCAAAGCCAACGAGAGACCATTGGTACTTTCATCCCACCCAAACCGGTATCCGGTATACAGCACCCAGACCACCTCGAGACCTCTCTGGGCCAGTCCGATGAAGACAAACGAAACGGCGAGGTAAGCCACCAGTGGATACGTCTTCAATACCATGAGGCTGCCCATGGGATTGGCGTTCTTCCATGAGAAGTCTCCACGTTTCTCG
Source organism: Desulfobacteraceae bacterium (assembly GCA_013791935.1). Taxonomy (GTDB): domain Bacteria; phylum Desulfobacterota; class Desulfobacteria; order Desulfobacterales; family UBA5616; genus VMSV01. The sequence continues at coordinate 23,978 of VMSV01000200.1, read as the reverse complement.
CGAGGCAGTGATTCGGGCAGGACGAAATAGCCATACAGCCAGTTAATCAGAGCCAACACTGCTGAGCAGAAGAAGGGCAGCCTGAGGTGAATTCCGCCTAAGAATCCGCCCAAGGCAGGACCGAAGATGAACCCGAGCCCAAAGGCCACGCCTATCAATCCGAAGTTTCGAGCGCGATCTTCCGGCCTTGAGACATCGGCAATGTAAGCGTTTGCAGTGGTGAAACTCGCTCCCATGATACCGGCAATGACACGTCCCACGAAGAGCCATCCGATGGAGGGCGCTATACCCAGAATCACGTAATCGACGCCAAAGCCGAAGAGCGAAATCAGGATGATTGGACGCCGCCCGAATCGATCGGAGAGGGAACCCAGAACCGGTGCGAAAAAAAACTGCGTCACGGCGTAGGTAGCAGCGATGATGCCAAACCAGCGTCCGGCGCTGGCAGTGCTTCCGCCAACAAAGTCTTTGACCAGCTCCGGCAGGATTGGAATGATAATCCCGATTCCGAGAACGTCTAAGAATACGGTTACCAGGATGAAAGCCATCCCGGCCTTATGAACACTTGCCATTCTTTTCCTTATATTTTTAGGTCATTAGCTTGGTCAGGCCCCAGGTCCATTTGGAATAATGATGGGTAAGGATTTTTACCTATAAAAAAAGTATCCCCTGAGTCTCAAAGAATATCATTGGATCTGCCGTTGACACTTAGTGGCCCTTCACCAATTTTCCTAACCAAATTGGCCATACTGCTGATAGTCTTTTTCTCCCCAAGATTTCCTGCATATTCAATATATTAGGCTAAGAGTCAACGGCATGTTTGACCCCATGATTTTTTTATTTATTATTTTCCACCAAGTCTACTGCTGCATATAGAAATGCCTGCCTATGGGCCCTATATTCCCCAGAACCTGCCTGGTTCCATGCACTATGCATGGCAATGACGAGGTTTTGTTCAGGATAAATAAAGATCGATTGCCCGAAGATACCAATGGCAGAAAATGATCGCGGACTGAGCCACCAAAGGTAGCCATATCCGGCATAGGACGAAGATGGCGTTGTAGAGCCTTTCATCCAATCTTTTGGTAGAACTTCTGTTCCGTCCGGAAGTACACCATTATGCATAGCAAAAATCCCGATACGGGCATAATCGCGCAAAATGGCATTGATGCAACATCCTCCCATCTCACCACCAGCCGGGCCATGCAACAACCAGGATGCGTCGGATTCCATGCCCATGGGCTGCCAGATCTTGTGGGTAAGATAAGTTGAAAGGTTGTTTCCAATAGCTCCACGAACCACTGCGCCAACCAAGTGGGTTTCAGCCGTATTATAGTTAAACTTTGAGCCTGGCTCAGCCACCCTTTTTTTCTGACCCAGCATCTCAAGTAAGCCGATAATATCACTCGGCATATTGTTCACATCAGATTTGGGATCTGCGTAATCTTCGTTCCACTCCACACCTGAAGCCATTTGCAAAATGTTTTTGATAGATACATCTTCATAGGCCGACCCCTTTAATCGTGGAAGGTAATCTGTGATCTTATCATCGACACTTGAGATATAACCATCCTTTATGGCAGCTCCCGTCAGCATGGACACCACTGATTTTGCAACTGAAAAAGAAATCCATCGGCTTGAAACGTTGTTCCCCAATTCATAGCGTTCAGCAAGAATTCGATCATCCTTGACAAGGATGATTCCTGTAACCCTGTTTCGTGTCATGAAATCGTCAAACGTATACGTCTTTTCATTTAGTTTATAAGAAAGCCCGGACAAATCTATTGGATCCGCGCATAAAGCATAGACTTGGTCACTCCGCTCTATTTCTCTGGTGTTATACAGTTTTTCGATATTCCGAAATCCTGCCAGTTTTTCCCTTGGTTCCCAAAACATCAGATTATTCAGCTTACCGAAATTTTCTGCATCCACAGAAGCATCTACTGACGGTTCCTCTGCAACAGCCGCCGAAGAGTGTAAAAAGCAAAATGATGCCACAAATAAAATACAAAGAATCAAAAACACTGCGTTTTTTTTCATAGTTTTTTTCATTCCTTTTTTCTCCTAAATTGGGAATCTTGTGGGCTATCGGAGATGAACTTTTTCAATTTCAATCCTTACTTTCGATTAAGATTTTAATGAGCAGTCAAGGGATGTTCCGGATGCTTTATTTCTTATCCTTTTTTATGTTTCTGATCTCAATTTCTTAAAAGCTCGTTTTCAGGCTCGAAAAAGCAGGTTTAAGACAATTTTAAGGGGTAGCCTTACAATCTTTTCCTTATATTTTTAGTCTATTAGCTTGGTCAGACCCCGGAGCAGAGCATCTGGTCAGACCCCGGAGCAGAGCATCCGCCCCCAGTTTGCACCAAAGCATATTAATCAAAACGTGTCTACATATTATATTTTTATCGACACGTTTTTTATTCATGTCGCTGACATCGACATGTTATTTTGAAAGAATATCGTATAGTTTTTTATTAAGATAAAGATTTTCCTTCCCCACCTTATTGAGGCTGAGAACACCTATACCTTCTAATTTCTTAAGATAATCCGCTGCTGCCTGTCTCTTTACAAGCCCTGCATCCACTAGAAACTGGGCTTTCGTGTAAGGCTGATGGAAAAGAATCTCTATGAGATCCTTGGAATAGATTCTGGTGGTCAATTTTTCTTTTGCGAATTCAAGCGTTTCAGCCAAGAGATGCCGGATAGCCATAATTTTATCTCTTGTGTGAAGGGCGGTTTGTTCAACTGCGTCAAGCATGTAAAGTATCCATTTTTCCCAGGCCTCATGTTCCGTGACCCCCCTGAGGAGGCGGTAATAATCCGTTTTCCGGTCAATGATATATTTACTCAAGTAAAGGACAGGCAGATCCAATAGATCTTTTTGTGTTAGATAAAGGATATTCAGTATCCGGCCGGTTCGCCCATTGCCATCAGCAAAGGGATGGATCGTTTCAAACTGATAATGAATTATGGCAAGTTTTATCAGAGGATCAACATCATCTTGAGAGTGAATATATTCCTCCAAATTTTTGAGTTTATCCCTTATGATATTCTCCCCTTCCGGCGGAGTGAATACAACCTCTCCGGTGGCAGCATTTGCGATCTTTGTTCCCGGCGTATTGCGGATACCGGCATTGTTTGCCCTGATCGTCTGGACAATTTGAATAAAAAGATTTGTTGTCAGGAAAGGGCGCTTTCTCAGGCTGCTGAATCCTTCCCAAAGTGCCTCCCGGTATCTCAAGACTTCCTTTGTTGCTGAGTCGACTTGACCGGTTTTTGCACTAAAGGCTCGGAAAAGAGCATCGTGGGTAGTAACAATATTTTCAATTTCAGAACTTGCCTTGGCTTCCTGCAATATAATGGAATTAACCAGAATGGCCTGATTGGGTATGGTTTCGCCCAGTCCCTTTAATTCTGCTAATGCCCTGTTTGCAGAAATGGCCTTCTTAAGAGTTGCCTTGGTTTCGATTTCTGTCTTTGGCGGCAGCAACGGCAAATTATTGTATGGTTTTTCCGGGTTAAACCCCATCTTTTTGGTTCCTTTTCAGAGTATCTGAAGATGGATCAATTCATTCTCAATTCTTTCGCCCTCTTTTTGAACTATTCGGAATTTCCGGATAGTTGCTTCAGGCTTAAGCTCCCATTCTTCATATATATTTTTGATATGCTCATCAATCGTCCTGACATTTTTCTTAGATAAGAAGCAATTCTTTGTTTCGTTAGCAAGTACTCTTTTCTATGACGTTAATGCTCACGTCAATCTGTCAAGAGTCAAGACGCGACCCCTCTGTTTTTTCACAAAATGGAAACAACTGCCTCTTATTTCAGCTTTCAATATCAATAAACAACTCATGAACAAATTGCTTCAATTTATGGCTATTTAAAGCCATCATGCTCTTTTGCAGTTGTATGGCCCCTTTCCATTGGTCAACTGTTGTTGGGATATGGGTTTTGTCATTACAAAAATAAACAAATATTAAATGAGCATCAATGTTACAGACTTTTCGAAAAAAATACAGGTGACTGATTCTGTTTGCATACTGATAAAATCCATCAAGCCAGTTCTTTCCTTTTGATTTGCCTAAATATCTTTTCGTGGTCTCGATCGATTTATTTATTAATTTTATTGAATCTGGATGCTTTGCCTGGCAGGAGGAAAGGATCTCCGGGATATTGGCCTTAGCTTCAAATAGCATATATTTTCTTTTTTTTGTTATAGCAAGTGCATCCCATTGAGGGCCCCTTTTTGGCCAAAAGGCTTTTAATTGTTCTTCGAATTCTTCCAAACCGAGAAGCTTTAGAAACGCAAGGTCTCGATATTCAGAATATTCATCGGTTTTAATAGGAGACTTCCAGTTTATCCTGTCTTCTTGAATTTTCAGATCATTTAAAATCTTCTCATCAAACAGTTCCCTTTTTTCATTAATATAATACTGTATCCACTTAAGGCTTCCTTTATTCCCTTTAGGTTGAGTTATCCGCATCACGGTTTCCAATTTTTACTGGTAGAAATTAACAATGATTAAGTTCTTCTTAAATAACACATGAACAAATGGCGCCATAGTCACACCTGTTGATTAGTTTAAGGTCCCGGATGCCCTCTTTTTCTTTTGACCTCGATTTCTTAAAAGCATGTTTTCGGGGCTAAAAAGGTAGGTTTAAGACCTTTTTAGAGAGCTTTTTTCAATGTTTTCTGAATATATTTAGTTTATTAGCTTGGTCCGACCCCAGAGCCGACCAGAGAATGATTGGCAAGCGTTTATGTTCGTGACAGAATAACGATTGACCAGCTTGATTCTGGCAACGAAACTTCTTAAGGTGTACTCTTATGGCCCAGCATCTACTCATGAATTTCCTTGATGTCACACCATGTATCTGGGGTTAACCATTAAAGGGATAGTCTCCTTGATCCTTGAATATTGTTCATAAATCACAATTCAAGGCTTGACCCCGCTTCCCTTCCCACGTTCAAACTTTTTTGCTAAAGTATATTGCTCAGCGCCCATATATATTTCTCCGAAATTCGCTCTAAAAGTGATCGGGGTCAGGTGAACAGGGTCGGTGAGGGTGATCGGGTTAAACCTTGATCTGTGGATGTTGTCCCTAAATCACAATACAAGGTTTGACCCCGGTTATATTGACCCCGGTTATAAGTTCAATAATATCCATACTGCGCCAGCCCCAAGTAAGAGGGGTGCAGAGACAAACCCAAGAAAGTAGGCAGTATCAAAAGCTCCGCGGAAAAAAGGAGCTGAAATATCTCCAATATGATCCTTTTTGTTGATAAGGAGTGAGCGCCGTTCTCTATATTCGTTTAATCTCTTATGTATGTGTATCTGCCCTATAAAAAGTAAAGTAATCATGATACCGATTGACAAACCTTCAACCCATGGCGCTATAAGGTTCTTTGTATCAGAGTTTTGGGCAAATAATATTATCGCAATCGATATGCCAATTGAATAGGCGCTCAGTTGCCATTCAAGATCGCGGTACCGAGTGATCTCATCATTGTACCATCCAAAATAGTCGCTTTCTTCAATAGGCATTTTGATGCTCCTTTCCGTGCATCATAGCATAACCAAACGAACTTCACCTGTTTTTGATAAATTCATAGTAATTCATATAGTCAAACTTTAATCGGTATTCAATTTCTGACACCAGTTTGTCCCTTAAGGTCTATTATTAGATTTATTTATATTTTTAACGTGTTCATAACCATAAATAGCTTCATTTATTTTTGCCATTTTTTCCTGAATTTTATTTGCCTCTTCCATAGCCGTGACTGTTCTCAGTTGAATTTTATTTGTTTCTTTCATGATTTGTATAGAAGAATTTTGCAGTTCATTAGATTCAAGTGTAGCCTTTACTGATTGCCATGTAAATAAGGTATAAGCAATAGTTGCACCTACTAAAACAAATGTTAAAAAAATAACAAATTTTTGAAGCTTGCTCTGTGAATTAGATATTTTTGTATTTGAACCAATCAATCTATTAGCATTTTCTTCATAGGCATTGATTTGTTTATCCGTAATTTCTCTGAAGGTTTTTTGCAATTCATCAGCTTTTTCATCCACACTTTGATGTGCCTTGTATATTGTTTCCATTACGCCTACAAGCTTTTGACTTAATACATTTACTGATTCGGTCAAATAGTGTTGCATAATTCGATCGTATTTTGCAATATCTGAAGCAGCGCCACCATTAAAATCTAAGATTTCATCTATTTCGATTTTGGACCATCTACCCATAAGATATGCTCCTTTAAAATTTGTATTTAATTAGGATGATCGGGGCAGCCCTTTCAAGGTAGTACTATTTCTTTTTTCTATTTGCTATGATTTTAGCAGTTGAGACATGGGGCGATGTTTTGCTGCTTGTTCGTTCCGGAGCCGGTTTCTTAGGCCCTCGGGGATGTTTAAGAAACGCCGATAGCTTAACATTGGATGAAAGTTCTTTCAATGTATTAACCAATTGAGGAACTTTCATTTTCCGGAAAACAATCCATTCTTCATCCGGGATTGCAATCGTCATCCCCCGGTATGTTGCCGAGATCTCATCGGCAACATAATAACCGGACACCTTATTTTCGACGGTGTCTTTGCCGTGTACACTTGCAAGCGCAGCTTTTACAACAGAAAGTATCATGTAGGATACAAGGGCGACACAAAACCCGAACAAGGCTGCCCGGGGATATCCGAGCGTGTTGATTTCAGAATTGAAATATACCGTAAGTTCCTGAAAAGCGGTTTCTATTTTCCATCGGCTACGATAGGATTCGGCGATCTTTATAGCATCGACGGCATCTTCCGGAATATTTGTGATGATGAAAATATCCCTGTCGCCATCGCGGGTTTCTTTTTCAAGGGTCAGGCGGATGCGCCTGAATGAACAGGATTTGCCGGTTTGATCGACAACCGAAATCCTCTGCTCATAAACGGTCCCAGTGTCGGTTTTACCGATGTATCGTTCTTGGCCAAGAGATTTCCAAGGGTATTTTTTGTGTTCCCGGATAATGAAAAAAGCGCCTTGGAAAACAATTCCGAACGTGAAATCAACCGTACAAAAATTCCGGTCAGCAATCCAGACATCCTTTGACTGAACCGATAAAAGAACGGCGCTGAGCATCGACCTTTCCTGTGCATGACCATCCTCACACGGAAATACGTCGATGGGTAACCGCAAGACAGGGTCATAAACAACAAGGGATTTTCCGGGCAGAGGCCCTGCCCCTATGTTACGAAGCTCTTTGATCCGATGCTGACTTTTTTCGATACAATTGCCGTCAAGCAATTTCACCCGAAAACCCGGCAGAGGCGAATCGTTTTTGCCCTCGAGCTTTTCAATGATGGGGGATACCTGACCGGCGGCATATCGAACCAGTTCTGCCGAGGTGCTGACCTCTATGCCGTTTAATTTATTGTAAAACGATGTTATGGATACGCAAATCTCATCTTTTGAGGCTTGATACGCCGCATTGACGGAACGATGGCTTCCACAAACAACTTGACTCATAATGTCAAATACAGATGAAAATAATAAATCCTTGGTGTATTGGTTTTTTTCAATTGTGCTAAACCATTGATCCAATTGCTCTGGATGCAGAACACGTTCCATCATCCCTCGGGCTATGACGGTTATCGGACTTTTTTTCGCAAAACGTTCAAAAACAGGGCTCAACATATGGGTTACCTCCGGATACAGTTTTTCTTTTTGCTGTATCAACTAGAGGAAAATAAGTCTAGATTTATTTTATGAATCACATTCATTTATATTCGCTGAAGTACTACCTTAAAAGGGCTGGATGATCGGGGTTAAACCTTGATCTGTGAATATTGTTCATAAATCATAAAGTCGAGTAGACCGGCTTCTTCAGTGAAGATAATGCTTCCACGAATAGTCTTTTAATGACGCCTTGCCGCACGCGGCTACTACGTGCCTGCCGTTTATGCCTTGTCTTTACCGTTGTCACCGGCCCCTCTCAGGATTTCAGGTGTCAGATTTCAGGAGATTTCAGGTGTCAGAGAATTCAGGTGTCAGATCTTGAATAGTGATTAATTAATGTTATTCACTATTCAAGATCTGACTCCTATTTCCCCTGACGCAATTCATAATTGGGGACGACCGTAAGTAACTAAGTATCAATTGGCGCCAAGAACATATCCGCCTTCCTTGGCCAGTTTATCCCCTCTTTTCACAGCATATCCCACAGCCACCGGGGTTGAACCAAACTGTTTCGCCAATTGCGCCATCGGTATGCCAAGTTCTTTTACCGACCAATAACAAACCAGATCTCTGGCACGAACCCGGTCTGCCTGCCTGCCTCTTTCAAGAATGTAGTCCTTTTCAAGGCCGAACAGGGAAGATACCTTTTTAAGCACCGAGTTAAAATCCACTCCCAGACTTTTTAATTCATATTTTTTATTGAAGACTTCTCTGGAATCCGAAAGCACCCCTGAAACAAAATCCCCTTCACCCAAAATCCGCTGGTCGCCCTTGATACGATCCTGACCCTTTAAACGCAGCTTCCGGGCTTCCTTCCATCCGCCAAGGCTTCTGATCAAACCACCTCCGACCAATTCGGGGCGTCTGCCAAAGGCTATGCCATGTTCCACGTACGCCCGGTATTTTTTCCTGCCGGTTGAAAGGGACTTGCTGAAATACCCCAACACGTAGTCCACATCCTGCCACTTCATTTCCACTTTGCCCATTAAAACCGCGTGACCGCTATAACGGTATCCATCCAGAGACTTCATATCCTGCACAATCTTTCCTCGCAAAGGGTTTAAATGGATGTACCGGACCAGTTCCTGAAGATAGGCATCCTCCTGGCAGATGATGGATTTGAACCGGTTCTGGAATAATTGACCATGCCTTCGATGCCTCCGGTTGAAATAACCCGCGTAGCCGGTCAAAAGCCTTCTCATGAGTAATGAAATTCCGGATGGGCCGCTTCTGAGCAGCAAATGGGCATGATTGGGCATCAGCGCCCAGGCATAACAAAGCGTCTTTGTTTCGGGCACAAGGATGGTCATGCGCTCTAAAAAGTGATTCCGGTCTTCGTCATCCCGGAAAATGTTCCGGCGCTCAATCCCCCGGATCATCACATGATGCAGGAGACCCGGCGTATCTAATCTTGATAATCTTGGCATGCCTTTTTTTACTCAAATTAATTAAACCTTGTCAAGTTATTTAGTTAGTTTCGGTCGTCCCCTATTTCACTACCATTGCCAACCATCCCGGAGACATGGCCGAAGGCACGCTTTCCGCCATCCTTAAACAAGCCGGGATCACACCCAATGACTTCCTAAACAAAAATTAAAAAGGCGGTTAAAGAATAAATGTACTTCTCTTTAATCCACCTTTATTGTTGGGTTTTTTTCTGTTATTCAATATTCAAGATGTAACACCGATCTTTTTCGGCCAGGTCCGGGAACCCAGGTTGGGTCTCCAAGGGGGTCCAGGATCGTCTCCTTGGGTTGAAAGAACGGTTTGCGAAAATCTATAGCGACATGGTGCTGAAACAATAAAAGACGGAAAAATAAAACAGCAGCGCGTTGGTCCCGAGTTGAAAAAAATTATTCAGCGGCCGGATTTACCGGAACGTTTAACCTTGCTATTAACTGTTCGGCAATATTGATGCCAACCGTTATTTGCGGTAATAGATTATTTTCTTAGATATTTATCATAAAACAATTTCTGGACTATTACGACACAAGACAAAATACTGAATAAATATAGCACATGACTTCCAGAGGCAATCCAAGATGGCCCACTATCATGATACCCAAACAAAAGAAGCAGCATCACACGGAAAACACCATTTAAGATGAACCCAAAACACAATCCAATCGCAAAACCAACTATTAAATAAATAAGCCATATAAGAATTAATACCATTTATTATACCATTTCTGTTCGATTAGTGAGTATATCCATCATATGTCAATCTTTTAAATTCTTTAAGATAATTCATTGTTGCTTCTTTTGTTAGTCTTTTTGCTTCAGCATTTAATTCAAAATTCCACCAATCATACGATGGGGGATGTGGAATCGACCTAAGAATTCCGGTATCCCAATCCTTATGGGCATAAAAGTCTTGCAAACTATGCAAACCCATCCCAAGTCTTCCAAGAGCTTCGGCCTCTTTTCCTTCACCAAAAAGGCGAATAGCATTCTTTAATTCTCTCTTCGCATAATATAGTCTAGAATCACATCCATCAGCAGATTCGTTAAAATGCCGGCCTTGATTCCCAGTTAATGGCGATGACCCCCACCACCAATCGACTGATTGATTACCTGTTGCAATCAACTCAGCACCACGGTCATTAAAACCTGCTTGCTTTGCCCAACTATAAGTTCCATAATCTGAATCAGGATTCCCAGAGTGAACATCCTCACCCCACAAGCCATATTTATCAATTAGGTTTGTTGGATTATTCCAAACATATGAATATAAATTTAAATCCCCTCCAATAAATCCAAGTTGATCTCCTTGAGTAAATCTTCCTATCTGTGGATAGTAATGCCTAAACCAATTATAATGCAGCCCGGACTCCCCATCATAGTATTGGCCCGGAAACCTCAAATTATTCTCAATCGTCCCGATTTCCACATTGGCTTCACCAAACGAGCTGTATTTCGCGCTCCAAACCACGGCCCCGTTGGTGCTGGTCATCTTCTGGGGGGTTCCCAGGTGATCGGTGTGGTAGAAATAATACTCCGTGCCCACCTTCATGAACAGCGGATCGGTAGTCCAGGTGGAGCCGGGCTTGTAGCCGTAGGTCTTGGTGATGGTTCCCGCAGAATCCATTTCCGCGGTCAGGCCTTCGTCCGCATAATGAAAATAGGTTCGGACCCCGGATACTTCTTTCCATAGCCGTCTGCCAAAAGGATCGTAGTAATACTCTGCTGTCAAAGAACCGGTGGAAACTTCTCCGTTCCAAATCTGGGTGAGTCGGTCTTCCAGGTTGTAAACATAGCTGGCGACCACGCTTCCGACGGTCTTCCTGATGGTGTTGCCGTTGGCATCATACTCGAATATTGCTTGATCGGGCTGGCCGGTCAAGGCTGACGATGACAAGAGTTCGTTATTGTCATTGTACGCCCAATCTCCGGTGGTGTTGGCTGCGGTCAGCCGGTTCCCCACCATGTCATAGGTAAAGCCTTCATCTTCCTGCACCGGATTATCCGCGGTGGTCAGCCGGTACAGGTCATCATAGCCGTAGGTATAGGCTCCATACTCCGTGGCCTTAGCCTTGATGTTGTCCATTTTGTCATAATCGTACTTATAATTCAACATCACATTCTGGCCCGGATCTTTGGACGTGATCTTCTTGATCCGCATCAAGGGATCATATTCAAATTCCCTTGTGGTGCCTCCGGGAAGCGTCATGGATGCTGGCCGGTTCCAGGTATAGTCGTTGATGCTGATAAAGCCCAGGTTCGGCACCTGGACCCCGGTGAGCTGGTTGCTCTGGTCATACAAATACCCGGAATAAATGCCATCCGGGCCGGTGAAGGTCTGCTTCAACCCGTTCTTGAGATAGGATTCCCCATCGTTGCAAAAGCCGAGAGTGCCGTATCTTCAAGGCGTCCAAGGCTAATGCTGTAGTACTTTACCGCGAAGTCTTGGCAACGAAGAAGATGCGGTACTTTCGGTTTTCCCGAAGGGTAAAAAATATCTGTGAATTTTTCTCTTCTCTGGATATCGATTTGAGTCGATTCGAGAAATATTTCTAAGGTTACATTACGTGATTTTTTTTAATTGGTTTTTATGATTCGAAATTACATTTTTTATGCAACGTTGGGGTATAAGCGTTGGTCTTGGTGAACGGACCGTAGTTCACGGATTCGGATACTTTTTGGGCCAGCGCGTCATACCCGTAGGTTCCCGTGGTGGTTCCGTCATCATATCCGGTGAGATTGCCGATTGCATCGTAAGTGAAGGTTACGGTTTTTGCCGGAACCGTGTCGGTTGAGACGGCAAGGTAGTTAATTTCAAAGAGCTTGCCCGTGTCATCATACCCGTAGGTGGTCTTCTGGTTCTTGGCGTCGATCTTTTCAACAAGGTTCCCTGCCCCGTCATAGGAATAGGCGGTTTTCTGAAGCAGGGGCCGGGTCTCCCTGATGAGCTGGTTGTTCCGGTTGTAGGCAAACCGTGTCACATTGCCTTCGGCATCCGTAAGGCTGGTGAGGTTGTCCCGATCGTCATAGGCATACCGGGTCTCCCCGGTATTCGGATCTGTGACACTCACAAGACGGCTTAAGGCATCATAATCATAATACGTTGTCTTGCCCTTCCTTGTCGGTCTTGGACACCAGGTTCCCTGCTGGATCATACCGGAACAAGGACCGGTAGGAATTCTCGGCATCCAGGATATCGTCTTCCGAAACCTTCCTGCCGACCTTGTAATACACAAAGGTCTTTTCAAACGTGGGATAGATGATCCTGGACAACTGGTTGGACCCGCCGCCGGAACAGGAGGAGCAGCCATTGACCCCGCTGTATTCCATGCCGATCTCATTGCCGTTTCCATCCATGGTTTTCAGCAGGCGGCCTTCATTGTCATACTCGTAAATCACCTCATGGCCTTCCGGGTCCTTCTGCCGGATCATCCTGTTGTCCTGGTTGTATTCAAAGGTCGTCACCGCATTCAGCCCGGGGGTTGCCGTATCCATCACCCGGGTGGCTTTGAATGAAGCGGGGTCAAACCTTGTATTGTGATTTATGAACGATATTCACAGATCAAAGTTTGACCTCGATCAGACCTTGGGTTCATATTCGCCTACACAAACCGAATATTCCTGCGAAAATGGTTACCTGGTTCTAAACCCGCGCTGGTATGCACCAACCAATATTACGCTTTGGAAATCGGGTTGGGAGGCGCAGAATTATCACTCTGGTCATTACGAGGGATTTGGTTATCAATACGAAGCGGCGCATGTAATGGAATGTTTGGATGCCGCTAAAATAGAAATTGAAAAAATGACCTGACGAATTAGCCTTGATTTATTGGAAACATTGGATAGTATTCGAATCGATGCCGGGATATTTTTTCCCGACCACGATAAAAACCTTTTTTTAATTCTTTAAATATTAGCCAGTGAACTTAAAAGATCTTAAAAAACAATTTGAAAACGAACTCACCGATAATATTTTGAATTATTGGGGGAAAGAAGTTTACGATACAAGTCGGAATACATTTTTTGGCCGGATTACAAATGAGGGAACCAAATTCCGTGAAGCGCCTTTATCCGCTGTATTTACTACCAGAATTCTATGGACATTTTCTGCTGCTTACCGGTTTTATCCGACTGCTATTTATAAAAAAATGGCCGATGAAGCATTTCGTATTTTAATGGAAACTTTTTGGGACAACGAAAACGGTGGAATTTACTGGAGCGTTTTTCCCGATGGAAAACCGCAGGACAAAAAAAAACAGTTTTATGCCGAAGCTTTTTTTATATATGCTTTGTCGGAATATTATTTGGCTTTTAATGAAGAAAAAGCCCGGCAAATTGCTGTCTCGATGTTTATGTTGATGGAGAAATATGCGTATGACATGGAATTTGGCGGATACATTGAAGCAAATACGGCCGATTGGAATGAAACCGATGACCAGCGACTTAGTCCTAAAGATTTGGATGTGAAAAAATCGATGAACACGCATTTGCACATTTTAGAAGCATACACAAATTTATATCGTATTTACAAAGATGAGCAAGCCGAAAAACAGTTGGAGCAACTAATCCGCATTTTTCTGGATAAAATATTGGATCACAAAACGGGTCATCTGATTTTATTTTTTGATAAAGACTGGACGGTGCGTTCCGAAATTGATTCGTACGGACACGATATTGAGGCCACCTGGTTGATGTGCGAAGCTGCTGAAGTTTTGGGTAAAAAAGAACTGATTGAAGAAGTGGAACATGCAATACAGAAAACTTTGGAAGTAACTGTAAAAGAGGGGTTGGCAGATAATGGCGGATTGTATTACGAAAAAGCCGAAGGACATTTACAGGAGCAGTACGACTGGTGGCCGCAAGCCGAATCGGTAGTTGGTTTTTTTAATGCCTGGCAAATTTCAAAAGACGATAAATTTTTAGAGTTGGCTAAAAAAAGCTGGCTGTTTATTCAGGATCATATTATCGATAAAAAAGGAGGGGAGTGGTTTTGGGGTGTTAACGCAGAGCTCAAAACTTTGCCTCACGATAAAGTAAATGGTTGGAAAGCACCGTATCACAACGGAAGAATGTGTATGGAAATGATTCGTCGGATTGCTAAATTTGATTGATAAGTAATTGTAAGGAAATAATATTCCGATAAATTCAAAGTAAAATGAAATCGTATTTTTTTTAATTATTGCATGTTGGTTTTTTATTGGAACAAGCTGCCAACCAACCAATAAAACTATGGATACAAGTACTATTGGAAAACTCGATTTGCAACGCTACCTGGGAACGTGGTACGAAATTGCACGATACGATCATCGGTTGGAGCGTGGTTTGCTATGAGTAACGGCAACTTTAGATAAAGGGGTCAACACATATGGCTCGAAAAGATAAAATCAACTATCCCTATCTGAGTATTTTCTCGATATATTATGAGTCCGAAAGGGAATAAACCGTCGAAGCCTCACGAATAGCCGACTTTTAAGTTAGGCCACATGATGTTAGGTGCTTTGGTATCAGGATTTGTTTATGATTTTGGAGAAAGAAGGAAAAAAACCTGGCCGGGGAGCAAAGCCCGGCCAGGTTTCTCGGTGCTTTAAAAGAATATACTACAGCGCCTTCTTATACATCTCCAGAAGGGTTTGTTCGGTGCAGGGCACAGGGTTGGAGTAGTGATTCACATCTGCTGCGGCATCCTTGGACAGTTGGATGAGATCCTCTTCTTTAATTCCGATCTCGCTCAACTTGGTGGGGAGTCCGATCTCGGCGGCAAAGTTTGTGATGGCTTGGGCCGCTTCTTCTGCATTTTTCACATCTTTTCCCATGAGTTTTACGGCTTCCACATATTTTGCTTCGGAAGTTTTTGCATTGTACCGCATGACATGGGGCATCATGATGGAGTTGGCCAATCCATGGGCGATGTGGTGACGGCCTCCCAATGGATGTGCCAAGGCATGAACCGCCCCGAGATTAGCAATGGCAAAGGCCATTCCGGCCAAAAGAGACGCCATGGACATGTCTGACCGGGCATCCATGTCTTCTCCGTTTTCCACGGCTTTTTTAAGGCTTTTTCCAATGAGCATAAAACTGGTGCGTCCGAAACTGTCTGAAATGGGGTTGGCGCTTGCCGTCACATAGGCTTCCAGAGAGTGAACCAGGGCATCCATACCTGTGGCGGCGGTAACTTTCGGAGGCATGGATAGAGTGAGGGCCGGGTCCAGAATCACATTGGTTGGGAGCAGAAAGGGGCTCACCAGGAAAAACTTCACATTCTTTTCCGAGTCCGTAATCACGGCTGCCCGGGTGGCCTCACTGCCGGTACCCGATGTGGTGGGAACAACGATCATGGGAGCCATATCCCCTTTGATTTCTCGAGCCCGGCTTCCCCCCATGGCATTGAAGTCCTGGGCCGTTCCGCCATACCGGGCAATGACTCGGATGGCTTTGGCCTGATCGATGGGGCTACCGCCGCCTAGGGCGACGATTCCATCGCATCCCTGTTCATTAAATACTTTTGCGCCTGCGGTAACATCCAAAGCCCTTGGATTTTCAACACATTGATCAAAAATGACCGAACCAAGCCCGGATTCAGCCAATATTCCGCTGATTTTTTCAGCATACCCGATTTTCACCATCATGGGGTCACATACGATCAGGGCTTTTTTTATTCCCGCCCTCTGGGATATCTTGCCGATTTCCTGAAGGCTCCCGGCTCCGAACCTTCCGTTAAAACCTACTGATATATTATAAGCTGCACTACCCATTTGTTTCCTCCTTTGAAATATCGTTGAAATTATTAAAATATATCTATGTTATTCAAATCCACTCTCCTTTAATAAGGATGGGTTCAATTGGAACAATGAGTGGACTGATTGTAAACAGGAGTGATTTTATTGCCCAATTCAATATCAGGTGTTCTCCCAACTTTCAATGGGTTTATCTTTTTCCTTCGCAGGAAAAAAGAATCAAAAACAGGGCTTCAATTTATTTTTCAAAGAGCCGATGAATGTTTCATGGCCATGAATCGAATAATACATTGCAATTTCATGTTATTTTTAATAAAATAGCCTAACACAGTGCGTCAATGCAGTATACTGCGTCTATGCTCTTATTCAATGAGTCTTCTCCACGACACCCGTTGAGCATATTTTCATTTTTCGGCCTTTTACCAAACTGAAATTTTCGGAGGCTTTATGTCAGAAAAACTTTCTCGGGAAGAGATGGCTTTAAAAATCTCTCACCTGGAAAAAGCCAATGCAAATCTGAACAAACAGGTGCAATCCAATATTTATATTAAAGCCCTTCTGGAAACTACCGACGATGCCATCATGGTCACGGATGAAAATGGAGTTCCACGGTTTTTCAATTCCGCCTATGCGAATTCGCTAAAAGATGCACTTGGAATTGAGATGAAGCCGGGTGTTCTTCCCAACAGCTTCATGAATGATCCGGATTCGGCTTCCTATTGGCAGTCATTAAAGGAGCGGGCTCTCAACGGCGAGCGGTTTCGCGTTGAATACAAACACGATTATAAAGATAGCAGGCGCCGCTATTTTGAATTTTCCTATTGCCCTATCCGGGTGGATCAAAAAGTGACGGGTTTCACGCAGATTGCAAGGGACATTACCGATCGGGTTCTGGCCCAAGAAGCCCTTAAAGAAAAGGAAAAGCTTCTGGGTCATGCAGAAAAAATTGCCGGAATAGGAAGTTTTATTTGGAACTTGAAAACCAATCAAGTCGTTTGGTCGGAAAACCTGTTCCGAATTCACGGTATTCCTGAGAAGGATGTCCCACAAAAACCTTTAAAAATAGATCCGGATATGGTTCATCCCGAAGATCGGGAAAAAGCCTTGAACCAAATCAGTGAAATGATCACAGCCCGTAAAATTTCTCCCATTGAATTCAGGATTATCCCTTCCGACGGCATGGAACGTAAAATAAGATGGAACGGAGAACTTGAAAATGACGAAACTGGGAATCCTGTAAAGTTTTATGGGGTTTACCAGAATATTACAGAAGCCTCCAAAGCCAAGGACGAACTTGCGGAACGAAATGTCTTTATTGAAACCGTTCTGGAAAAAATGCCCATCGGCATTGCCGTAACCCGGCTTTCCACCGGTGTATCCTCACTGATCAACGAAAAATTTGAAGAAGTCTATGGATGGCCCAAAGAGGAGATCCCGGATCTTAGATCCTTTTTTAAGAAAACCCACCCCGAGCCTAAAAGCAGGGAGACCATAAGGCAAAGGATGGTGGATGATGTGATGAGCGGGGATGTTTCGAGAATGAAGTGGGCGGACATTGAAATCGCAACAAAAACAGGGGAAAAGAGAATAGTGTCTTCCATCACCATTCCTCTATTTGAACAGGATGTGATTATTTCAACGGTGATGGATGCCACCGAACGGCATCAAATGATCGCCTCTTTAAAAGAAAGCGAAGAACGTTACAAAGCCCTGTTTGATCGCTCCTTTGATTGCGTCTGCATCTACGACATAGAGAGTAATTTCATTGATGGGAACAAGGCGTTTTTTGATCTATTGGAATATTCAAAACAGGAAATTTCGAAAGCAAGCCCTTTGCTGATGATTGCTCCTGGTTCCAGAAAAGAGTATATCAAGGCAAGAACTTCTCTGCTGGAAAAAGGCTTTGAGGAACATGTGTCTGAATATCAGATCCTCACCAAATCCGGGGTTTCTAAAACCGTGGAAATGAGGCGTTCGCTGATTCTTAGAAACGAAACACCCTATGCCATTCAGAACTTTTTCCGGGACATATCCCATGAAAAGTATCTGGAAGAGCAGGTTCGCCATGCCCAGAAAATGGAATCCATCGGAACTCTTGCCCGTGGGATCGCTCATGATTTTAATAATATTCTTGGAATTATTCTGGGCAACACTGAATTATCCCTTCAAGAAATCCCGGAAAAGTATTCTTCCAGAGGGTTCTTGGCTGAAATCCAAACAGCCTGCCTGAGGGGTACAGATGTTGTGAAACAATTGCTTGGCTTCAGCCTCAAAACCGAAGACAACTTAATACATACCGATCTCCTGACCATTCTTCAGGGATCCTTGATGACCCTCAAACAAAAAGCCCGGCCGGGCATTGAAATCCTAAGCAGTTTTCCGGCAATCTGCCCAGTGATCCTTGCCGATGAAGCCCAGATTCATCAACTCCTGATGATTTTGTTCGATAATGCCTTGGAGGCCATTAAAGATCGGGGAAGGATAGAAATCATAGCAGACAGAATATCTTCCAAAGACCTGCCTGAAACCTTGGTTCCGGATTTGCCTTCAGCGAATTATTTAAGGATCACTGTAAAAGACACAGGATCCGGGATTGATCCGGACACCCTCAACCGGATTTTCGACCCGTATTTTACCACAAAAACAATCGGAAAAGGTTCCGGTATGGGGTTATCCATTGCTCATGGAATCATAAAATCCCATAACGGTACTATTCGTATTGAAAGCACCATCGGCAAGGGGACCGCTTTGTCCCTGTTTTTTCCCGAAATACCCCGATTGGCAATCCCGAATGAAGTCACGGAAAAAAACCCGATCGGAGGCAATGAACGAGTTCTTTTTGTGGATGATGAGGATTCCCTTCTAACCATCGGGCAAATTTTTCTCGAACGGCTGGGTTATGTGGTTGAAACCCGCCAAGACCCTGTTGAAGCCCTCAAAATCTTCCGTTCTCAACCTGATAAATACGATCTGGTGATCACGGACCTGTCCATGCCGAATATTACAGGAGATGATCTTGCGAACGAAATCCTTTCTGTACGGCCGGACTTACCCATCATCCTGTGCACGGGTTTTGCCGGAAGAACCGATGACCCGGAAACAAAGGATACCGGAATAAGCGCCATTCTGGCAAAACCTTTTACCTATACCGGCCTCGCTTCGTGTGTAAGGAAAGTGTTGAATAAAAAATAACCTCCGAAACAGGGTCCAACCTAAATTAAGCGTTTCAAAATTTCGACCATGAGAAATGTTATATGATTATAGGGAATTAAATCCTTTAGATGCCAAAATTTTGAAACCCTTCGGGACTTCCGATTTCACCGCATCTGCGGCGTCAAATGCCATCCCGCATAGGCTACTATAGCGAAATGCCATTTTCCTTCCATCTGCGGCAAACTCGAAAATCGCTCAAATTAGGTCCAATTCATATTCCATCTGTTTTATCTATGAAAAACCCATTTTCAATTTAACATATCAATTAGACATAACGTATAATTGTGATAATCTATTTTGCCGATAACATCGACAACACCGACAAAAAGGAGCTTTTATGAAAGAAATCGACGCAAGGGGCCTTGCCTGCCCGGCCCCGGTACTGCAGGCCAAATCAGCCATTGAAAACGAGGCTGTTTCAAAAATCAGTATTCTGGTGGATAATGAGGCCGCAAAGCAGAATGTCTCCCGGTTCCTGTCTTCAAAGGGATATGTTACCGATACCAAAAACCAAAACCAGGACTTCCTCATTATCGGGGAAATGGAAAACCCTCAAGCGATCGCGATGGGAAAAATAGAGTGTCTTGAAGGCAATCGGAATATCATGGTTATGGTGGCCACGGACCGGATGGGATTCGGGGATGAAACCCTCGGAAAAAAATTGATGATCAATTTCATCAAAACCCTGAAGGAGATGGGAAAGGATTTATGGCGCGTGGTCTTTGTGAATAACGGTGTCAAGCTCAGCGTAAACGGATCGGAAAGTCTGGAGGATCTACTGGAACTGCAAGATCAGGGGGTAGTCATTCTGGTATGCGGAACCTGCTTGACCCATTTTAATCTGCTGGATCAGAAACAGGTGGGTGAAACCACCAATATGTTGGATATTGTTACGGCCATGCAACTGGCGGACAAAGTCATCAATATTTAATGGCTCCCTGTTTTACGGAGTTTTTTCAATGCTTGCGCCACAATGACAATGGTCCTGTGAATTTCATCTTCCGTGGTCATCATGCCGGTAGTGAATCGGATCGTGCCCTTGGCCCATTCAACCGGAACATTCATGGCCTTCAGCACATGGGAGATCTCAATGGTATCTGAATGGCAGGCGGCACCGGCGGAAGCCGCCACGTCAAGGCCTATTTCTTCCAGAATGCGATTGGCCTCCAACCCTTTAAAAGACAGGCTGAGGGTATTGGGAAGCCGAAGTTCAGGATGGCCGTTCAGCCTCATGTCTATTTCATGATGGAGTAGTCCTTGATACAAGCCATGGGTAAGGCCCATCATCTTTTCTTGCCGGGCTGCAAAATCCTTCCTTAATATTTCGCACGCTTTTCCGAGACCCACAATTTCAAGAACATTTTCCGTGCCGCCTCTGAATCCCCTCTCCTGCCCGGCTCCGTGGCAGAAAGGATCCAAAGAGGTTCCTTTTTTAATAAATAAGGCCCCAACCCCTTTCGGCGCATAGATCTTATGTCCTGCAACGGAGAGAAGATCCACGCCCAAGCTTTTCACATCTGTGGGCACTTTCCCGATACTCTGGGCTGCGTCTGTGTGGAAGAATATTCCCCGGGTTTTGGCAATCCTTCCGATGTCCTCGATGGGCTCAAGGGTTCCCACTTCATTGTTGGCATGCATCACCGTTATTAAAAGGGTTTCCGGCAGAATGGCCTTTTTAACATCCTCCGGGTACACCAAGCCGTATTCATCCACCGGCAGATAGGTGGTTTTAAATCCCCATTTTTCCAGATACCGGCAAACCTCAAGAACCGCAGGGTGCTCAATCCGGGTGGTGATAATATGGTTTCCCTTGGCCTGATTCGCCCAGGCAATCCCCTTGATGGCATGGTTGTTGGCCTCAGTGCCTCCGCTGGTGAAAACCACTTCCACAGGATCACAGTTCAACAATTCCGCCACCTGAAGTCTAGCGTTTTCAATGGCCCTTTTGGGAGTAATGCCATACCAGTGGGCGCTGGAAGGGTTCCCGAACTCCTTTTCCAGGAAGACCTTCATCGTTTCAATGACTTCAGGATGGATGGGAGTGGTTCCGTTATAATCCAGATAGATGGGATGAACCATGGCTGCCTCCGGAAAGTTGTTTTTTTCATTATTACCAAACAATAAAGCAGCTGTCCATGGAGGATCGCTGCTTTTTTGTTGGTTCAAACGAACTCTGCTTGGGATTAATCGCTACTTGTCGCGTTATAGGCATCCACTTTGTCTGAATAAACCTTTCTGCGGTCGTCGAAATCGGATATCCGCTCGTTGATGTTTACAATTTTCTCATGATAGGCTTGTAATTCTTCCCGGGATTTCAGATGCGGTTTGCTTTTTTCCAGCATTTCCTTTTCCGCTTGCAGTGCAAGGTATTCCTGATCCAGGATGATTTTATCCTGGTTTAACAAATCCGCATCGGGTAGACTCGAGCGGTTTTCAGTCTCGGTTTTTTCCGGCGTAATCTCGGATTCGTTCGAATCAGGGTGAACTTCTTCGGTTTCGGTTTCGGTTTCAGCCTCCATGTCGCCTTCTTCACCCGAGCTCACAACATCATTCCACTCTTCCGAAATCTCCTGGTTTTCCCCTTCCCCCGGGTCCTCGGAATTCATGGTGTTCAGCTGATCATCGGAGTTCGCAACCTCTTCAAGCGAGGAAGATTCCGCCAAATCGCCTGAAACCACCTCATTTTGGTCATGGGACACATCCTGTGAAGGAGAATCCTCATACTGGAATGCCTCTTCCCTCTGATTTTCAGGTACTTTGGCCAAATCATCGGTAAAAACCACTACCCCCTGGTTGTTTTTGAATTTATAGAACTCCGCATGGCCTGAGGGGACAACTCCCAAAACCAGCACCAGGATTAGCGATACATAACAGATCTTCTTCAACTTTTCCTACCTTTTCCGGAACTTTTCATTTCGGCATCAGATCCTCCATTTGGTTTAATGTCCAAATGGAAATAATCTGCCCCTCTTCATTGACGATAAACGCCACAGCCTGACCTTTTTCAAAGGCCGAAGGGGATGCATGGTCCCTGCCCGGCAAGTGAAAACTTACATTGGAATCCAGGCTGTACTCCGAATCACTGATCACCACGATTTTAGAATTAAGAGCTTCCAGAACACCTCTCCCGGTGAATTCTTCCGGATAATTTTTATAGGGGTTCTGGACAACGTCTCGAACCATCTTGTGTTCACTTCCGCCTTCCCGGGCAATAAGCTGGGGCCCCGGGCCTATAAGAATGGCCAGACAGGCCAAGACCCACATATTTTTTAAGCATCGCCTGATGATTTTCGCCATAATATCCTCTCCTTAGTTTTCCATACCGGGATTTTCTCAGCCTATTTTTTTTTCTTATCTTTCTATCCAGTAATACATCCCCAAGGATTCCCCCGTGATATCTACCACAGGAATATCTCCGGAAGAATCGCTCATGATCACTTTGTCCAGATTGTCTCTGATCTTGATAAATTTCGGGGCATGGAGCATGCCGATATTCAGCTTGCCTGTTGGCGAGGCATAGATGGGGTTTCCTTCCTCATCCGTTCCGATCTGAATCAAATCGTCATCATCCACTTTCCCATCACCGTTGATATCTATGGTGGGAATATCGATGCGTCCCCCGTTGTTCGGGTCCATGATATAGAAGAAGGAATTGCCCCCTCCCGAACATGGAGAAATATTGGGAATAAAGGACAGCACAAACAGTTTGTTGTCCCGAATATTCACATCCTTGATCACCCGCTCACCTTCATATTCATCTGCATTGGGAAAATCAAAATACCATCCTGCATGAACCACGGGATTGGGTTTTTGCTGCCCAAGATCGGTATCCGCCGGAAGATCCTGTTCAATCCCATTCACCACCTCATGCCACTGGATCTCGTTGTTTGTCAAGGTTCTGTAATACTCCCCGTTAAGAGAAGTCGTATGATATACTTCCTGTTTCACAAGAGATATCCCGGAAGGATAGGTCAACGCTCCCGTGGAATGATCCAAGGATCCCAGGTATTCGGAATCGTCTTCATCATCCCCGTAATCCCAGATGCCATAGACAGACTGTTGACTCAAATCATTTCTGTCCGTGTTGTGGAGGTATTTCCCGGTACCGAAAACCACCAGAAAACCATGATCCTTGGGATGCCACATGACATCGGGTCGGGCAGTGATGGGCTGGCCCAAAGCCTGGAAAAGGGGTTTTGGCGTGGTTCCTTCTTTGAAGGCTACACTCCAACTGGCCGTGGTGGCACCGGTGAGATCAAATTTCCACAGGTTCCCTTTTAAATCCCCGGCATACACATAATCTGAAATAAAGTCATTGTTCTTATCAATGACCACAGGGGTGGAAAGTCCATTGTCCCCCCCCACGCCTGTGTCGATTTTTTTAATAAGCGTTCCATTCAGAGCATCTACAATAAAGAGCACCGCATTACCGTTAAAGCTGTTGTAACCGTTTCCGAAAATCACAACCCATCGATTCTGGCCGTCCACTTTCAAATAGCTCTTTACGATATGAGCCGCACTGTAACTGTATCCCATATCGTTAATGTCTCCTGCTGCTGTGGACACCCCTGGAAATTCCCAGAGCCCTATGTTGTTCGCAATTTCGGTTTCCGTAGTATCGGGAGCGAAATTTGCAACATTTGTAATATCCAGGGCAAAATACCCTTTCCCGCCTTTTCCCAAACCGCAAACCAGAATGTCTTTGGTATCCGTACTGATTTTCCCCCGCATCTGGGAATTCGGAGTGTTATCCACATAAAAGTGGTGAGTATAATTCAGATCCGCCAGATTGACCAGGTTTCCAAACACAAAGCTGGGTATATAAGCAAAAATCTCCCTGCCGGT
>VMSV01000058.1 GCA_013791935.1 Desulfobacteraceae bacterium | reverse complement strand
TCAGCAAGCAAATTCAACGAAGTATCTTCTTCGGAGAAAAAAAATACGGTAATAAATTTATGAAAGAAAAAACTGACTGCATTTCGATTGTCTCTCGGTATTTTGGTAATGTTAAAGAAAATTCGAAATGCCAGTTGGGTAGACGATAAAAACAAACCAAGTTTTATTTGCAAAATTATAGAGCAGGAAAAAAAACCAAATGCACAACACAAAGATACTATTACAAAGCACATATAAAAAAACCAAACGATTAGTGATCTATTGTTTTCTATTTGCGATCCTGTTTTTCGGAGCGACACAATCTGCAGAATGTGCTGAACTGGACCTGCTTCAGATGCCCGCTGTCGTGTCAGACAGGGCGGAGACTTCACCATTAATGGATGTTAAAAAAGTGGATAACAACCTGGTGGCTGTGGGCGCATGGGGACATATTCTCTATTCGGGCGACATGTGCGCCGGATGGTTTCAGGCTAAAGTTCCGGTTTCCGTCACCATGACTGCGGTTTATTTTGCGAATAGCATGAAGGGCTGGGCTGTTGGGCACGACGGAGTGGTGCTTAATACCGAGGACGGAGGGAAAACCTGGGTCAAACAGCTGGATGGCAACCAAATCAATAAGCTGGTACTCGATCAACTTGGGCATGTCGTAAAAGACAAGGAACAATTGCTTGAGAAACAAAAAGAGAACATGACTGTTGAAGCACAGGAAACCCTTGCGGCGGAAATAGAAGATTTAGGATATTTTATAAGTGATTCCGCAATGGCGCTTAGAGAAGGCCCGACAAGGCCTTTGATTGATCTCTGGTTTAAAAACGATCAGGAAGGCATTATTGTCGGCGTTTTCGGAATGATTTTTAACACTTCGGATGGTGGAAAAAGCTGGAAACCGATTCTGGATCGCATTGAAAATCCAAATGGATACCATTACTACGGTATTTCACGTTCAGGAGAGAACCTGTTCATTGCCGGAGAGATGGGCATACTGTTTCGATCAAAAGATTTTGGTGAAACTTGGGAACAATTGAACCTTCCTTACGACGGATCCTTTTTTGGAGTGGTTGGAAATCAGGAGGGAACCTTTGTCATTACCTTCGGATTAAGGGGCAACATCTGCTATTCTCAGGATGGCGGTGAGGTCTGGCAGCATAAAAGCATTGGGCGATCATCAATTTCCGGCGGCACATGGCTGTCCGACAACACACTATGTTTGGTGGCAGTCGATGGCTCCATATACGTCAGTCCGGATAACGGAGAAACTTTTAAAGTGCTGTCAGAAAAATTTCCTTCAGCGATTGCTGTGGTCCAATCTGATGATGATGAATTGACAGTTGTCGGCCTTAACGGTTTAAAAAACATCAAATTGGAAAAATAGAGTAAATATGAAAAGGGAAATTCAAATGACTGAAAGTGAATCATCTTCCGAAACCCGAAAAGATCTAACGGAAGATGAAAACAATCATGGCGGAGCAGTGGATCAAAATATATCACTGGAAAATGATCCGGACTACCTGAATGGGGCACCCTTCATGGAACGTCTCCTTTTTTCCAAACGAGCTGTGTTTCTGACGATATTTATCATGGTAACCCTGTTTTTGGGGTATGAGATGTTTCAGATGAAACCCGAAGCCAGTTATTTGAGAATGATCCCAACGTATCATCCATATATTAAAAACTTTCTGGCCAATCAGGTTAACCTTAAGGCACTTGGAAACTCCGTCCGTATTTGTGTAGAAACCACTGAGGGAAATATTTTTTCAAAAGAGTATCTGGAAACGCTTAAAAAAATAACCGACGAGGTATTTTTTGTGCCCGGCGTAAACCGGGGAAGTCTGAAGTCCTTGTGGACGCCGCAGACCCGATATACTGAGGTTACATCGGATGGATTTGAAGGCGGACAAGTAGTGCCTCGGGACTATGACGGCAGCCAAGAGAGCCTGGATCAGGTCCGACTGAATGTGCTCAGGTCTGGTGAGATCGGTGCCATCGTGGCCAATGACTTCAAGTCCAGCATTATTATAGCCCCCTTAGAGGATATCGACCCGACCACAAGAAAACCCTTGGACTATCGCGAATTTTCTAAAAGAATCGAGGCCATTCGAACCCAATTCCAAAACGATACCATCAAAATTCATATTACCGGGTTTGCCAAGATCGTCGGGGATCTGATTGACGGATCCACCCGGGTGGGGATCTTCTTTTTAATGGCATTCTGTATCCTGTTGTTTCTTCTGTGGTTCAATTCAAGATGTGTAAAAAGTACCGCCATGCGTGCCATTTCTTCCATTGCTGCAGTGATTTGGCAGCTTGGGATCATGAGGCTGTTTGGTTACGGCTTGAATCCATATTCCATGCTGGTTCCATTTTTGATGTTTGCACTCGGCGTCAGCCATGGTATTCAAATGTTTAACGCCCAGGCTAGGGAGATGCTTAAAGGCGCCGAAAAACTGAAGGCGGCCCGACTGGCATACCGACAAAATTATATACCGGGACTGGCAGCCCTGTTTACCGATTGTATCGGATTTGCCTTACTGCTTGTGATTCGCATCGGAGTGATCCAGGACATCGCCGTGGGTGCCACCATCGGCGTGGTGGTTGTGGCCGTAACCGATTTAATGTTTTTACCTATTCTCATGTCCTATTCCGGGATCAGCGCCAAAACCATCGAACTGATCGGCAAACGCAGTGCCGGAACAAAACATCCCATGTGGGTCTTTTTATCAAAATTTACCGAACGCAAATATGCCACCATCGCAGTAGTATTGGCGGTCATCGGTTTGTTGGGAGGAACCTATCTCCGAAAGGATTTAAAAATAGGAGATATGGATCCCGGGGCCCCGGAATTGCGACCTGACTCCAGGTACAATTTGGATAATGCTTATATGAACACCCGGTATTCAGCAAGCAGCGATGTATTTGTGGTGATGCTGGATAATGTTCCCCCTACCAAAAACAGCGACTATTCCGTTGTTGTGGCGACCCAATTGTTAAAAAATCAATTAATGCGCTTGAAAGGGGTTCAAAATGTCCTGACCCATGTAGATTTTATTGAAATACTGAATGCCGCCCTTGCGGAGGGTAATTTAAAATGGGTTGCCTTGCCAAGAAGTAAAGTCGCTCTTGAAAATCTTGTAACAAAAATACCTGAAAATTTCATGCCGTTGGATTCTAAAATTACCCCTATAATGATTTTTTTAGATGATCATAAAGCAGAAACATTACAGAGTGTTGTTTCTACCGTTGAGAAATTTGGGTCAAAGTACGGCACAAAGGATATGAAGTTCCTTTTGGCGGCTGGCAATGCAGGTATTGAGGCAGCCACCAATATCGAGGTTGAAAAATCATTGATGCTGCTGACCATTCTAGTATATGCGGCAGTATTTCTCACGTGCCTAATCACTTACAGAAATTTTAAAGCGGCATTATGCGTTGTGGCGCCGCTTACGATCACATCTGTTCTGTGCGAGGCTGTCATGACCAAGGTTGGCATCGGCATCAAGGTGGCCACTTTGCCGGTCATTGCCGTTGGCGTGGGGATCGGGGTGGACTATGGGATTTATATCTACAATAAGCTTATTTATTATCGAACTGAACACGGCAATAAATTGAAAACCGCTTATTACCAGACATTGAACACAACCGGCCGG
This sequence comes from Desulfobacteraceae bacterium, assembly GCA_013791935.1. Classification (GTDB taxonomy): domain Bacteria; phylum Desulfobacterota; class Desulfobacteria; order Desulfobacterales; family UBA5616; genus VMSV01. The sequence goes on along the minus strand of VMSV01000058.1, from coordinate 19,981 downwards.
GCAGTGGCCTTTACCGGAATCACCCTTTCCATTGGTGTGGCCACATGGGCGTTTTCCCCCATTAAGTTCCAAGCAGATATGGGGTTGCTGTTGACGTTCATGTTCTTGTGGAACATGGTTGGGGCGCTGGTACTGCTGCCTGCGATGGTTCATTTTTTGATAAAAGATAAATAAAAAGGGAGTCAAATGGCAGAAGTGATTGATCAAGGAATAGGCGAACTATTCAGTGATCCGGATCCGGATAGAGCAAGAGAATTTTTTAAGGGAAAGTCCCGTAAAAAAGTTAATAAGGTGATGCCACTATCGGATGCCATCGCCAAATTTGTTCATGACGGAGACTACCTCGGCATCGGCGGATTCGGTGCCAACCGCACCCCCATCGCCGCCTGTCATGAGATTGTGCGACAGGGTCGCAAAAAAATGGGATTTGCCGGACATACTGCCACCCACGATATGGAAATTCTCAGTGCCGGGGAGGTTTATGACCGGATTGACGCTGCATATATTGTAGGATTGGAAGCCCGAGGTCTGTCCACCTGTTCTCGAAAATACATTGAAAGTGGAAAGGTCAAAGTTACCGAATGGACCAATTACGCACTCAGTCTTCGATTAAAGGCTGCGGCTATGGGTGTGCCCTTTTTGCCCACCCGGAATATGATGGGGACGGACACATTACGGTACAGTGCGGCTAAAACCACAATCTGCCCCTATACCTGGAAAAAACTGGTGCTGATGCCTGCACTTTCCCCCGATGTTTCCGTGATTCATGTCCATGAAGCTGATGTGTATGGAAATTGCCGGTTTAAGGGGATTGCTGTGGCTGATTTGGATTTGGCGAATGCTTCGAAACGGTTGATTATTACTACAGAACGCCTCATACCCGCAGATGAAATCAAACGGGATCCTGGTTTAACCAGAATTCCTTACCACCTGGTGGACGCCGTATGTGAAGTGCCTTTTGGTGCCTACCCCGGAACCATGCCATACGAATATTTTTCGGATGAAGAACATTTGAAGAATTGGCTTGCGGTTGAAAAGGATGAAGAAAGTTTTAAGGCTTTTCTGAATCATAATATCTACTCATGCAAAGACCATACAGAATACATAAGTAAGAACGGTGGCATGGCAAAAATGCAAGAATTAAGAAATAAGGAATTTCTTTTGTGCAAGGAGGGGAATTCGTGAGTGAGTACAATGCGATGGAATTGATGATCACTGTGGCGGCCAGAGAGTTAAAAAACGGCGATTCTTGCGGTGTGGGCACCGGTGCGCCTTGTGCCGCGGCCATGCTGGCGCAAAAGACCCATGCCCCGGATCTGTTGATATTGTTTGAGGCTGGAGGATTGAGCCCGGAGCTTCCGGAAATGCCCATCTCGGTGGGTGATTCCAGGACCTTCTACAAGGCGGCCATGGCAGGCAGTATGAGTGACGCCATGGAATACTGCGCCCGTGGGTTTGTGGATTATACCTTTTTGGGAGGCGCCCAAATCGATAGGTATGGAAATTTAAACTCCAGCGTGATTGGTGGTCATGCCAAACCAAAGGTCCGACTTCCGGGAAGCGGCGGGGCCAATGATTTTGCCTCCTTTTGTTGGAAGATGATGGTGATGACGCCACAGGATGAAAAAAGATTTGTGGAAAAGCTGGATTTCCTGACGACTCCGGGATGGCTTGACGGCGGCGATTCTCGCGAGAGATCGGGATTACCGTTAGGCACAGGTCCGTATAAGATTATTACCAACATGGCCGTCATGGACTTTGAGCCGGTATCAAAGCGTATGCGGGTGATTTCCATCCATCCCGGAAATGAATTTTCAGATGTTCAGAGAAAATGTGGATTTGAACTTTTAAGGGCGCATAAAATCGTGGAAACCAAGCCTCCGGAACCCAAGGAATTGACTATATTAAGAGAGCAGGTTGACCCTTACAAAGTCATTCTTGGACGATAAAATACTACGTATCAATTCAATCAAATCCATTAACTTTTGAAAAGGTGGATATCATCGATTTGAAGACTCCCTGTGAAAAATAAAGAATAGCCTCTCCATATTAAGTAACAGGGGGTCTTCAATTTATCAAGAAGGGAAAACACGATGAATGAAGAATTGAGTAAATCCTTGTCCGATCTTAATGAAGACCAAGTGCTCAACCTTGTGAAAAAAGCCCTGGATGATGGCGCCGGAACCATGGATATTCTTTCCGCTTGCCGGGCGGGCATGACGCAGATCGGCAAACGATACGAATCAGGTGAATACTATGTGTCGGATTTGATCATGGCCGGTGAGATTTTCAAACAGGCCGTTCAGTTACTGGGTGGAGACGCTCAAAAAAACGCTGGCGGCCTCCGGGATAAAGTGGTTGTGGGGACAGTCAAAGGCGATGTCCATGATATCGGAAAAGACCTGGTGGTAGGAATGCTCAGGGCCAACGGTTACGATGTGATTGACCTTGGCGTGGATGTTCCGGCCGATGTTTTCATCGATACATTGGAACAGTCCGGAGCACGTATTCTTGGGTTGTCAGGACTGTTAACGGTTGCGTACGATTCCATGAAAGATACCATGAACCGATTAACAACCAAAGGCCTTCGGACGAGCATCAAGGTCATGGTCGGGGGTGGCGCCATGACGGACAAAGTCCGGGAGTATATTGGCGCCGATGCCATGGGAGCCGATGCACAGGCGGCGGTTTCCATTTGTGATCGCTGGACCACGGAGGTGTAGACCATGGAAAAGGAAACACTTTATACCGAACGGTTGAACCGGATACAAAAAACCATCAGCCTTTCCACCGTTGACCGGCTTCCGGTGGCTTATGCCGGCACGGCGTTTTCACCCCGTTATATGGGCATGTCCATGGCTGAATTTTGCGAAGATGGGGAAGGAGCGGTAAACGTGACCCTGGCGGCCATGGACAGGCTGAGCGGGTTTGGAGAACTGGATGCCATCAATCAACCGGTGGTTGGGAGAATGACCCCCCGGCTCAGTTTCGCATGGCTTTCCCGTGTGAGCGTTCCTGGAAAAGAGCTTCCTCCGGATAATCTCTGGCAGGTAGTGGAAGCTGAAATGATGAAGAAGGATGAGTATGATACGATTCTAAAAAAAGGGTGGAACACCTATCTGATGGAATTCCTGCCCCGGGTCATCGATCAGGACGAATTTAATACCTTTCTGGAATGGGTCATGTTGAACCAGGAACGGACGCTTGGCCGTTATAAGGATCACGGGTATGTTGCCATCAGCGATGCGCTGCCCGCCATCATTCCCTTTGAATACCTGAGCGGGGGCCGCTCCATGAGCAAATTCTTTTTCGATCTTTACCGGATGCCGGACAAGGTTGAAGCCGTCATGAAACAGATGTTTTCGGAAACCCTGGACCAAATCCGGGCCGCGGTTCCCCGTCCCGGTATCAACGGTGCTTGGGTGGGCGGCTGGCGATCCGCCAGTGCAATGGTCGCCCCTAAACTCTGGGATCGTTTTGTATGGCCCTATATGCTTGAAGTCGTTGAAGTACTTGTGGAAAAAGGTTTTACGCCTGTCCTTCACTGGGATCAGGACTGGACGCGGGATCTGATTCGTCTTCAGGAACTTCCGGCCAAAAAATGCATCCTGAATCCGGATGGCATGACCGACCTGACGGCGTTCAAAAAACTGGTAGGGGATCGGATGGCAGTAATGGGAGATGTGCCCTCTGCCCTTCTGAGCGCGGGAACGCCCGAGGATGTGGATATTTATGTCAAAGAACGCGTGGATCTGTTCCAGGGAACAGGACTGATCCTTTGCCCGGGTTGCGACGCCCCGATCAATGCAAAACCGGAAAACATGGAAGCATTTATCAAAGCGGCTAGTGTCCATGGTAGCAGTAAGTAATCAGGATACGAAGGGGAGGGCAGGCATGCTGATCATTGGAGAAAAAATCAACGGGACCTTGAAAAAAACAGCCTCTGCCATTACCGGCAGAGATTGTGACTTTATCAGGGACCTGGCCCTTCGGCAGGTCCGTGCCGGTGCCGCCTATTTGGATGTAAATGCCGGAACCGGAGGCGGAAAGGAAGCGGAGGACCTGGTCTGGCTGGTCAACACCGTTCAGGATGCCGTGGATGTCCCCCTGTGTCTGGACAGCGCCGATCCCGCGGTCATTGGAGTTGCCATGGCCCATGTAAAACATACGCCCATGATCAACTCCATCAGCGGTGAACAGGCGCGACTGGACGGAATTCTTCCCCTGGCAAAGGACAAAGGGAGCCCGGTCATTGCGCTTCTGTTGGATGACGCGGGCATTCCTGTGGATGTCGAAAAACGGCTGACAATCGCCATGAGGATCATCCATCAGACCCGAAAGGCAGGTCTGCCGGACAGCCATGTGTATGTTGATCCCCTGGCGCTTGCGGTGAGTACGCGTCAGGATGGGGCTCTGATCGCTCTTGAAACCATCCGGGCCCTGAAAAGGGAATGCCCCGAAATCAAATTCTGCATGGGCTTAAGCAATGTATCCTTTGGGCTGCCTGCCCGGACCCTGGTCAATCAGGCGTTTATAGCCCAGGCCATTCTCGCGGGCCTGGATGCAGCGATCATGAACCCCATGGAACAAGGGCTGGTCAACATGATTTACGCCACCGAACTTGTTCTGGGCAGGGATAGATTCTGCCGGCATTACACACAGGCATTTCGCTCCGGAATGATCGATCCGAATCCTGCGGCTCGAAGTTGAGAAGAAGATGGATGATTCAAAGATCCTTTTCATGGCCTGCGCAATTGTCGTCGAAGAGTTTCGTTCGGTCCTTCCCGAAAAAATGCCCTGCCATGTTCTGGATTTCCGGCTTCATATGAGTCCGGACAAACTCCATCAAACCCTGCAGGAATCCATCAACACCGAGGCCGTGAATTACGATACGGTTATTCTCGGGTATGGCCTTTGCGCTCAGGCTGTCATCGGCATTCAGGCTTCATGTTGTCGGCTCATCGTCCCAAAGGTGGATGACTGTATAGCCCTGTTCTTGGGTTCTCGGTCTGATTACAAAGATCGTCACCGGTCCCATCCAGGCACCTATTATCTGACCAACGGATGGATCAGGAAGGGGGATACTCCTTTTTCAGAGTACGAACATGCTGTCCAGAAGTATGGAAAAGAGCGCGCAGACCGGATCATCAAGATCATGCTGGCCAATTACAACCAACTGACCTTGATTGACAACGGCGTGCATGACATGGGGGAAAGCCGGGATTATGCCAGAAGGACCGCAGAACGGTTCGGGCTTAAGTTCGAGGAGCTGAAAGGTTCCAGCCGGATGCTGATAAAACTGGTCAACGGACCCTGGGATGACGAGGTCGTTGTCATTGAAAAAGGTGAAAGTATTCAATTTGAACATTTTCTGTAAGAGTCCCAAACCATGTTCGAAATAACGCTTGAACCCTCCAGGCGCCGCTTGAACTGTGCGGAAGACCAGACCCTTTCTGAAGTTTTCGGACGTTTGGGGGTGGCCACCGGCGCCACCTGCGGAGGTCGCGGCACCTGCGGACACTGCGCGGTTCTCGTAACCCGCGGAGACGTTTTGCCCCCCCTTGAGTGGGAGATGAACACGCTTGGCCGGGATAAGGTTCAATCCGGATGGCGTTTGGCGTGTCAGACCTTCATCAGGAGTGATGTGGCGGTCTTCATTCCTCAGGAGGATCATTCAACGGGTCCTCGTTTGTTAACGGAAGGGATATCTTCTTTCCATGGCAGCAAAACAGCCGTTCCTGTGCGAAAGATTGGGATTGGCCGCATGGGAACAGGTCTTGCCGTGGATCTGGGTACCACCAAAATCGCTGCTTACCTTGTGGATCTCAAGACCGGGGAAACCCTGGCCCAAGCGGGGAGGATCAACCCCCAGACCGCTTATGGCGAAGACCTTATGGCGAGGATACACCACGCATTCAAATCAACCGACGGGGGCGGACAGCTCCGGAACTCCGTGGTTCGGGCAATTAACGGTTTGAGCCGCCAACTGTGCGACCGGACCGGTCAAACGACCCGGCATATCCAGGAAGCCGTGGTTGTGGGCAATACAGCCATGCATCATTTTCTCATCGGTCTTCCGGTCCGGAGTCTGGGGTGTTCCCCGTACATTCCTGCCGAGATAAATGCCATGGAGGTTCCGGCCCCAAGCCTTAATCTTAATTTTTCTCCGGAAGGGAACGTATATTTTCCCCCCAATATCGGAGGATTTGTCGGCGGTGATCATGTGGCCATGTTGATGGGTTCGGGCATGACGGAAAAAAAAGGTGTGGTTCTGGGACTTGATATCGGGACCAACACTGAAATCAGCCTGATCGTCCATGAGCGCCATTGGGTATGTTCCGCGGCTTCAGGTCCGGCTTTTGAAGGCGCGCATATTCGATTCGGCATGCGGTCGGCCACCGGGGCCATGGAAAAAATCGTTATCCGGAACAAAAAAATCGAATACAAAACCGTTGATGGAGGATCTCCAAAAGGGTTGTGCGGTTCGGGAATCCTCGATCTTGTGGCGCAGATGCTGAAAGCGGGGATCATCGACAGGAAAGGGAAGATAAACGTTGATTGCCCGGACTGCCGCGTGGGAATTAATGCCGAACCTGAGTTTGTCGTTATTCCCGCGGATCGAAACAATGGCTTGGAAATTACGTTTTCCCGTGGGGACATCAGTGAAATCCAGCTTGCCAAGGCGGCGATAAGAACCGGCACGTCCATACTTCTCTGGCACGCCGGAATACACGAGAATGATATCGATGAGGTCGTGATCGCCGGAGCATTTGGAAGTTATCTCGATATTCAAAGCGGAATGGATATCGGGATGCTTCCCAGGATCGGCCCGGAGAAATATATCCAGGTGGGCAACGCAGCCGGGAGCGGAGCCAGGATCATGCTTCTTTCACCTGAAAAACGAAAGAAAGCGGAAGGAATGGCACGCGGGGCCACCCATGTGAACCTCGCATCGGAAAAGGATTTCAGTTCGATTTTCGCAAGGGGTCTTATGTTCCACTGATGGTTAAAACCAACAAAATAAGCATATAAAAGCGAGGAGGTATAAAAATGGCAGGGATGGACAGAAGAAGTTTTCTCAGAGGGGTTTTTCTGGGAGCAGGAGGTGTGATGGCAGGTGCTGCGGGCATTAAAGCGTTAAGCGGCGACTTTAAGCTTTATACCCATCCGATGGAATTGGTGGATGCCATTCCGGAAATGCAGCCGGAAATGAAGCTGATTTTACTCGGGACCGGCATGCCAATGGCCAGTATTTATCGGTCAAAACCTGCTCAGGTGATCCTTGCAGGGAAAAAAGTATTTCTTGTGGATTGCGGTGCAGGAGTCGTCACAAGACTCGTGGAGGCAGGTATTGCACCTGAAAGAATAGAAGACGTTTTCATCACCCATCACCATAGTGATCATAACTCCGGATTTGAAAATGTCTTGATCAGTTCATGGAATTCCGGCCGCAGTATACCCTTAAACGTTTACGGGCCGGGTAATACAAGGGATATTATCGGAAAGTTAATGGAGCACTTAAGCTGGGACATCCACTTGCGCCTTGCCCAGGCGAAAAATAGCCCGGAGGGTGCCATGGTAAATTATACAGAGATGGAAGAAGGCATCATCTATGAAAAAGAGGGTGTCAAGGTAACTGTTTTTCCTGTGGATCATGGGATTGTAAAACCGGCTGTTGGATATAAATTCGAATACAAAGGCAAATCGATTGTCATTTCAGGCGACACACTTCCCTGTGAGAATATGGTCCGCTATTCTGAAAATGCGGATGTTCTCGTCCATGAGGCTTACAGCAAAAGGTGGCTTGACAGGGTGTTGAAACAATTTCCTGAAAAAAGGGCCATGGTGGATGGGATCACACAATATCACAGCTCTACAATAGAAGCGGCAGAAATAGCAAAAAAAGCAAGAGCCAAACACCTCGTATTTACCCATTTGATTCCTGGTGTTGCCCCGGTGTGGTATTTTGAAAGGGATTGGGCAAAAGGCGCGTCAGATATCTATACGGGGAAGATAACGATGGGCCGGGATCTTATGGTGATTTAGATGTTATCCCTCCCCTTTGGCGGGGGGGCAGGGTGAGGGTGAATCCGTCGGGTATTTAATGACCGTTTTAATAGCAAGGAGAGTATTTAAAAATGAACTCAACCGATTTTGATACGTCCCAATGCAAGTGTTCTCTGGAGCATGCCGCTGTTAGAGCCATCCTTGAACAACTCCAAACGTCTTCAAAAAAGGATCACACCCAATTTGCGCTTAAAATGCTTCCCTATCTGTTTAATAAGCTGATAGGGCGCAACCCGTCGTTTTCCCATCAATATTATAAAATGAAGGCCCTCTCGTTACAATTCTCTCCTGAACACGGGGTCATTGCTTATAATATGGCACGCGCTATCCATGCCAAGCGCATTGTTGAATTTGGAACGTCTTTTGGATTTTCAACCATTTTTCTTGCCGCCGCCATTAAAGATAACGGTGGCGGAGTGGTCATCGGCTCGGAGTTCGTTGACGAAAAAGTGACCCGTGCACAGGCAAACTTAAAAGCCGCCGGACTTGATCAATACACGGATATCCGTCCGGGGGATGCAATGCAATCTTTGGCGGATCCGGGTGGAGATGTTGACATGATTCTGATTGATGGTTCAAAGGACTTGTATATTCCTATCCTCAAGGTGCTGTTCCCTTTTTTGCGAAAGAGGGGAGTTGTGCTGGCTGACAACGTGTGCTCGCCATTCGTCAAAAAATCGCTTGCTTCCTATGTCGCTTATGTACAGAATCTTGACAACGGTTTTATGTCTATGACCATTCCTCTGCCTGACGGGTTTGAATTTTCTGTCAAGCTATAGCGTTTTATCGTGAAGAGATCGTGATGACCGAGAGTGAAAATATCATTGAATTGAATCAAAAAAATGAAGGCGGAAAAACCAGTGGACAAAGCGTTAATAAAGGCCGGTATTAAAGAGAATTATTTTCACACGGGTGAGATAAGAATGAATTATGTCGCTGGCCCGCCCAATGGGACACCCTTGGTATTCATACCCGGCCAAACAGTGACATGGGAGGAATATACCTTAATCATGCCCGAGCTTTCAGACCGATTCCAGGTATTTGCTGTTTCCTTGCGGGGTCATGGCAAATCCAGTTGGACACCGGGCCAATATACGTTCAATCAACTGGGCAAGGATATGACCGCATTTCTAAAAGGCGTAGTGGGGAAGCCTGCCTTAGTGGCCGGAAATTCATCCGGCGGGGTGTTGACCTCATGGTTGGCGGCCAATTCACCGGAATGGGTCAAGGCGATAATTCTTGAGGACCCACCGCTGTTTCGCTGCGAATGGCCTGCCATCATGGACACGTGGGTTTATGATATGTTCCTGGGGTTGAGCAGGATGGCCATCGCGGGCGGCGGAGGCTATTCAAGGTTTTTCCTTGAGGAATTAATGAAGGCGGCTGAGGATGCCAAGGGTGTGATGGACATGAAAGCGCCACCCAAAGTGATACAGAAAATCATCGCCTGGTGGATAGCAGTGAAACAGGCTTTTTCCCCTGGCAGTCCCATAGATTTTAAAATACTGCCTCAATCCGTGCGAATATTAATTAGAAGCACTTCGCAATTTGACGGTAATTTTTCCAGGGCGTTCGTAGAAGGCACGGCAGGCGAAGGATTTGATCACGCGACTACGCTTGCCAGGATCACGCAGCCGATATTGTTTTTGCATGCAAACTGGTTCATGCATCAGGGTCGGCTTATGGGGGCCTTGGATGATCAGGACGTAACACGTGTTAAATCACTTGTGAAAGGCTCTTGGAAATATGTGCGCATGAACTGCGGGCATGCCATCGCACTGGAAGCGCCTGTTGAAGAAGCCAAGGAGATATTGGCCTGGGTTGACGAGTACGTAAAATAGGTCTTAAGATCCGCACCCTGTCGGTTGATGAAACGTGCTATTACAGTTCAGATTAAAAAAGTGGTGAGCTCCAGCAAGCCCACCACTTTAGGGAGTTGATAAGGAGGCTGATTTTCAAATTAAAAACCAGCTAAGTCGGCATCATCAAGTGGAATCAAATCATTCGGTGACTTTTCATGACTCTTCACTGCTGAAGCTTCGCAATGAATTTTATTATGGTTTCCTGCTCCAGCCAGCACTTCGAGGGATGGTTCGTCATCTCCGAATTTTACCAGTGACCGTCGCGTACCAGGTCCTCCCTGTTTTCCGACCAGAGAAACCAGGTTGTCAATGAAGATCTCCAGTTGCTTGACTTGGGTGTTAAGTTCCTCGGTCGCTCCTGCGGATTCTTCAGCGTTAGCAACGTTCTGCTGAATAATATTATCCATTTCAGCGACTGCATGGTTGATTTGCCCAATCCCCTGGGCCTGTTCATTACTGGCAAGAGCAATTTCACTGACAAATTCGGCGACTTTTGTGGCGCTTTCTGTTACATGGGCGAATGCGCTTTCTGTGTCCGCGACCAATTTGGCGCTTTCTTTGACTCTGCTGCTGGTTTGATCAATTAACGATGATGTGCTTCTTGCCGCTTCAGCGGCCCGCATGGCCAGACTTCGGACCTCATCGGCCACAACGGCGAATCCTGCTCCGGCCTCACCGGCCCGCGCAGCCTCGATTGCTGCGTTCAGGGCCAGAAGGTTTGTTTGGAAAGCGATTTCATCAATGGTTTTGATGATTTTTGAGGTTTCCGTGCTGGCTGTGGATACCTCCCCCATCGCTTCTGTCAGCTGGGCCATGGTTTTGTTCGCGCTGGTTACGATTCCTTTTGCCTCTTGCATAAGATGGTCCGCATGAGTAGCATGGGACGCATTCTGTTTTGTCATTGAAGCCATCTCTTCAAGGGAAGAGGAAGTTTCTTCTACAGAGGCGGCCTGCTGTGAAGAGCCGTCCGCCAGGGAATGGCTGGCTTCTGCCAGTTGACCTGATACGGAAGATACCTTTTCGGAACTGTCCGTCAATCCAGCAATGACCTTGTGCAGTGATTTTACAATGATTTTTGCAGTGAAAAACGCCAGCAGCGCACCGATAATAAACGCGATAATGGTCCCGCCGAACATCATGCCGCTTGTCTTATTGGATTGGAGGGTCATCTCGGCTCTCTGAATTTTTCGCGCGTCACTGCATAGCGTTTGAGATAATCTGGCAGCTGATAACATTTCACCTGCAGCCTCGGCCAGCTTATTGACCATCTCATCATATTCTACAAAGGCCTTCTTAAATGCAGTTACACCCCCAATGATACCTTTTATCTTATTGACGTCTTCAGAGGATTTCAGACGCGTCGATAGGGCTTCGGCTGCGGGCAGCAATTCGTCAATCCCGGTTATGACCTGACTGAAGATTTTTGAATCTCCGTCAATGACAAAATCTTTCTCATCCCTTAGAATTTCGTTGAACTTGGCATAGAGCAGGTTGGCTGAGGTGGTGTTGTCCAAACGTTCGTCCATCTGCAGATCGGTTTCGGCCAGGATTTTTTCAAGTTGATCGACAAAGCTGACTCGTACTTCCAGTCCGGCATAGACCGCCTTTTGAGACTTTTCCAGAAAACCGTCAATATTTTTAGTCTCTTTTTGGGTTTCCAAAATATTTTTAAACTCATTGACGTGTTCCTGGTAACGGACCAACATTTTATCAAACTGTTCTATACTATCAGGGTTCTGGAGTTCATTTTTTAAATCGTTTGCCAATTGAAGCACTTCTTCATTCTCAAACTCCAGACTTTTCATTTTGCCTTGGTTGTAATTATAGATAAGCTCTGTTGCTTTGGCACTGTTTTCTAAAATCCGGTTTAAAATATCATTTATCTGTTCCGTTTTGCTGATCTGGTCAACGAGAGACGCCTGTCCCTTACTGCGGATTTCAACAAGTTCACGGTTCTGAACTTCACGGAAATCCTGTATTTCTTTCATGGCTGTGTCGGCCCTTGACTGCATATCGATAAGGGTCTGTTGCATCTTGGTTTTCAGGTCGACATAGCGGTTGAATGCTCGTTGATAAACATCAACCTGGGCGGCGACCTTTTCAAACAACTCCTTATAGCTTTTATTGGAAAAGGATTTGGAAGTGTTTTTTACCCCGATTTTGATGGAATTGATGTTATTTAAAACCTGTTGAGCGGCCTCGGAACTTGCCTTGAGCATAAAATCCTTCTCATACTGGCGGGTTTCGAGCATGCTTTGAACCAGGTCGTCGACTTGGCTGACTTTTTCGCTACTCTCCAAAATGTTTGAAAGTCCATTAAACCCCGCAAAGGCTACGGCGACCAGGAGGGCCAAAACAATAGCAAATCCACCGAAAATTTTACCCCGTAATTTAATCTTCTGAAACATTGTTTCATCCTTATCTAGCCTCTCCAAACTAAATATGTTGATGTTGTGCCCGGAGCGGCCCTATGCCGTCCGGATAGTATTTCTAAATCCGTCGAATGAAAATTCATTCTTAATAAAGAAATGTTGCTGGTGTTATCGGCAAAATAAGGGTAAGGATTAGTAATTTCAAAGCGTGGCGGTTAATTGGACCTTCGATAAGCAATTGTTCAGTTCCTGGTCAAAAGATTTTTGATTCTCCTCCATTTTATTTTCCCGATTTTAACTCATTCAACTTTTTCAGCAGTACATCGTACTCATCTTCCAATTCCAGAAGATCCATCATCACCGGAGGTTTGACGGAATGGGCCGGAAGCCGTTTTTTGGTTTCCTCTATCAATTCTTCGAGTTCAGCCATTCGCGTTTGGATTTTATTAATTTCATTCAGGCTCATGATGGATTTGCCCCTTTTTTATAGATTTTATGACACCGATCCGAAAACAATAAATGATAAAGCCGGGCAGGGCAATAATGAAAAATATTGGAGGAAATTTGTTTTGATCCAGGGTTCATGTTTTCTATGATTACCAGATCCGGATGATAAAACCATTTAAATGGTTGTTAAAGGCCAAATAAGAATCGGGTGTTTGAAAAATCAGCATGGGCTTCCAGTAAACCGATTCAGACCTCATTCGATTCCCGTTTTGGGAACCGAATCGACTCCGAAAGCCGGATTCGTTTGTTGGGTTTTGACGATAGGAAAATCGTTATTTTGAGTTGAAGGGCAAAAACAATTTAAATTTTTCCTTGTTGAGCCTCAAATGCCCACGAAAAATAATTGCAATAACAAGAATTTTTTGCAATTGGACCCCTAAATTTTGGAAGTACATAGGAAGTAGACGCCTTCCTCAAACAGGTATTTTAGGGTATTTTCCGGGCCAATCCGGTACTGATGGAAAATTGATCAATTCACTGAAAATATTATATTTTGTAGTTATTTCCTGCTCTTGCTCATTTGTTAATTACGGGCTTTCACGCCGGCGACATGGGTTCAAATCCCCTTGGGGACGCCACCGAAATAAATAGATTAGGGATTTAACCCTGCTTTTCGAGATCTCAGGAAGTTCGTAGAAAGTAGTCAAGCCCTGAGACTTTTTCAAAAGCATGACCAAGCTTCCTGAGAATTCGTTTGATTAGATGAATACCAACCAAACGCCGAAATAAATCCTTTTTCTCAGATTGGATAAGTATTAAAAATATGTTGTTGTTAAATTCCTTATAGATCAATTCCGTGTGGGACTCTGTGTGTGGATTTTTTCCAAAATGTGCTAAATCATCTAAAAATAACAAAAAAGGTAAAATTAACAATTGTAATAAAAACAAAAACATAATTTAATTTGAGGAAGTTAGAAAGCTCAAAGGACCTGCCTTCGAATCCGTAGGTCGCCCGTCCGAGCCGGGCCGGGCGTACCAAAATATCAAAGGGGTTGGCTATTCGTGGCCAACCCCTTTGATATTTATCATTTTGATTCTTCCTGTAAAATTTTCCGCACTTCAGACATGGGGTCATTGACAACATGGCTGTTTACATCAAAAATCATGGTTGCCCGGTGGTCTGTGTCGTATTTTGGCCAATCCGGTAAGCCTGGCGTATTGGGGTTCCCGGTTCGGGCAAACGCCGTCCAGGCTGAACTGGTCAATTTCCCCAATTCTTTGGTTTCCTTATCCGTCCCCAGGAGAATGGGCGCCAAATCGACATTGTCAAAAACAAAGGGGATCTCTATGGTATGGGGCGCTTTGAGGATACCATCGTCCACCGGCGCACCCCAGTTGTAAATATAGGCATAGACCGGGGCAGGTTGGGCTGCCTTGCGCTCGGCCAAAGTCACTGTCCTGGCAAAGGCAAGAGAGGTGGACATCACATCGGATAACAAATAGCTCGGCGAATTGTTCGGATGCATCTTTCGGAATGCAGCAATCAAGGGTTCTGCTTTGGCACCCTGGGTTGCCTTGACCCGATCAAGGAGATCCGCGTCGGTGAGTTTGCCCCACCATGGAAGTCCCACAAGATAAAGGGTTTGTTCATCTTTCGTACATCCGATCATGAGGGGAATATCCGTGCACAAAGGCGACGCAACCGGGTCAAAGGGATGGGCAGGCAATATGTCGCTGTCAACGACCGGGCCCCAGCGTAAACCGGGTGTGGCGGCTTGTATTTGCACGGCAGCCTCCAGCAATTTTTTTGCCGGGAGTTCCTGGAGTGCCTGGAGGTTGTCAGGTTTAATATTCAATTTTTCCAGGATCAGTTTTGCAGTATCTGTGGATTGTTTCATGGTTGCCCCACGGATACCCGGGCCGCTCTGAACGATAGCTTTATGAAAAAGGCCCTTGGCTTTGGGCATGGCCATCAATGTACTGACTTTTGATCCTCCCCCGGATTGTCCGAAAATGGTCACATTGCCGGGATCGCCACCGAATTCCGAAATATTGTCTCTTACCCATTCCAAGGAAGCCACCAGATCAAGTTGACCGGCATTCCCGGAAGCGGCGTATTGCTTTCCGCCCAATTCGGCCAGGTTCAGATAACCAAATACATTGAGTCGATGGTTGACCGTTACGACCACCACATTGTGGTTGCGTGCCAGGTTATGACCATTATAGGCGATCCAATTGCCGGAGCCGTAATTATATCCGCCGCCATGGAACCACACCATCACGGGTTTTTTTTCTCCTGGTGTGATTTTGGGCGCCCAAACGTTTAAGACCAGACAATCTTCACTCTGGCGGATGACATCCTCGCGGCTGGTGAAGACCTGTCCCAGGGCCGGTCCGGTTATTCCGGGAAAGGACACTGCCGCCCCCCCGGCGCTAAGCTGCATGGCCGGATGACCGTAGTAAATTGCGAACCGAACTTCTTTCCAGGGTTCGGGTTTCTCGGGTGGCATAAACCGAAGGCTGCCCACCGGAGGGGCAGCATACGGAATGCCAAGAAAGGTAGATACCTCTTCGTCTATCCAGCCACGAACAGGACCATTCTTCGTAGATATGGTTGGGGTGATATCCGTTGCCACAGCCCAGAGGTTTGGCGTCAGCGCAAGGATTATCAAGAGGGTGAATCCTGAAATAAATCGTAAGTGTTTTTGTGGTGTTTTGCTATTCATTGATCGTATCTCCTCTTGGTTAGGTTTATACTACCATCCATTGGTCAGTCCGTTTTTCACCGTCATGCCGCTGTGGCCATAGGGCTACATGGCCGGATTCTGAGGGAACTGATCTCCCCATGCCACCGAATCCCGCTCTCCTGTCCAGGATGCAGGCGTTTGGAGCGGCTTCCAGCGCAATTCGCCGACAGGAGGTCCGGCATAGGGAACGCCGATGATACTGAGTAACATAAATCCCGAAATTTTTGAACATCCTTTCTGTTCTGTTTATCCTTTCTGTCGAATATTGATGATTCAATGCGAATGTCAGCCATAAGAAAAATTACTTGTTTTAAGGTTTGGCTTTGAATGAACCAAATATTAGCAGTAATATACCTATGCATTTGACTCCTAATACATTTTTGAGTATATTTCGGGTTCAGAACGTATAGAAAAAACCATCCGTATTGACGGCGGGAGTTGTAATCATCGATAAAAAGATCAGACCCAATAACGTTGATTCACCCAAGGGGTGGACAGGATGTCCACCCGGGATAGATAACCCATGTGTACTCAAATCAAACCCATGATTGCCATTGAAGCACGGCACATAACCAAAACCTATGTAGTGGATCAGCGTGTTCTTAAGGTGCTGGAGGATATTTCGCTGAAGGTGGCCACAGGAGAGTTCCTTGTGGTGACCGGGACCAGCGGCAGCGGGAAAACCACCCTGTTGACTCTGCTTTCCGGTTTGGATCGGCCTTCCTCAGGTCAAGTGTTTATTGATCAACAGGAGATCACCCATGCATCGGAAGACGATATGGCCCCTTTGCGGAACAATATCATCGGCTTTGTGTTCCAGTCTTTTTACCTTATTCCGTCCATGACGGCACTGGAAAACATCATGTTTCCGGCACAATTGCGAAATGATGCGGATGCCATGGCCAGGGCTCAAGAATTGCTGGCCCGGGTCCGGCTGGAAGATCGGGCGGACAACCTGCCCAGCCAGCTTTCAGGGGGTGAAAAGCAACGCGTTGCCCTGTGCCGTGCCATGATCAACAAACCAAAAATCCTTTTTGCAGATGAACCCACGGGAAATCTGGATTCTAAAAATGGGGAGAGGGTTCTTCACCAACTCGTTGACCTTAAGAATGAATATGGCGCCACCTTGGTACTGGTGACCCATAACCCCTCAATTTCAGAGGCGGCCGACCGCGTTCTGACCCTTAAAGACGGACGGATAGAAGTGCAACCCTCATGAAGCAGCGTATCTTATTCATATTCCGGCAACTGGCCCGGTCATCCAGACAGGCATTGCTATTTGTGGTCTGTGTGGCTTTGTCTATCTGCAGTATCACCGCGTTTACCGGATTTTCAGACAGCATCAACCAATCCGTACTAAATGATGCGAGAACACTTCATGCGGCCGATGTCCTTATCCGTTCCAAAACTGAAATATCGGGCCCATTGGACAACCTCCTGTCGGACTGGATCCGAAAAGGCCAAATCCAACGCGCAAGGGTTTATGAATTCAACAGTGTTGTCCGTACCGCCGATGATGCATCATCCCTTCTGGCGGATATAAAAATTGTGGAAAAAGGGTATCCCTTTTACGGCCGGGTACTGCTCAAATCCGGCCGCAACTTTCATGATGTTCTCAAATCCGGCAGGACTGTGGTGGATGCCTCTCTTTTAGACCGGATGGGAATCCGGGCAGGGGATGTTTTGAAAGTGGGATATGTTTCACTGATCGTCGATGATGTGGCCATGAATGAGCCGGATCGTCCGGTGAATATGTTTTCCTTCGGCCCCCGTGTTTTTATTGCCGATGAGGATCGCGACCGGCTGGGGCTCATCCGGAAAGGCAGTCGTGTGGAGTATACACAATTGCTCAAGGTATTAAACAATGCCGATGTAGATGCCCTCACAAACCGGCTCAAGGCCGTCACGACTTCAGCGGAAGTCAGGATTGACACGTTTCAAACCGCACAATCCCGGTTTAAACGGTTTCTTGACAATTTCCTCTTTTTTTTAACCCTGGTGGGTTTTTTTGTTCTGGTGGTTTCCGGATTTGGTATTCAGATGACATTGACTGCATTTCTCAATGAAAAGAAAGCCACCATTGCCATCATGAAAACCCTGGGGGCGACCAACCGCTATATCATCCGTCATTTTCTGGTCATTGTTTTTATCATGGGATTTGTCGGGATTATCTGCGGGCTTGTTGCGGGATATGGCATTCAAAACGGTCTTGCCCGCATGCTTCGCAGCTTTTTGCCCACGAATATTCAACTGCTTGTGTCATGGGCCGGCATCGCAGAGGGTATTTTTCTGGGGGTCGCAGTTCTGGCCATGTTCACGGTTTTCCCCCTGTATCGTGTGAAAGACATGCGCCCGGTGGTGATCTTGCGAAAGGATGTGTCCGACAAACCCAAAAAAAGATACTATGTCCTTTCCGGGGTCATTTTTCTGGTCATTTTATCCGCACTGGTTTTTTGGCATACCAGGGATTTTCAATTCGGGGCGTATCTTATTTCGGGCATGTGCGGGCTTATTCTCGTGACATATATTGCTACGGCATTTGTATTGTCTTTGGCCCAAAAAATTAAGTTTCGGCAACTTGCTTTTCGCCAGGCCGTCAAGGGGTTGTTTCGCAGGGATAACGCGACAAAGCCGATTGTGGTTACCCTGACCGCCTCCCTTTGTGTGATTTTTTCAATTTTTCTGATGCAAATGAATCTGGATGTGTCCTTTGTTCAGTCCTATCCGCCTGGGGCACCCAATGTGTTTTTTATTGATATCCAGCCGTCCCAGGCAAAAGCCTTTACAGAACTCATCGGGCAAAAAGTGACCCTGTACCCGGTTGTTAGGGCCAGAATCGTATCCATTAACGGGATTAAGATCGATCCTGAAAAAGAACAGGAAAAACGGCGGGATAATTTTTCACGCGTTTTCAATCTGACGTATCAGGAGGTCCTGCTGCCCAATGAAAAGCTGATTTCCGGAAAACATCTGTTTCGTAATGACTGGAAAGAACCCCAGGTATCCATATTGGATATGGTAGTTGAAATGCGGCCGTTAAGTATCGGTGATATGATGGAATTTAATATTCAGGGAGTTCCCCTTAAGGCGCGTGTATCCAGCATAAGGACCCGGGAAGGGGAAGCCATAAGTCCTTTTTTTTATTTTGTGTTTCAGGAAAAAATATTGGGGTCGGCCCCCCAGACGATTTTTTCGGCACTTCATCTTGAAAAAGACCGGATACCCGCTCTTCAAAATGCCGTTGTCTCCAAATTCCCGAATATAACGGTGATCGATGTAACGGAGACCCTAAAGATCTTCTCCGGTCTGCTCACGCAACTGTCAACGATCATACGATTTTTCGCTTTGCTGAGTATCGCCGCCGGTCTGCTGATTTTAATCAGTGCCGTATTTGCCACCCGGACGGAAAGGATCATTGAGTCTGTTTATTATAAAGTTCTGGGTGCCAAAAAAGCATTTGTTTTTAAAGTGATTGCCCTGGAAAATTTCTTTATGGGCATTCTTGCCGGCCTGTTGGCGCTTTTCATGGCCCAGGCGGTCGTGTATTTAATTTGTAAACATGTGCTGGAGATACCCTATCATTTCTTCTTGGCCACCTGCGTTTTGATGGTGCTGGCAGTTGTCCTTCTGGTTGTCCTTATCGGTATTTTTGCATCCAGATCGATCCTTGATAAAAAACCCATTTCGATTTTAAAGGAACAGCCCGATGGATAAACCGTATGATGGAAGACTTTCCCCAAGGATTGTCATTCCGGCGAAAACCGGAATCCGGAAAGGTCATGGATGCCCGATCAGGTCCGGCATGACGAATTTGGTATATTTAATTGCCGGGCTAATATTAGTGTTGGGTTTTGTCTTTTCCGGATGCCGTGAGAAACCGGAATCCAAAGGCTCGGAATCTGAAAAAGCGGAAATCGAAATTGGAGCCTCAAAAACAATTGTTGGCTTGGGAGACAGCCTGACCGCAGGTTTGGGTGTGGATGAGTCCTGGGCTTACCCTGCCCAGCTGGAAAGAAGGCTTGTTTCAGATGGGTATAACATCACAGTTGTGAATGCCGGCATCAGCGGTGAAACCAGCAGTGGAACCTTATCCCGTATGGACTGGGTGATTACTTCCTTAAAACCGGATTACGTTATCCTGGTGATCGGTGCAAACGATGGCATGCGTGGGATCGATACCGGGTTGTTACGAAAAAACCTGGATCAGATCATTTCAATCTTACAGAAAAATCATATCAAAATACTTTTCGGCGGGATGGAAATGCTTCCCAATTTAGGTATCCGATATGCAGAAGAATTTAAAAAAGTGTATTCGGAAATTGCCCTGAAGCATAACCTCCTGTTCATTCCGTTTTTCCTTGAAGGGGTTGCCGGTGAAGGAAGATATAATCAAAACGACGGCATCCATCCCACGGCAGAGGGATATGCCAGGATCGTTGATCACATCTATCCTTATGTGCTGAAACTGGTCAATGATGGATCGCCC
>VMSV01000020.1 GCA_013791935.1 Desulfobacteraceae bacterium | reverse complement strand
GTCCCATTTGAGCCCTTTCTGTTTGATATTATGGTGATTTGTCGTAAATCCACTATATATCAACAGATTGGGCTCTTCAAGCTTTTTATGCATTATTTCAGTTTGTTATAACCAAATTTTGCTTAAAATGACGAATCTCTAAAGTTGAGTTAATCACAGATATTCAGACGATCCTGTCTAATTATTCTTGTTTTTTAGCTTGTCTTTTGTGTCTTGGTTGAGACAGCCTTTTTTAATCTGCGTAACCTGTCAAGTCGTCTCGTCCCGTCGTAGCTATTAAGCGAAGTCGGAAGCTTTTAGCGAAGTCTGATCTGCGAACTGGATTTTTATCTTTTTGTCAGTGTGTTTCCGTGTGCGTCCCTGGTCTTGCATTCTGGTTTTCCGCATAACTCATTACACATCACTGATCACTGCCCTTTGTTTATTGGATTTCGCTATTCTGATTTCGAATTGTTAAAGAATTATTTTAATCATTCGCCCTATTGAACTTACTCATTCTCTTCTTTTATCCGATGGATAATATCATCAAGGGTTAAATTAGCGAACCATTTTTCACGCTCTTTTGTGTAGTCACTGTGGCCAACAGAAAACTGATTTAAAAAACGGATGGTTTCAACCACACCCATTTCTTTAAAGAGAATATGAGTTGCTCTACGGCTAATTTCAGATATCGACCTTGTTTCGGTATTCAAATGTCTACCTCCATTACCAATTCGACAGGAGACACTGTTTTTGTGCTCAATTCATCGAATTGTTTGGCTTTTTTTAATAATTTATCATCACAAGTACAAAAGAAATCGACTTTTGAAGTTGATGCAAATGCCAAATGTAAAGCATCTAATGGTTTGAGGCCTAAGGCTTCCAGTTTCTTCGCAAGAGTTTCCGTTTCCTGTGTCAACCTTACTATTTCTTTTGCTAATTTGAGAATTGCCATAGATTCCTCTTTACGACCCTGATCGGGAATCTGATCAATCTCGAATAAAAGTGCATCCGAGGATATGAGTTGTAATTTTCCTGATTCGCACAAGGAGAGTATAACAAGTACTGCTTCAGCTTCAACAGCAATTCTCGGATACGATTTATCATCAAATGGACGTTGCAGACTGCAGCAATCAAGATAAATTCTCATTTTATGGGATTCCGGTTGCATTCACATCTATGCTTCACGACGATTGCCAAGCGGATCTGACCTGCGACATTCAATTTAACCCCAACGTTGCAAAAGCTGGAGGGCTTTAGAGTCAAGGCATCAAGGGTGAAGATAGAATCATCTACCGCGATCCCTTGATAACGAAGGATCTCAAGTTCTCCGGCTTTCCCGAAGGGTAAAAACATGCAAAATTTTAAGTTTTTCTGGATATCACCAGGAGTAAGTTCCTGGCAAGTTGCAATATCCATGTTGCGCCCTTTATTTTAGATACATTAGAGCATCTTTCCGAATTTTTTATGTAACTCTCTGGGGGTAAGTGATTCAAGGGTAAACTCTTTTAAAAGAATATTCATATTAAAAATCTTCCAGCAAAACTTATTTTGAATTTACCAGTGTTTAGTTTGGCTGTAAACAACTAATTTTTAGATGATTTACTTAGTCGTGGCTGAAAAACACCATTTCAAGATATGGCAAAGCCATATGAAGTTCTTTAACATCGTACCGTCATTGTTGGGCCAACTCATTTTTTGACAAACGGTTGATCCGGCTATTTAGTACACGACTAATGACAAAACATGAAAGGAAAATATATGAGGAAGGTTAACAGAGGCAAAGATATGAGGGAAGAATATAATAAGGAAGATTTGGGGGCCGGAAAGCGTGGAAAATTTTATAAAAAATACAACCAATCAAACAATATAGTATTGCTCAAACCAGAAGAAGCTAAAGTTTTTCCAACTGAAGATGCTGTTAATGATGCGCTGTTATCACTTATTAAAGTATCCAAAGCTGCTACCGGCAAAAAAAAGAGTTTACACAAAACCCCTTAAATTTTTTTAGAATGGCAACGGCTGGTTCAGATTGTCCTCTTTAGTGTACGCGTGTTTCGTGGTTACATCTATGATTTTATAAATTCAACTCCAAGAAAAGCATAAGGAGTATAGAATGTCCCTACGCACCCTGATAAAAAGCGCCTGGATATGTAACTCTCAACGGACGGGCCATGCATTTCTCCATTTTTGTTGCTTTTTTGGAGATACCCTATCTAATCCTGACCAATATGTCAAGAATGAAGGTCTGACCCCGGTGTCGTTCCTGTAAATCCTGTCTATTTTGTTCACACGGAGACTCAGGCAAATCAAATTTCTTCTTATTCTATTTTCTCCGAGTTCCCGCGTCTCTGCGTGAGATGTTTTTTATTTATTGAAAACAATCGTGTGTTTATGGTAACTTAATGTAAAAGAACCTTGGTATAGGGAAACAATAGGGGATTTCGGAGGAATTATGCATAAAAGCCGAATAGAATATAATTCAAGTATTGATGCCTTGGTGGCGACTTCCAAAAAGTTAAGCATAGTAGAAAACAAGTTCAGCCTGTCTTCTGAAGAATTCTATAACAGATATTCAAAAGGACTTTTGGAAGACTCTGCTGAATTTATAGAATGGGCAAATGATTATCAGCATTATTTAGCTCTATACCGAAATGTAGAACGGCGACTTCAAAATGTTGCTTGATCCCGTTCTAAATCAATACTTATCAGACCTGGAGAAACTCATTTCCACCTTGACAGACGTGTATGTTGAAAAATATGAAGAAGAGATTATTACTTCTAAGCGTCTCAACCTTCGCTTGAGAATACGAATGAACAACGATTTCCTATTCGAATTGAATGAGGCGGTTTTTTGTGAAAATGCTGAATTAAAACATCTTGGTTACCGTTATCATTTTCAAGATAGGAATAATAAACTCATTTTCAGATATGATAATACGCCTCATTTCCATGGCCTGAAAAATTTCCCGCATCATAAACATCTACCCGACAAGGTAATCGAAGCTGAGCCTCCTGATATATTGGAAGTAATCAAACAGGCATGCGATTTTATACTTGCCAGTCCCTGAACAAATTGCCCAATAAACCCTGCAAAAAGGGTTCACAATGAGACGCTGAGCCCCAAGCGAGTCGAAATACCTTTATGATCTATTTTCTCCGCGACCTCTGCGACTCCTCGCCACAGTGTAAACACACCTCGGCCGAAACTCTTAGGATAGCAGTATGAACACCGCCACGAATGAGTTTTTCAACCTCTTTTTCTTGAATCTCCCCGCTGCAAACAGGGCATTTATCGAAACCTTGCATTTTATTTCCTCCTATGGGTCCAATTGATCCATTTTTCAGGGTTCGGCCTGTAAACTGTAATCAATACCGCCCATCCTGTATCGGCATTGTATGCCCATACACTATGAAATTGAAGAAAATCTCTGCGCGAGTCAGCTCCCAATTCTTTTTAAATGGCCTTCCATCTCGGCAAGAGCGTTTTTTAGGTCATCATCTTGTTCAATCTTTTCTATGATTCTCCTTGCCGCCTGGCAAACAGCCGAGCCTCCGATATTGAAATGCCGTCCGATTTCATCCAGGTTTTTCCCCGTGAGTTTTTGGCTCAAATAAATCATAACATTCCGGGAAAACATTTTTTTATCTTCGATCACATGATCTACATGTTTCTCGATATCTTCCATAGTCGGTTTTGGCATAAACGCTTTTAATGCGGGCAAATCTTTGTCGTCACTTTTTCCTGCCAAGTATCTTCCCTGAATCATGCCGATAAATTCTTTCGAGCCCAACATTGTGGAATTTATAGCGCCTTTCAACGGGCTATCATATTCTTGGCCAGTCAGCTTATCTACAAAACACCTGTAGTCTCTTTGGGCGGCCGAAAGTGTTTTTCCGAAATACCCAAGGATGAAATTCACCTTCAGCCAGTCAGGAACTTTTTCTTTTCCGATGTAAGCCGCATAGCTGGACCATTTGTAGTCCTCAGGCGTTTGCGACAGCCTTGCCCTTACCGGGTTTAAATGAATATATCGTGATAATTCAATGGCATATCCATCAGCCTCGATCAGGATTGCTTTATAGCGTCCTTGAAAAAGGTGCCCGCAACGTCCCCGTTTGGCATTGAAATACGATGTGTAAGCCCCGTTGATATGAGCCAGAATTTTAGAAAGATTCCCGGATGGCGTTTCCAATAGAAGATGATAGTGGTTATCCATGAGGCAATATGCATGAATTACCGCATTATATCTTTCTGTCGCGGATTCACAATATTCGAGTAACTTCTCCCGATCCCTTATGCTTTTGAATATCGCCTTTCGTTCATTGCCTCTGGCGGTAATATGATAAAAAGCGCCTGGATATGTAACTCTCAACGGACGGGCCATGCATTTCTCCATTTTTGTTGCTTTTTTGGAGATACCCTATCTAATCCTGACCAATCTGTCAAGAATGAAGGTCTGACCCCGGTGTCGTCTTAAAGTATTGTTGATATTCCAAAGAATTTGAGTTAAATTTAACGCAAATTCTTAATACAAAGAAAATAATGACGAAAGCGATTTTCGTTGACAGAAACGACAATCATATGCCGCCAAAAATCCATAACCTGGTGAGACTGGCGGAATTGTCAAAAATAGAATTGAATGAAGATCAGAAGTTTCTCCTTGATAAAATCAATGATTTCAATATCCAGACAAGGTATCCTGACTATAAGTTGGAATTCTATAAACGGTGTAACGAAATCTATACTAAAGACCAATTAGCAAAAATAAAGGAGTTTTTTACATGGTTCAACTTCCTTTGAATGTAAAGGAGACCATCGATAGCTATCTTAAAACTTTGGATCTGCAAAATATCCCGATCAAGGAGGCTATCCTTTTCGGAAGTTATGCCAAAGGTAGTTCACATGAATGGAGTGATATTGATATTGCGCTGGTTTCTGAAATATTTGACGGTGATCGAATTAGTGATAAAGACAAAATCAGGAGAATCACCCTGTCTGTGAGTAGTACGATAGAAGTAATTCCCTTTTCACCTGAAGATTTTCACCCACAGAATCCATTGGCAAAGGAGATTTTATCAACAGGTATTAGGATAGTATAGGAATCTGGTTTAAGTTAATTTTCAGAGAAGCAACCAAATCCTCTGGATCTCGTAAATCCTGCCTAATGTGTTTCTTAGCGACTTTGCGTGGGAATATTTTTCCCCGTAGGGATGAAATCCTTTTGCCTGATAGTCCCTCTTGATCAGGCATAAAATAAAAACTGCTTTTCTTGGTGCTTTTTCTTCGCGGCCCTCGCACCTTAGCGGTTCAATAACATTATTTGTCGTGTGTGGTTCGTGATTACATCTATGATTTAATAAATCGACTTGGAGAAAAGCATAAAAACATAGACCCCATAATCCCGCATGTTTGTTATTGACCTTTACGGTATATCTCTTTATAATTTCAATTAAAAACAGAGGATTCCAAAAAGGGAGGTACCATATGCCGCACCATAATATTGAGGCAGATCATAAGCTGGATATTTATAAATTGCTGCATAAGGTTGCTGAGTCAGGTACACCAACTGAGATTGAATGGGATGGAAAACATTTTCTAATTAGCCCGTCCGGAAAAAAATGTCTTGATTGTCTGGAAAATCATCCAGACTTTATCGTCGGTGATCCGGAGGAGCTTGTTCATATTGATTGGTCTCCGGAATGGGAAACTGAACCATGACTTTTTTAGACACCCATGTTGTCCTCTGGTTGTACGGCAGAAAAGGATTGGACGAGAGACCCCTTTGACCGAATCATTGTTGGGAATGCTGCTGCTGAAAATGCCGTACTTATAACGAAAGACAATTCCATTCTTGAGCATTACGAACATGCCGTTTGGTAATACTTTTTTCTGTTCTACCTCTAATCGCAAAACGTCTTTTTTCTGTGTACCGTTCATCGCTGTTATGCTTTTGCGTTCCTCATCCCAGCGAAGAGCTCGTCCATCGTCCATCGGTTTGTTTGTCAAGAATGAAGACCTGACCCCGATACTGTTTTCTTTTCTTTAATCCGCCTTTATTACTACTTCATATCAATACATTAGAGAGAAAAGCATAAAAACATAGACGTCCCCATTGCAATCCTTTGTCCTGATTTCCAATCTTGTCGGTCAGCAGGAGCAATGGCCTGCCACAGAGCTCTTGATGTTGTATAAAAGTCAAATCGGTATCGAGAAAAACTTCAGCTTTTTAAAAGACCCGGTCATTGTGAACAGCATCTTTCTGAAAAAGGCTGAAAGGATAGAAGTGCTGGGCCTGGTTCTATTAATAGCGCTTCTGATCTGGCGATTGATGGAACGCTCCATGCGCAAGTATATTGAAGCCAATGACTGCACCATGACCGGATGGGAAAAACGCCCGACGAAAAAGCCCACAGCCTTTATGATGACGACAAAATTCATCAGCATGCTTGTCATAACCATGGGCCGAAACCGCCAACTTGCAAGACCTTTAAAAGACTATCAACTCCAGTACCTGGAGGCCATGGGCGTGACTGCTGATATCTTTACGGTACCATAATGGAGTAGTAATTTAACCATGCCAATACTTCGAATTTTAAAATTACCTGAAATTTCTTTGAAAAGGGTGAGGAATGTACGATAGACGTCCCCATTATGCCCCCAATAAAAAAAGCCCCTGTATCCAGAGGCTAATTTATTCTGATAATCTCTCGTTCCTGTCAACGCATTCTAAAAATCTTTGGTTCTGTTAAACAGCTTTAATCTGGAAACCTACACCAATCTGTCAAGAAGGAAGGTCTGACCCCGGTGTCGTATTCAGTGTATTCCGTGTGTTCTGTGGTTACATCTATGATTTCATAAATCGACTCAGAGAAAAGCATAAAAACATAGACGTCCCCATTATGCCCCAATGCTCTATAGGACTTCACCACCCTCTGGTTTTCAACACCCGGGGATCAACTTGAAGTCTTTTTCCAAAGCGATCTTTTCCCCCCTGATGACTGATTGTCCAACGGCTGTTGAGGAGAGTTCAAAGCGAGTGGCCAAAGTAGTCATAGCCATGCCGCATTCCCTTACAGCCCAATAGCACAATAAACTTCTGGCCTGAACTGTTTCCCGATTTTTGCCGGATGCAAGGACTTTCTTCATCGGTACGCCCAATACATCCGATACGCGCATGGCTATTTTATCCAAATCATACCCTTGCGTGTGTAAGCGATATTTCCGCTCCATCTGTTCATTGGCCGTCTTTATACTTTGTTGGACAAAATCATCATCGCCCAATATGCGTTCGTCACCTTTGACATAGATTTTAGCGTTCCGCAACGCCTTCAGAGCAGACCATCCACCAGCGCTTCGCACCAGGCCGCCTCCGGTTAACTCGGATATTTTTCCCTGATCCATCCCTTGTACAACAAACTTCCGATATTCTCTTATTGCATCAAATCGATCAGACCCAAATCGTTGCAGGATATAGTTTTTATCTTGCCAATCATTTTGATAGCGTCCCAGGATAACGCCGTGACCACAATATTTGTATTCGTCTAAATCTTTAATATCAGCGACCAATTTGGCCCGTAGGGGGTTAAGATGGATGTATCGCGTAAGTTCGCGCAGGTAGGTTTCCTCCTGGCACAAAATGGACTTGTAACGGTTTTGAAATAGATGACCCCAGCGGCGGTGTCTTCTGTTAAAACTGACCGCATATCCTGTCAATAAACGACTCATCACGGTGCTCAGGATTGTAGGGCCCGTTTTTAAAAGCAAATGAAAATGATTGGGTATAAGCGCCCAGGCAAAACAGACCGTACCCGTCTCTTTTAGAATAGTTCCTAAACGGTCAAGAAACCGCTCACGATCCTCATCATCAACAAAGATCTTCTTTCGCGCGATTCCTCGTACTATGACGTGATGAAGTGCGCCGTATGCATCTATTCGTGATTGCCGTGGCATGTCAGGTGGATATCACGATAATATCGAATTGTAAATATTTAAATATTGAGAGCGTCCCGT
>VMSV01000127.1 GCA_013791935.1 Desulfobacteraceae bacterium | reverse complement strand
TGGTCGAGACAAACACGCAATTGGAACCCGGTGCTCGAGGTTCAGCTAAATCCTGAAAAGCAAAAAGCTACCGACGTGCACCCCTTTAAAAAAGCAGCTTAATATCGGTTCAGGCGACATCTATCTTGACACCCGCCGTTTCCCTAAACCACCGTTAATTTATAAAAATCAGACTGTGTATAAAACCAATTAATCAATATTCATGATGTGACACTCATAACTTTCCTAATCGCACCATGCTCTGCTTTTAAATAGTTCATGGCGTATTTTCTTGCTTAATCACTATACAAGGTTTGACCCCGATACACACTATACAAGGTTTGACCCCGATACATTACCCAGTCTTGAATTAATCTATTTGAATCAATGAGAGGCAGACAATTCATAATACCAGGGACGTCAAATCTTTTTTTTGGGTATCCGATACGGATGCCAAATACCCATTATGCTTTACAATATATTGAAATGATAAAACATTATAAAGTGCGATTTTGCTAAAATATTTTTTGAGAAAATAAAAAATTCTCTTTAAAACGAGGCATTGTCAAGGTAGAGGGGGTATTTTGGACCAATCTTCGATCTTAAGATCGTCAATACGGCTGAATTCTAGGACATTATTTGTAATGAGCATCCCATTGTGAAACAGGACAACAGCGGCGATGAGTAGGTCGTTGGGGCCGACATTCCTGCCGGTGGTTTCTGTTTTGGACCTGATATCGGCATAAACGTAAGCTGCTTGGTCGTCAAAAGGAATGATTTCAAACGGTTCAAGAAAAGCCGCCACTTTCTCCAAATTGCTTTGTTTTTGTCGGCTTTTATACGCCCCGAAAAGCAGCTCCGCTTTGACCATCGAGCAAATTTTAATTTGAGCCGGGGAAGTGGCAAGGATTTTTTCCTTTACGGAAGGAGAGGTTCCGTTCAAATAGAATATACAGGTATTGGTATCTAAAAAGAACATTAAAAAGCAGACCTTTTTGTGTCATTTTCAAAAGCCGGGGTTTTCGGACTGACAAAGGTGTCATCCTGGATGGACCCGAAAAGGGTTTCAAAATTCACCGGATATACCGGGTCAATCTTGGATTTGATTTGATCGGCCACCCATCTGGATATGGATACCTGTTGCTGCTTTGCGGCGCTTTCTATTTTTTTCAGGGTTTTTTCATCAATATACAAAGAGATTTGCGGCATGGGGACCCCCGTTATTTTGGCTAAGCATAAACCTATATGACCACGTTGTCAAGTATATTCCAAAGTATACTTTTCATTCGGATGCCCCTGAAAACGAGGCGGAAAATGCCGTATATTTGGCCTGGAATCAGGTCCTTCCAGAAGATTTTCTCCCGATCAAAAAGGAAAGAAAAAAAGCCACTCCCGAAACCAGGATGATGGCTGCCCCTGAGGTGAGATTAAAGCCATAGGACAGGGCAATGCCCGCCATGGAAAAAGCAATGGCCAGGCCGGCGGAATAGAACATCATGGTGCCCAGGGACTCCGCGTATTTTTCCGCGATAAACGGTGGAATGGTGAGAAGGGCTATGACCAGAATCATCCCCACCACCCGGATGACCATGACAATGGAAACAGCGATGAGGATCATCAGCAGGACATAGAGGATTTTCACCGGAACCCCCCGAAGCTGGGCGAACTCCGAATCATAAGAGAGAGCAAGAAAATCGTTGTAGAAAAAGATCACCAGAAAAAGGATGATGCTGCAAAGCAAGGACATCTGGTAAAGATCGCTTCTGGAGACGGTGAGAATGGAGCCGAAAAGGTAGCTGATGAGATCCACATTATAGCCCGGCGTCAGATCGGTTAAAATGATGCCGATGGCCATGCCAACCGCCCATAGGGCCCCGATGATGGTGTCCGCCCGGTGTTTCATTTTGATCACCACCAGGGCCATGATCACGGCCACGGCCACGGTAAATCCCATGGTTCCCGCAAGAAAGGGTATCCCCAGGTAGACGGCAAGACCGATGCCCCCGTAGGCAGCATGGGCAATCCCCCCGGAGATGAATACAATTCGGTTCACCACCACCAGGGACCCCAGAGCCCCGCAGACGATGCCCGTGAGGACCCCGGCCAGAATGGCGTTTTGTATGAACTCGTAGTGAAGCGCTTCCAGCATGATCAGGATTCCGTTTTGTGGGTTTTTAACACGCGATGGGGGAGACCGTGGGCAATGACCTCCACCGGGCAATGCACCATGTCCATCATTTCTTCGGTGATTTCAGCACTGTCATGATAATGCACGGTCTGGTTCACGCAGGCCACGGATTTCACATAACTGGACAGGAGCATGACATCATGGCTCGCCAGCACGATGGTCAGGGTGTGGTTCAATTCCTTCAAGAGGCCATAGAACATGTTGTGTCCCGGGGTGTCCAGGCTGGCCGTGGGTTCATCCAGAATCAGGATGTCCGGTTCCGTGGCCAGGGCCCTTGCGATAAAAATACGCTGGCGCTGGCCTCCGGAAAGCTCGTCCATGCGATAACCCCTGTATTCCCACATTTCCATGGTTTCCAGGGCTTTTTGGACCTGGAAATGATCTTGGTTTGAATACCTGAATTTTCGTTGCTTTTGCAACCGGCCCATGAGCACCACATCCCGTGCGGATACGGGAAAATTCTTGTTGATGTGAATATCCTGGGGAACATAGCCCATTCTGTGGGAAACCGCAGCCGGAGCCTCCCCGAAGATCTCGATTTTCCCTTTGTTCGGGTGAAGAAGCCCCAGCATCAATTTGATCAGGGTGGTTTTTCCCCCGCCATTGGGTCCGATGAGGGCAATAAAATCTCCCCTGGCAACCCCGAAGGAAACGTCTTTGAGCACCGGATGGCCGTTGAATGAGTAAGTGAGATTTTCAATATGGATCATAATGGGTTTCATGGGGTTGGCTATTTAAGCGCAGCTTTGAAGGTTTCGGCCTGGTGCCTCAGATTCTGCTCCCATTCGTAGGCCAGTGGATCGGCAGGGACAATAACCCCGTCAATGGCCCGGGCGATCACCTCAGCACTCTTTGTGGAAAACTGGGGTTGAACGAAAATGATCCGGATGCCCAGGGCCTTGGCTTCATCAATGATTTCCTTCAGCTTGGCGGGACTTGGATTTTTTCCTTCGCATTCAATGGCCACCTGTTTCAGTCCATAATCCTTAGCAAAATACCCCCAGGCCGGATGAAAGGCCATGAAGGTCTTTTTTTCTTCCGGTTGGTCGGCGAATATCCTTTCCAAATCCTGGTGAAGGGCGTCAATCTCCTTCAAGAAAACCTGAAGATTTTTGCTGAAAACCTGTTCCTGTTCCGGATAAACGGCACACAGGGCCGCGTGGATGTTTTTTGCCAGAATCTTCACCCGGAGCGGGGAGGTCCAGACATGGGGATCTTTAATGATTGTCCCTGAGTGCTTGTAATGCCTGTGCCCCTCATCGGGAGCCATGGGAATTTTTTCAATGCCCGATGTGATATCAAACACTTTCATCCGGGGATTCACCGCCTGAAATTTCTTAACCCACACCGACTCAAAGGGCATATCCATGGCCAGATAGACCTGGGCCCCGGCCAATTCCGTCATCTGCCGGGGTTTGGGTTCATAGGTTTCAGGATTGGCCCCCTTGGGAACCATGACAAGCACACCCGCCCCATTCCCTGCGATTTTTTCCGTGAAATATTTTTGGGGCAAAATGGAAACCGCCACGTTCATTCCGTTGGATGCGGTAGCCCCTAAGGGCAGCATGGCAAACCCGCATAATAATAAGGAAGAAAAAATGATTATTTTCATTTTCATTCCGCTATATTATAGATTCGGGCAAAAACTGACAAGAGAATTTATTCAAAACCCCGTTCATCCTACGAACCATTTGACATTGACCGGAGCCTTATATAAAACAATCGGGAAATCGTTCTAAAACCATAAAATAAATAAGGAACTCCATGGAATCAAAAGAAAATAACCATCCTGAATCTGCAAGCATAGAGCCTGTTAAGCTGGATATAGACAGTGAAATTCAGTTTCACTGCCATAAAAATGTCAAATGTTTCACCCGGTGCTGCAGGGGCATTCGAATCACCCTGACCCCCTATGACATCATTCGCCTGAAAAACCGCCTGGATTTGTCTTCGGAAGATTTTCTCGCCATTTACACCACTCCAGGGCTTCTGGAAAAAACAGACCTGCCCCTGGTCACGCTGAAGTTATTGGACGATGATCTGGAGTCCTGTCCTTTTGTCCGGGAGGACGGCTGCCTGATCTATGAGGATCGTCCCACGGCCTGCCGCTACTATCCGCTGGGTGCCGCCTCGTTGAGCCACAAGGAAGGGGCCGATGATCAGGGGTTCTATTTTTTTGTTCATGAACCCCACTGCCTGGGTTTTGAAGAGGAAAAACTGTGGACGGTAAAGGAGTGGAGAAAAGATCAGGGGGTGGATACCCATGATGAAATCAATGCGGAATGGACGGACCTGATCGTTCGAAAGCGCTCCTTTCCTGCAACCATTCAACTGACCGAGAAAAGCAAACAGCTCTTCTTCATGACGAGCTATAACATAGACCAGTTCAAGCGGTTTGTTTTTGAAAGCACATTTATTGAACGCTTCAGCGTGGATCCTGAAACCGTGGAAGCCATTCAAGAGGATGAAATCGCCCTGCTGAAATTTGGCCTCAAGTGGCTTAAGGAAACCCTTTTCCAGCACAAGGATCTGGACGCGTTCAAATCCTGATTCCAAGTTTCATTCAAACGCCATTTTAGAAGGAAAGGTTTGTTTTGATAAAATGAATCTTCAGGGAAAAACAGCCCTGGTGCTGGGTTCGGTGAAGGGAATCGGCAAGGGCATCGGTCTTGCCCTTGCCCGGGAAGGGGTGAAGCTTGCCCTGACCTATTATGACTGGGAAGAATCCCTGCCCGGCCTGGAAGCGGATTTGTCCTTTGCCAACCCCTATATCCAGAGGATCAACCTCCTGGAAATCAAGAGAATTCCCGATTTGATTCAAAATATTGTTCAACGGTTCGGCGGGTTGGATATTCTCATCAACAACATGGAAAGGGGCGGATGGCCCATTGTTCATGGCCCCTATGTGGAAGACCAGTGGGACCTTGAGATGGCCACCACCCTTCGGGCCAAGCGATGGGTGTTTGAAGAAGCTTTGCCCCATCTGAAGGCTTCGGGAAACGGGGCGGTGATCAACCTGTCCTCCATTGCCGGCGTGGTGGGAAGATCCGGACCTGCGGATGTGATTTTCAACGACGGGTATGCTGCCGCAAACCGGGGAATTTCATCCCTGACGGAAACCTGGGCCAGAATGGCAGCACCCGAAGTCCGGGTGAACGAACTCATGCTGGGCCTCATGGAAACCCGCCATGGAAAGGACACCCGGGGATGGGGGCTGCTCACCGAAAACAGGAAGCAGGCCCTTTTGGATCATACCCTGCTGGATCGAATGGGTTCCATTGACGATGTGGTCCGGGCCGTGCTTTTTATTCTCAAAGATGCAACCTTCATGACCGGAACCATGATTCGGCTGGACGGGGGGTATGTGCTGGGGGGGGAGAAAACCGGCCCCATGCCAAAAGGTGTCGTATAAAAACAGACCGATTATCTGGGCCGAATCATTTTTGAAGGAATGCCCCAGATAAATAGCATTACCCACTCAAAACCCAGTTTTAACAATTCAACATCATCTGTTTTGATCCGCCTTACGGTTTCTGTTTTAATTTTGAATCTTTTCAGAAAACTGCTGTTGAATACAAAATCCCGAAAGGCATCCACATTATAGGTGGCCATGAAGGCCATCTTTCCGTTGGGGCACCCCGGCCCCTGGCCGTTCCAGGGGTCTGCCTGAAACCGGTGGCGAATCTGCGCCCACCGAAGGGTCATCTTCTCATGTTTTTCCCCCTCCTGGTTTCGGCTCCAGCTTTCCGAGGTCCAGGGTTGGGCCTCGTTTTTTCCCAAACAGAATCCGGGGGGCCGGTAAAGGTGAAAAACCTCTTTCACCCGGAGGTTTTCATCAATTACCGCACCCTGTTCAACGGGGAATCTTCTGCAGGTGTCCGGTCGGTCCGGATAAACAGAGCACCCTTTTTCGGTCAGAAAGGGGCAGGTTTTTTCTTCATTGTCCGCCATTCGCAGCAACACTTCAGGAAAATGGGTCCCCGGGCGCAGAACGATATCCACGTGTTCATCCAAAAACCCATCGGAGGAGATCCCCAGGTTCTGTTTCAGGCGAAGAACATCATAGGGGTAAAGCATCAAATTGAGATTCCGGCAGCATCGATTGAAGCAGGCCAGTCCGGAATGGCAACGGAAGGAAAATGTCTCCCCTTTTTTAAGCAATTTTCCCGGAAGATTTTCCAGGTCTTCTATATTCAGATCTTTGATGAGGCCACCATGTCCGCAATAGTTAATTTGATTTTCTGTGAATAGCCCAGGGCTTGCCTTATTCTTTGCTCCAGGCCGGCCATTTGCTTATAAAAAGGGGTCCGGTCAAAAGGGAGGTAGGATTGATCCTTGCAGCACAAATCAAATGCCTCACAGCCGGGGCCAAGAGTTTTCTGGCCTGTTGCCTTTTTCAATTCATGGGGCAGTCCATGAAGGCGGCAAATCATAGGCCGCTTTTCATAGAGCAGACACAGCCCATCTTCATTCAAGGGGCACATCACTCGAATCGGTGTATACAGGGCATCGGCATTCTCATAGGTCAGAATAACGTCCCGGGCTCTGCCTCTGATTTTTTCTTTTTGATTCAAATCAAGGGCATGGAACCCCTCCATGAGAAATGCGTATTCCAGGACCGTATGGTGATAAAAGCGGGTGAGGCAGCAGTTGTTTTCACAGCCCCGGCATTCAAAACCGTATTTTTCAGCGGTCCTGTGGTACTCTTGGTCCATGTCCCCGTAGATTCGGCCGAGTTCCTTCAAAAAAGAAAAAGCAATTTCCGTGTGATGTTCCTCCAACTTTTCTAAAAGCAAATCCACGATGGTGCTTGATCTCCTTAAAACAAGGGCGTGGGAAGAAATATTTTGGAATACAGGCTCAAGGCATAGCGGTCCGTCATGCTCGAAATCAAGTCGCACACCACCCGGGCTTTGGTCTGTCGAAGGCTTTCGGCAAGGCCCATTTTATTCAACTCTTCCTTTAATTGATCCTGGTTTTCCACAAAATAGGAAAACAACTCGGACAGAATTTTTTTGGCTTTGACAAATTCCTTGTGAACCCGGGGTGCCCGGTAAACATTGTCATAGAGAAACTGCCTCAACGTGGTCATGGCGGTTTCAACCGGTTCACTCATCTGTAAAACCAGATTCCCGTCAAGGGTTTTGGAAGAGGCGATGAGGTCCTTGATCATGGTCAAGGCCCTTTGGGAATGGGTACTGCCGATGTATTGGATACAGGTCTCCGGAATCTGTCCACTTTTAATAACACCGCTTCGAATGGCGTCATCCAGGTCATGGTTCAGGTAGGCCATGATATCCGCAATCCTAACAACCCTGGCTTCATGGGTGAATGGGAGCTCTTTGGGATTGTCCGGAATGACCTTTCCGTATCCCTTGGAATGTTTCAATATCCCGTCCCGCACTTCATAGGTGAGGTTCAACCCCTTACCGTCTTTCTCCAGGAAATCCACGACTCTAAGGCTTTGCTTGTTGTGGGTGAATTTTTCGGAATAAAGTTCCCGAAGGGTGGCCTCGCCGCTGTGGCCAAAAGGGGTATGCCCCAGGTCATGGGCTAGAGCAATGGCCTCGGTGAGGTCTTCATTGAGCCGCATGGCCCGGGAAATTACCCTTGAAATGCGAACCACCTCAAGGGTATGGGTCAGCCGGGTTCGGTATTCATCTGCCAGGGGGGATAAAAAGACCTGGGTTTTGTGTTTCAATCGCCTGAA
The DNA here is from genome assembly GCA_013791935.1 of Desulfobacteraceae bacterium. GTDB lineage: Bacteria > Desulfobacterota > Desulfobacteria > Desulfobacterales > UBA5616 > VMSV01. Next base: position 53,762 of record VMSV01000127.1, on the reverse strand, counting down.
AGCATTGGAATAAACAATTCTGTCCTTGTCCCTTTGAAAATCGGTTCGAATGGGACATTTTTCTTCCGCCATCCTCCTGCCCCTGGATTTTGAACTCAAACATCCATGGGGAGACAGAAAGGTTTTTTCCCTTTTTTCAAAATCTTCTCGAATGGTCATCTTCCGCCTGTTCCGATACCTCAGCAAAGAAATCCGTTTTGAATCCTTCTCATCCAGGTTTTCCCTGAATGGAGTGTACACTATCCCTATCTTCTCAGAATTGTAAATATTTAATTGATGCTTTACTTTGGTGCAATCTTTTTTTATAGTTTACCTATTTCGAAGGGATAAAATCTTCCATTTAAAAGCGGACCGGCATGAGCGGACATCATTTAATTCTGGGTGAACTTAAGGATGTGATCACAGGCGAAACCCTGGCCGATACCCATGATGAACGCTACCGGCAGAAAATTGCAAGATACCTTATGGATCCCCTTGGATATGCCAAAGAAGACTTGGTTCCCGGGCGCCGGATCAGGATTCAGGTGGATGATAAATCCGCCCTGATCCATCTGGATTTTATCATTCGAGTTTCCGGAAAAACCATGATGATCATCAAGTACGGGCCGGGGTCCCTGGTTTCAAGGCACAGAATTGGCCTTGCCCTCGCAAGGATTATAGAGCCCTACCCCATTCCGGTGGTGGTGGTTTCCAACGGGGAGGATGCGGATATTCTCAGCGGGGAAACCGGCAAAAAGACAGGCTCGGGCTTGGGGGCCATCCCCTCAAAAACCGACCTTCAGGTGTTGGTGGAAAAGGCGCCAAGGAAGCTCATTTCGCCGAAGCAGGTGGAAATGGAATCCAGAATCCTTTACGCATTTGAAATCGATGACAAATGTCCCTGTGATGATACCAACCTTTCCTGCAGCCCATCGGAGCCGTAGCCACATGACAACCCATGAATATTATATGAAAATTGCCTTGGTTCTGGCTGAAAATGCCCTGGCCAGGGGTGAATTCCCCGTTGGGTGCATCATCGTGGTGGATGACCTCATCATGGCGGAAGGCAAAAGGTCCCATTCCATCGGAAAAGGATCCAACGAAATTGACCATGCCGAGATTCACGCCCTGAGGGATTTTTCTTCCCTGCAAAGGGGTATTGACAAAAACAGGGCCACCCTTTATTCCACCCTGGAACCTTGCCTCATGTGTTACGGTGCCTGTATGATCAGCGGAATCGGGAAAATCGTCTATGCCTATGAGGATGCCATGGGCGGGGGAACGGGGTGCAATTTGGAACGCCTGCCTCCCTTATATCGGGAAATTTCCATGACCATTACCAAGAATGTTTTAAGGCATGAGAGCCTGAAACTGTTTGCCGAATTTTTTAAAAACCCGGAAAACCAATATCTTAAAAACAGCTTGCTGGCAAGGACCACCCTGAGCCAGGCTCAGATCTTGGACGGAAACGCTTATTGAGATTTGAAAACAACCCCCATTCGGGGCATGCCTTGGGGACGGCAAAAAAGACAAATCCACATTTTATCTTGATTTTTTTCTTGCATTACTTAATATTGTTATATATTTAAGCAAGCCTTAACAGCCCGCAATGAGAATACGTTTTTTTTTCGTTTTTGAATTCCAACGTCAGCGGGTGAATTGAACATGTAACATCAGGAGGTGGGAAATAGTTCAGAAACGTCCAGTAGGCCGACCCGGTAAAGAAGACAAGGTCAACATTAATCGGGAAATCAAAGCAAAAGAAGTTCGAGTGATTGATCCTGAGGGCAACCAACTCGGGGTCCTTGCGATTTATAAAGCCATTGCAGCAGCCAATGATTTCGGACTGGATCTTGTGGAAATTTCGCCCAATGCGGCACCTCCTGTCTGTAAAATTATGGACTACGGTCGGTACAAATACGAGCTTACCAAAAAGAAACAGGAAGCCAAGAAAAAACAAAGTACGTTTCAGGTTAAAGAAATCAAAGTGCGCCCGAAAACCGGCGACCATGATCTTGAAACCAAAATCGGCCATATTAAAAAATTCATAGAAAAAAAGGATAAAGTAAAAGTCACGGTGATGTTCAGAGGCCGTGAAATTACCTTAAGAACCCTGGCTATTGAATTGCTCGAAAGAATTACCTTGGCAACACAGGAAATCGCCATTGTGGAACAGCCCGGCAAAATGGAAGGCAGGGTCATGATCATGATTCTTGCTCCGAAACCATGAGCCAAGCAAGCATACGATAGCTTTAAGCAACCCGTCTTTATCAGATAGATGGCGTGAGCTGTTAAACTTTAAAGCTCACGCCATCTATGCTTTTGATTATATATATTTGATGGATGGACCATAAGGAGAAAAACAATGCCCAAAATAAAAACAAACCGGTCTGCAGCCAAACGGTTCAAAAAAACAGGGAAAGGAAAATATTCTTTTTCCAAATCCCATGCCAGTCACATTCTGACGAAAAAGACCACCAAGCGAAAGCGGTCTCTGCGCCAGGGCCAGATCATCAAAGCATCCGATGTTAGAGAACTGCGAAGATTGTTGCCAAACGGTTAATTTCCTGAATCGTAAGGATCAGGACAAGGAGATATGAAATGAGAATAAAAAGAGGATTTAAAGCCAGAAGGCGCCGGAACAAGGTTCTGGAACTGGCAAAAGGGTTTCGTGGCGGAAGAAGCAAACTATTCCGCACGGCTGCGGATTCCGTGGATAAAGCGTTGAACTATGCCTATCGCGATCGGAAAGCACGGAAACGAGAATACCGAAGTCTTTGGATCGCAAGGATCAATGCTGCCGCACGGTTGAACGACATGAGCTACAGCAAGTTGATTCACGGGCTTAAGCTGGCCAACATCGAGATGGACAGAAAAGTGCTGGCCGAACTGGCTGTTTCCGATCCGGCAGGTTTTTCCAGAATCGCCCAAATGGCTGCCCAACAGAATTAAAAAAGATGGCCTTATTGCCCGGAGATGTCGGCGGACGGTTCTCGAATCGGTAAAACCGGTTTCATGCTGTTCGCCATACCGGACCGATCTAAAGGTTAACTCGAAAACTTTTCATTCAAGCAGAACCGAATGGCACATCAGACAATTGAACAGATCATAGAAGACGCTGAAAAAGAAATTAACGGGGCCGCTGATCCCCGGGTTTTGAATGACTTGTCTGTAAAATATCTGGGCCGAAAAGGAATCATCACCCAGTATCTACGAAACGTTTCCGATCTTCCCGAAGAAATCAGACCGGAACAAGGGAAAAAAGCCAACCAGGCCAAAGAGCGGCTCTCCAAGGAGATCAAGCAAGCGGAACGGCAGCTGGAAGAAAAACGTCTGGTCGATATCGGCGGCATTGATGTATCCTCACCCGGAAGGCCCATGAACATCGGAACCCTTCACCCCATCACAAAAATGACGGCTGAAATCTGTGACACCTTCATCCGCCTGGGGTTTGAGGTGGTGGAAGGCCCGGAGGTTGAAAAGGATTACTATAATTTCGAGGCCCTGAATTTTCCCAAGGATCACCCGGCAAGGGATATGCAAGACACGTTCTTTGTGTCCAACGATATTGTTTTAAGAACCCACACCTCCCCCATGCAGGTGAGGGTGATGGAAAAACACAAGCCGCCCCTTCGAATCATCGCGCCAGGAAAGGTTTACCGATGCGATTCGGATATCACCCATACCCCCATGTTCCACCAGGTGGAGGGAATGCTGGTGGATGAAAATGCATCCTTCGGGGATTTGAAGGGCATCCTGACCGCATTCATCCATCAGATCTTCGACGAAGAGATCTCCCTTCGGTTCCGCCCGAGCTTTTTTCCGTTTACAGAACCCAGCGCCGAGGTGGATATTCTCTGTGTCATCTGCCGGGGAAAAGGTTGTCGCGTGTGCTCTCATACCGGGTGGCTGGAAGTGTTGGGCTCCGGCATGGTTCATCCGGCCGTATTTGAAAATGTGGGCTATGACAGTTCCAAGTATATCGGTTTTGCGTTTGGAATCGGCGTGGAACGGGTTGCCATGCTCAAATACCAGGTGGATGATATTCGAAAATATTTCGAAAATGATTCGAGATTTCTAAGGCAGTTTTAATATGAAGGCAAGTCTGAGTTGGCTCAATGAGTATACGCCCGTAAAACTCGACCCCGTCAAGCTGGTGCAAGCCTTGACCATGGTGGGTCTTGAGGTGGATTCCGTCACGGATCGTTTCCTTCACTTGAAAACGGTTCTTGCGGGGCAAATTCTTGAGGTAAAGCCCCATCCCAAAGCCGACCGCCTGACCCTTTGTCTGGTGGATATCGGCCAAGCCCGAATACAAGTGGTCTGTGGAGCTCCGAATGTAATATCAGGAATCCTGGCCCCCGTGGCTCTCCCCGGGACCCTGCTGGATGGCGAAACACCCCTTGAAAAAAGCACCATTCGGGGGGAAGTCTCCGAAGGCATGCTCTGCAGTGAAAAAGAACTGGGCCTGGGACCCGATGGATCAGGCATTCTGATCCTTTCCCAGGGATTGACGCCGGGTATGCCTCTGACCGAAGCCTTGAACTTAAGCGATTACACACTGGATGTGGACTTAACCCCCAACCGGCCGGATTGCTTAAGCATCATCGGCATTGCCAGGGAAATTGCAGCGGCCCAGAAAACATTGCTCACCCTTCCGGAGATCGGCTGTGCGGAATTGCCCGACAGTGCCATTAAAGCCAAAACTTCCGTCACCATCCAAGCGCCGGATCATTGCCCCAGGTATGCGGCCCGGATCATAGAAAACATCACCGTGGCTCCATCCCCTTACTGGCTTCAGGATCGCCTTTTATCCGTGGGCCTGCGCCCCATCAACAACATTGTGGACATCACCAATTATGTCATGATGGAAACCGGCCAGCCCCTTCATGCTTTTGATTTTGATCTTCTTTCTGAAAATCGCATTGTCGTGCGAACCGCCTTTCAAGGGGAAACCTTTCAGACCCTGGACAACAAAGACCATACCCTGGCCGATGACATGCTCATGATCTGCGACGGCCAAAGACCCGTGGCCATTGCCGGGGTCATGGGGGGATTGAATTCCGAAATCAAGGGCAACACCCGAAGGGTGCTTCTTGAAAGCGCCTGTTTTTCCCCCACCAGCGTTCGAAAGACTGCAAAAAGGCTGGGCATCAACACCGACGCCTCCCATCGTTTTGAAAGGGGGGTGGATCCCGAAGGAACTGTTTTTGCAATGAATCGTGCCGCGCTTATGATGGCGGAGGTGTGCAGCGGAACCCTGGTGGAAGGTTTCATTGACGCTCATCCGGGCAAAAAACAAATCAAAGCCATTGAGCTTGGGATTGCGGATACCAACCGGATTCTGGGAACCTCCATCCATGGAGATGCAGCCCAAACCCTTCTGGAATCCATCGGATTTCAGGTTTCCATGAAAACCCCGGACAAAATGGAAGTTCTTCCGCCTTCCTTCAGGGTGGATATCCATCGGCCCATTGATCTCATGGAGGAAATTGCCAGGTTGTATGGATATGATCATATCCCAACGACTTTTCCGAGAATTTCCCCCCAGTCCATGAAACCTGAAACCCACCGCTTGTGGCGCAACAGGATCAAAACCCTCATGACCGGGCTTGGTTTTTCAGAAGCCGTCAATTACAGCTTTGTGGAGAGCCGGACGTCGGATTTTCTCAACCTTCCCCTGAAAGATGTTCGAAGGAAGTCCGTCAAGATCCTCAATCCCCTTTCGGAAGACCAGACTGAAATGCGGACCATGGTTCTGCCGGGACTTCTCAAGAACATGCACCGGAATCTTTCCCAGCAGGTGAATGATCTTAAGCTTTTTGAAATCGCAAAGGTTTTTATCAACCATGATCCCTTGGACCTTCCGGAGGAAATAGAGGTTCTGACCGGTTTGTGGACCGGTTCCCGGAATCCACCCTCCTGGCATGATCATAGAACCCTTTGCGATTTTTACGATATGAAAGGAGCGGTTGAAGGCCTTTTTTCAGCCCTTCATCTGACCCGGGCCGGATTCAAGAAAATTCCAAAAGAAGATTGTGTTTATATCCGGCCGGGATATTCGGCAACCATAGAAATCGGGCAAAGGGTCGTTGGACTTATGGGTGAGCTGCACCCGTCGGTTTTAAAAAACTATTCCCTTAAGCAAACCGCCTACATTTTTGAAATCAATTTGGGGGCCCTGTATCCCCTGATTCCGGAAACAACGGAAGCCATCTTGTTGCCCAAATACCCCTGGGTCCAACGCGACTTCACCCTGATTGTGGATCAACAACTGGAATCCCTGGAAATCCTGGAAAACATACTCAGGTTGAAGGAGCCATTGGTGGAAACGGTCCATCTGTTTGACATGTTTGAAGGTAAACAGATTCCTCCGGGGAAAAAAAGTATTTCATTCCGTATTCGGTACCGCTCTGAAAACAGAACCCTGGCGGACGAAGAGATCAATTCCGTCCATAAAGCCATTGCAGACAAGATCATCAGCACGTTTAACGCCGCGCTTCCAACCTAACCGAAAGAATAAAAACCTTAACCCTTGGAAGGTGCTGGTTCAAGGATGGAAAATCATAATTTTCCCCAGCCGGTTTTGCCGGATAAAATCTATTTCAAGGTGGGCGAGGTCAGCAAAATAGCCGGCCTTCCCGCCCATGTGCTTCGATTCTGGGAAACGGAATTTAAAAAAATCAACCCCAAGCGAACCCCTTCGGGACAGCGTCTTTATCGCAAGAATGATGTGGAGATTATTTTAAAAATCAAGCACCTGTTGTATGAAAAGAAATTTACCATTGAAGGAGCCCGTCAGTTTTTAAAAACAACCGCCAAGGAGTCGAACCGGAACAAAACAGACCAATTTCTAAAGGATCTTCGAATTGAGCTGGAAAATATCAGGAATATTGTAAGCTGAAGGCCGGGCATGCCGACATTTCTTAACCCCGCCCATTAAAACGGGAAATTTATTGACATTCATGGTTTTTTAGCTTAAACAATTCACCTCAAAGGCTAAATGATCATGCGGGCATAGCTCAGTTGGTAGAGTACAAGCTTCCCAAGCTTGGTGTCGCGAGTTCGAATCTCGTTGCCCGCTCCATATTGGCTTTTCCGTTTTCATGATTTTTGTTATTTGAGGGTTAGATTTTTTCATTATGGTTGTGGGTGGGAGATTATTTTTCTTATGCTAATGCTCTAAAATAAATATTGTTCTATCTGCAGGAAAAAATATCTAACCAAATCACAGAAAACGGGCCAAAGCCCGTTTTTGTATTTTTTAAAAAATAATAATAAACTATTGAAAAACAAAAGTAAAAAGACATATAAAAAGAACGCTTCAACGGGAAACCCTACCGGGATGACCGAGGAGAGGTTGGATGCTATCCGGTCCCTGGCAGAGACTCTCTGTGAATCGGAAAGCATGGAGTTGGTTCATGTTGAATTTCGAAGGGAGGCCATGGGAAGAATTCTCAGGGTGTATATCGATAAGCCCGGAGGAATCGGCATTGATGATTGTGCCCGGATCAGCAGGCAACTGGGCGATTTGCTGGATGTCTACCTTGAAAATGATTCGGCCTACCATCTGGAAGTATCCTCTCCGGGACTGGAACGGCCCTTTGGAAAAGTTGCGGATTTTGAGAAGTACAGTGGCCAGAAAGTCAAAATAAAAACCAGGGAAGCTCTGGAGGGGAAAAAAAAGTTTTATGGAACACTACTTGGAATAAGCGAAGGCATGGTAAAATTGCAGATGGACGAGCAGATCGTTGAAATTGCCCATAAAGCCATATCACAAGCAAAGTTAGCAAATAAGGACGGAGAAAGTAAATGCTGATAACAGATATTAAGCGTGTTATTGAGCAGGTGAGGCGGGATAAAGGCATAGACCGTGAAATTTTAATCCGAGCCCTTGAGGAAGCACTTAAATCTGCTGCAAGAAAAAAATTCGGGAACCGAATCGACATAGAAGTTCAGTTCAACGAAGAGGTCGGGGAATTTGAAGTCTTCCAGTTTAAAGAAGTGGTTGAAGAAATTACCGATCCAGACATTCAGATTCTTTTTGAAGAAGGCGTCAAGCTGGATACCGAGTGTGAAGTCGGCGACAGCCTTGGAACCAAACTGGATGCAACCACCTTTGGAAGAATTGCAGCCCAATCGGCAAAGCAGGTTATCATTCAAAAGATGAAAGACGCCGAAAGGGACTCCATTTATGCCGGCTTTATCGACCGGAAAGGGGATATCACAAACGGTATCGTTCAGCGTTTTGACCGCAGGGATATCATCGTTAATCTTGGCCAGACCGAAGGTATTTTGCCTTACCGCGAACAGATTCCCAAGGAAACCTACCGAAGGGGGGATCGGATCAGGGCTTATATCCTGGATGTTCTCTACGAATCCAAGGGGCCCCAGGTTGTTCTTTCCAGAACCCATCCCCAATTTCTGTCCATCCTTTTTAAAACGGAAGTTCCGGAAATCCACGAAGGCATCGTAAAAATCATGGGGGCCAGCAGGGAAGCGGGTGTACGTGCGAAAATCGCCGTATCCTCAAGCGACCCCGATATCGATCCGGTGGGAGCCTGTGTGGGGATGAAGGGAAGCCGGGTACAAAATGTGGTTCAGGAGCTCCGGGGAGAAAAGATCGATATTATTCCATGGCATCTGGACCCAGCCAGATTTGTCTGCAACGCCCTTGCCCCTGCGGAGATCTCAAGAGTCATTATTGATGAAGAAAACCGGTCCATGGAAGTCATCGTTCCCAATGAGTCCCTTTCCATCGCCATCGGCAAAGGTGGCCAGAATGTCCGGCTCGCCTCAAAGTTGACCAATTGGCATCTGGACGTGATTGATGAAAAAAGTTACAGCCAAACCATGAAGGAAGGCTATGATACACTAATCGAATTGCCGGGGGTGGACAGCAAGCTGGCTGATGTCCTTTATGAAAAAGGGTTTATTTCCGCTGAGGAAATCAGCAATGCAACGGCTGAAGATCTTGCCCAGATTGACGGGATTGAGATGGAAAAGGCCTTGACCATTGTTGAAAGTGCAAGGAATTATATTCTGGAAAAGCCTATAAAAGCTGTTTCCAAAAGAGATGCAGAAGCCAAGCGCATGAAAGAAGGCCGGATCGATACTGAAAACGAGAACCTCGAATCCTGAACCCATACGGCAATATCCTATTTAAAACACTAGGGGGATGAATGGCAAATAAGAGAGTTTATGAAATTGCCAGAGAACTGAACATGACGAATAAGGAGATCATTGATAAACTCAATGAACTCGGTTACTCCGTCTTAACGCATACGAACTCCCTGTCACCGGAAGAAGAAGCTGAATTTAAGAATAAACTTCAGAAAAAGCCTTCCCAGGCTGTGGAAGAGACACGGATCAGGTCGACGGTTATTCGTAGACGAAGAAAAGCTTCAGATGACCAGCAAGAAGAATTTTCCACTGAGGTTGAACCAGAGGAAAAAGAACCTGAAAACCTGCCCGATGAAGTTGAGATGGCGGAAACTACTCCGGAGCCCCCCGTTTCCGGACATCCTCCCGAAGAAGAATCCCCCCGGATTGAACCCCCTGAAGAGGAAGAAGCAGAGCAGATGATTCAAGCAGCAGAACAGGAAGACGCCGTTGAACAAGAGGTTCAGGAAGAGCCGGAAACATCGGCGGATTCCATGGAGCTTTCCGAGGATGAAATTTCAACCGATTCGGAAGAGGTTCAGGAGTCGTCGGCATCGACAGCCCCTTCGGAACCGGTGCCTAACAAACAGCGGTCCCTTGTGAAAAAACGCAAGGACAAAAAAGACATGCCCGCGAAAATCATCAAGCTGGGACCCCGTCCGTCCGTGCCGGCTGAACCTGAAACAAAGCCTGAGGTCCCTGCAACGAAAGAACGAACCGAGGCGGTTTCCCCAAAAAGGGAAAAAATAGAGGCAGGCAAACCCCAGCTTGTTCAAGCAAAGGCCGAAACGGAAGAAGAGTCCGAAGCCCGTAAAACTGCTGGAAAAGACAAAAAGAAGAAAGGCCTCAAAAAAACCGTAGAGGAAACGGAGGAGGAACTTAAAACCCAGAAGAAGAAGAGTTCCTTTCGAAAGAAAGCCGTTGTCGAAGCGGATGACTTGTATTCAGCCGACGCTCGAGCGAAAAAGCATCGGAAAGGGGATAAGGGGAAGAGATCCCCCAAAGGCCTTAAGCCGCAAATCACCATACCCAAGGCGATTAAGAGAAGGATTAAAATCGATGACACGATTCTTCTTTCCGAATTGGCCAAACGCATGGGAATTAAAGCCAACGAAATCATTCGAAAACTCATGATTAGCGGAGTGATGGCTACGGTGAACCAGGTGGTTGATTTTGAAACCGCAGCCGTGGTGGCTTCGGAATTTGAATATGAAGTCGAGCGTGCTGCATTTGAAGAAGATGTGGTATTGAAAACAACCGTGGATGAACCAGACATGCTTATCCTGAGACCCCCGGTGGTTACCGTTATGGGACATGTGGACCACGGAAAGACCTCCCTGCTGGACGCCATTCGAAAAACCAATGTGACCGAATTTGAAGCCGGAGGCATCACACAGCATATCGGGGCCTACAACGTTCAGACCGATAAGGGCCAGATCATATTTCTGGATACACCGGGACATGAAGCTTTTACAGCCATGCGCTCCAGGGGAGCCAGCGTGACGGATATCGTCATTCTCGTGGTTGCCGCAGATGATGGCGTCATGCCCCAGACCATTGAAGCCATCAACCACTCAAAAGCCGCCCGAGTTCCCATCATTGTGGCCATCAATAAAATAGACAAACCCAATGCCGATCCGGATCGTGTTCAACGGGGGCTTGTGGATGCGGGCCTGACCCCTGAAGACTGGGGAGGAGATACCATCTTCATGAAAATTTCCGCCAAAAAAGGCTTGGGCATAGACGAATTGCTGGAAATGGTTCTGCTTCAAGCCGAGCTACTGGAATTAAAGGCAAACCCGAACAAGCTTGCCTCGGGCCATGTGGTGGAAGCGAAGCTCGATCCCGGAAGGGGCCCGATTGCAACCGTGCTGGTCCAGGATGGAACCCTTCGCATCGGAGAACCTGTGGTTTGCGGGCTGCACTACGGACGGGTTCGAGCGCTTGTAAACGACCGGGGGCAGGAAGTGGAATCCGCCGGTCCATCCATGCCGGTTGAAATTATCGGCATCAACGGAGTCCCCAATGCCGGGGATGAGTTCGTGGCTGTTGCTGACGAGAAGACGGCAAAACAGGTGAGTCAAAACCGAATTCAGAAGCAACGTTCCAAAGAGCTGGCCAGAACCACCCGGCTGAACCTGGACAACCTTTTCCAGCATATGCAGGACGGTAAAATCAAAGATCTGAACCTGATCATCCGAGCCGACGTCAATGGATCCATAGAGGCCATCAAGGATTCCCTGGAAAAATTGTCCAACCAGGAGGTTAAGATCAATGTTCTCCATTCGGCCACAGGAGCCATTGCCGAATCGGATGTTTCCCTTGCGGCGGTGTCCGAAGCCATCATTATCGGCTTTAATGTCCGACCGAACCCCAAAGTCCAGACCATGTCCGTGGATGAAAATGTCAGTATTCGATATTATAACATCATCTACAACGTGATCCAGGATATTCAAAACGCCATCGTGGGCCTGATGGCTTCAACCTTTGAAGAAAAAGTCATCGGAAACGCCGAGGTCAGAGATCTGTTCCACGTTCCTAAAATCGGCACCATTGCGGGTTGCTACGTGCTGGACGGTAGAATCGCCCGCGGCCAAAAAGTCCGCCTTGTTCGTGACGGGGTGGTATTATATGACGGGAAGATCAGCTCCCTTCGCCGGTTTAAGGATGATATGAAAGAAGTCCTGACGGGATTTGAATGCGGCATAGGCATTGAAAACTACAATGATATTAAACTTGGTGACATCATTGAGTGCTATGTGATTGAAGAAATAAAACCGCACCTTTAATGTTTTTAAAGAAGGTTGGATAAATAAAGCGTATGGTTGTCGGTACGGGAAAATTGGTTTTCAGGCTCCATGAGTGCCATTCTTTGAAAACCAAGAGAAGTATTGTAAAGGCCATCATTAAGCGAATGCAGGATCATTTCAACGCTTCCGTTGCCGAAGTGGGAGCCAACGATATGCACCAGCGGGCTGAAATCGGATTCGCCATGATAGGAAACGATCATCGGCTTATTAATTCAAAGATCGACCTTCTTTTGAATATGGCCGATGCAATCGGTATTGCGGAAATGATTGATTCGGAAATGGAAATCATCAGCTTATGAGCACTTTTACAAGATCTGAAAGGGTGGGACATCACCTTCAGAAATCTTTGATGGATATCCTTAAAAAAGATATTAAGGACCCCAGGCTGGAGATGGTGACCATTACCCGTGTGAAATTGACCAAAGACATGAAAATGGCACAGGTCTATTTTTCCATGACAGGTAGCCGGAAATCCGTGGAGGACGTGGAAAGCGCCTTCCAAAGCGCCCACGGCTTTTTAAAAAAGGCCCTTGGCAGGGAAATGGATTTAAGATACATGCCGGAACTCCGGTTTTATTATGATGATTCCCTGGATTATGCATCAAAAATCAATGAATTGTTTAAATCTTTAGAAACAGACGATGGAAAGAATAGCCCAACAGATTAAAGCCGGTAGAAAAATCCTACTGGCCTCACATATGGATCCGGACGGCGATTCCGTGGGTTCTCTTCTGGCTCTCGGTCTGGCGCTGGAATCAGGGTGCAAGAAGATCACATTATTTAATGAAAGCACCATACCTGCTGTTTATCGTTTTCTGCCGGGGGTGGAGCGAATTACGTCCGGCCCCATCGATGATTCGGCAAAATTCGATTTGGCGATTCTTCTGGATTGCAGCAGTCTTGAAAGAGCGGGAAGCGCTGCGTTGGACATAAGGCAGATACCGTTTATGATTAATATTGATCATCATGCCACCAATACACGATTCGGAGACGAGAATTTGGTTGTTCCCGAGGCCTGCGCTTCTTCAGAAATCGTTTACACCTTGATCAAGCATATGAATATTCCCATGACCCGGGAAATCGCCACTTCGATATACACCGGCATTTTAAGCGATACAGGATCATTCCGTTTCTCTAATACCAATGAGAATGCTTTTTCCATCTGTCGGGAGATGGTGAGTTGCGGCGTGGATCCGTCTTTTGTGGCCCAGCATGTGTACGGGCCTTTTTCCCTGGATAGGTTGAAGCTGCTGAATCATGCCCTGGATTCGCTTGAAATCTCCGGGAATGGCAAATTGTCCCTCATGACGCTTTCAAGGAATGTATTCAAGAAAACCAACACCCGGCCTGAAGATACGGACGGTTTTTTAAATTATGCAAGAAATATTAAAGATATAAAGGTCGCGGCCCTGATTCAGGAACAGGAGAGTCCCATACCGGAACAAAGCAACGGGACTCGCAACGGTTCCGGTCCCGGGTGTGAAAGGCCTTTTCATGTGAGCCTGCGTTCGAACGGATGGGTGGATGTGGGAGCCATCGCTCTCTCTTTTGGCGGTGGAGGCCATAGCAGCGCGGCCGGTTTTACCATAACGTCCAATTTGAAGGAGATAAAATCCATACTCTTTAAGCTTTCGGAAAATCTGTAGCGACTGATATGGATCCAAAAACCAGCGGTATTTTAGTGGTGGATAAACCAGCGGGCCTTTCTTCGGCTTCGGTGGTAGGACGGGTTAAAAGGTTGCTGCAGGTAAGCAAAATAGGACATGCGGGAACCCTGGATCCTTTTGCAACGGGGGTTTTGGTCTGCTGCCTGAACAAAGCCACCCGGCTTGCGGGTTTTTTGATCAGCGGGAATAAAACCTATGAGGCGATATTGCACCTGGGAGAAGAAACCGATACCCAGGACGCCACAGGCCGAGTGACAAAAAAAGAAGAAAGGGAAATTCTTTTTTCAAAGCAAGAAATCACGACGGCATTTGATCGTTTTACCGGGCATATCAACCAATTACCGCCCGTCTATTCGGCCCTGAAACATAAGGGTGTGCCTTTATATAAGTTGGCAAGGGCCGGGAACCCGGTTCAAAAACCGGCAAGGCCGGTTGAAATTATGCATATGAACATTGTGGAAATTCATATGCCGTTCATTCGATTTGACGTCACCTGTTCATCCGGGACCTATATACGAGCCCTGTGCTCGGACATAGGCCATGAATTGGGGTGCGGAGGCCATTTAAAGGCCCTGAGGCGAACAGAATGCGGGGGGTTCTCCTTGGATCGGGCCGTCACTCTTGAAGAACTGGACACACTGGCGGCGAAAGACCAATGGATGGATGCCTTGACCCCCATGAAAGATTCTTTGAAGGATTTACCGGTCTGTTTGGCCGATAGAGAATTAACTGAAAAAATAAAAAACGGAAGAGTTTTATCCCGGAATGATCTTTATCCGGAAAAAGTTCGTGATCAAAAAGGGTTGATTGGCTTGGTGGATGAAAACAATTCGCTCATCGCCCTGTTGACCCATGAAGAAAACTCAACAACGTATCCATATTATTGTGTACTAATTTAATAACCAGGAGGAAAAAAGACCAGTGGCTTACACAACAGAAAACAAAAAAAACGTGATTGAACAGCTGAAGACCCATGAAAAAGATACGGGGTCTCCCGAAGTGCAGGTAGGGCTGCTGACCCATCGGATTACCTACCTCACTGAACATTTAAAAATTCATACCAAAGACCATCATTCGCGAAGGGGTTTGCTGATGCTGGTGGGGAAGCGCCGTCGTCTTCTCAATTATGTAAAGACCAAAGATGTCCAACGATATAGAACTCTGATTGAAACCCTTGGATTGAGAAGATAGACCGTAATTTATTTTGGTTGAGCACCGCCGCTGCCGGAAACACCGGATTGGCGTGTGCTTCATTTCCAAAGCGTTGGCATCCACATGGATGCGCAATGCTTTCAGGATAAGAATATGCAAACAACATTTAAAGCAGAACTTGGTGGAAGGTCCCTCAGTATTGAAACCGGCAAAATGGCAAAGCAGGCTTCCGGTGCCGTTGTTGTTCAATATGGAGATACCATTGTATTGGTAACCGTCGTGGCATCGAATGAGACCCGCGAAACGGATTTTCTTCCGCTGACCGTGGAATATCAGGAAAAGATCTATGCTGCCGGTCGTATTCCAGGCAACTATTTCAGGCGGGAAATCGGAAGACCCAGCGAAAAGGAAACCTTAACGGCCAGGCTCATCGACCGGCCCATACGGCCCCTTTTCACAAAAGGATTTTCCAACGAAACCCAGATCATCGCAACCGTGTTGTCCATGGATCAAAAAAATGATCCGGATACCCTTGCCATGATCGGCGCATCCGCTGCCCTTGAAATTTCGGATATTCCTTTTGCCGGACCGATTGCAGCCGTTCGCGTGGGCCGAATAGACGGCGAATATGTGATCAATCCCGCACTCGAGGACTGGGACAAATCAGACATCAATATCATCGTGGCCGGATCCAAAACCGGTGTGGTCATGGTGGAAGGCGGCGGGGACATCGTTTCCGAAGCAGAAATGCTGGGAGCCATTGATTTCGGTCATCAGGCCATGCAGGCGGTCATCAGCATTCAGGAAAACCTTAAAACCGCATGCGGAGTGGCTAAAAGAGCGGTCGCGATTCCCGTAAAGGATGAGGCCCTGGTTCAGTTGGTCCAAGAAAAGGCGTCCAGCAAAATTTCAGAGGCCATCATTATTCCCGGGAAAATGGATCGGCACAAAGCCCTGAGAAACATGAAGGTTCTGGTGATGGACGAATTGGGTCCGGACTATTCGGAACGCAAATCGGAAGTCGGTGAAATTCTGGAAAACCTTCAGAAAAAAATCAGCCGGGACTTGATTTTGAAGCAACACCGCAGAATGGATGGCCGTAAATTCGATGAAATCCGTCCCATCACCTGTGAGGTGGGCCTGCTTCCAAGGCCCCACGGCAGTGCCTTGTTCACCCGAGGCGAAACCCAGGTCCTGGGGGTCCTCACCTTGGGCTCGGGTCAGGATGAACAGAGGGTTGAAACCCTGTCCGGAGAAGAATTAAGGCAGTTCATGGTTCACTATAACTTCCCCCCGTATTCCGTAGGAGAAGTCAAAAGAATGGGTGGGCCGTCCCGAAGGGATATCGGCCATGGCGGGCTTTCCACACGAGCCATTGAAAAAGTCATTCCATCCAAGGAACAGTTTGACTACACCATCCGCCTGGTTTCGGAAGTGATGGAATCCAACGGGTCGTCTTCCATGGGCACAGTATGCTCAGGAATCCTGGCCCTCATGGATGGCGGCGTGCCCATCAAAGCCCCGGTGGCCGGAATCGCCATGGGTCTTGTGAAGGATGAATCCAACGTGGTGGTGTTGTCCGACATTCTCGGGGACGAAGATCATACCGGTGACATGGACTTCAAGGTGGCCGGCACCAAAGACGGCATCACCGCCCTGCAAATGGATATCAAGGTCAGGGAATTATCCAGAGACATCATGGAAAAAGCTCTGGAACAAGCCCGGGTGGGCAGATTGTTCATTTTGGAAAAAATGTTGGAAGCCCTGAGGGAATCCCGTGAAGAAATTTCCCCCTTTGCCCCTAAAATCGTCACCATCAAGATCAATCCGGACAAAATCCGGGATATCATCGGCCCGGGCGGTAAAATGATCCGTTCCATCCAGAGCGAAACCAACACCAAGATCGAAATTGATGACTCGGGAACGGTAAAAATCGCTGCGATTTCCAAAGAAGAGGCGGATAAAGCCCTGGCGCTGATCAACGGAATCACCATGGAACCGGAAATAGGAAAAGTTTACGAAGGTACCGTGGTTAAAATCATGGACTTCGGCGCTTTTGTCCAAATCCTTCCCGGTACCGACGGACTGGTTCACATTTCCCAGCTTTCAGACAAGCGAGTGACCAAGGTTTCGGATGTGGTGAAAGAAGGAGATAAAATTAAGGTAAAAGTTCTTGAAATCTCCAAGGACGGTAAAATCCGGCTCAGCCACAAAGCCGCTCTTGAAGAAGAATAACCGCTTGATTACCTGATTTTTACGATAATCCGGCGCCTTTTGGCGCCGGACTTCCTTTTCATCCGCGTGGGAGAAAAAATGGCCGCATCGCCAGAGAAAACAACGCTTCAAAACGGGATCCGAATCCTTTCCAAAAAAATCCCCGGCGCTCGTTCAGTATCCATGGGCATATGGGTCAATGTGGGAGCCCGGGATGAGCAGGTTACCGATAACGGCCTCTGCCACTTCATTGAGCACATGCTGTTTAAGGGCACACGAAAAAGATCCGGCTTTGAAATTGCAAAGCAGTTTGATGCCATCGGAGGCCAGACCAACGCCTTCACCTCCATGGAAACCACCTGCTACCACGCAAAGGTGATTGCCAGCCATACGGCCATCATGTCGGATGTTCTGTCCGACATCTTTTTAAACTCCCTGTTCGACCCTTCCGAAATTGAGAAGGAGCGGCCCGTGATTTTCCAGGAAATCTGTATGGTGGAAGACAATCCCGACGAATATATCCATACCCTGGCCTCCCAGTCCTTTTGGGGCAACAATTCCCTGGGCCGATCCATTCTCGGAAGCCGGGAGAATGTCACCCGGTTTGACCGGAAAACCATACAGACTTTTTTTGCGGATTACTATCAGCCGGACCGCATCGTCATAGCCGCAGCTGGCCACATCGATCACCAACAGCTTTTGGATCGCATGGGGTCCGAATTCGACGCGATTCCACGGGGAGCCGGGTTCCCAAATAGAGTCACCCCTTCCACCTGCGCACAGGTGGACATCAATTACAAAAAGCTCGAACAGGTCCATGTGTGCATCAACACCCGGGGAATCTCCATTTCAGATGACAACCGGTATGCCCTGTCTTTGATCAATACGATTCTGGGGGGAAATATGAGCTCCAGACTCTTTCAGAAAATCCGTGAGGAAAGAGGTCTTGCCTATTCCGTTTATTCCTATGCCTCTTCCTTTGAGGATACCGGCATGTTCGGGGCCTATGCCGGAACGGACCCTCACCAGGTAGCCACAGTGATTGATTTGATATTACAGGAAATGCGCGATATTAAAAACCAAAAGGTCCTTGCATCCGAGCTTCAAAACGCCAAGGAATACACCAAAGGGTCCCTGTTGCTGGCCTCGGAAAGTATCGACAATCAGATGGTTCGCCTGGCCCAGAATGAAATCAACATGGGAAAACAGATTTCCATGGAAAAAGTCATCCGGAAAATCGACGCGGTGACCGAAGACCATGTGATGGAGCTGGCCCGAAATCTTTTTGATTCCAACCATCTTTCCCTCACAACCCTTGGCCCGGTTAAGAAAAAAGATTTACCCAAAGATATGGTTTATCTATAACCAGTCCGGGACAACCCATGACCATGAACCCAAACCCAATCATCGAAATCATCAGGCTCAATCCCCGGGAGGATCAGGATATTCCCCTGCCTCAATACATGACCGCCCATGCGGCGGGAATGGATATATCCGCTTCCCTGAAGGAGGACTTAACCTTGGATCCCGGAGCCATTCGGCTGGTTCCCACCGGTTTGGCCCTTGCCATCCCCGAGGGGTTTGAGGCCCAGATCAGGCCCAGGAGCGGTCTTGCCGTCAAGCACGGCATCGGAATCATCAATTCACCCGGAACCATTGATTCGGATTACCGGGGAGAAGTCAAAATAGCCCTGATCAATCTGGGGGATTCCCCCTACACCATAAAACGCGGGGACAGGATCGCCCAGATGATCATCAATAAAGTCTATCAGGCCCGGCTTCAAATGGTGGATAAGCTCGGCGAAACCCGACGGAATACCGGTGGATTCGGCCATACAGGCCTGTCATGATATGAAAGAGGGCACCTCCGGAGGTGAAAAGCCCTATACGCAAAATGAAGCCCGTCTTTCGGTTTGCGTTCTGGCCAGCGGCAGCAAGGGCAACGCCATCTATGTTTCCGACGGTGAAACCGCCATCCTCATCGATGCCGGTCTTTCGGGCATTGAAATCGAAAGAAGGCTTCGCGAAAAAGG
This sequence comes from Desulfobacteraceae bacterium, assembly GCA_013791935.1. Classification (GTDB taxonomy): domain Bacteria; phylum Desulfobacterota; class Desulfobacteria; order Desulfobacterales; family UBA5616; genus VMSV01. The sequence goes on along the minus strand of VMSV01000127.1, from coordinate 34,745 downwards.
GCTGGAAGCCGATGACATCCATGCCATCCTTGTTTCCCATGAACACAGTGACCATATCCGCGGAGTGGGGGTGCTTTCCCGGCGCTACGACATTCCGGTTTACATCAACAAGGGGACGGAATCGGAAGCGGTTGCCGCAATGGGAACCATCAAACGCACGGAGCCCTTCTCATGCGGAAGGTCTTTTCAAATAAACCATCTCACCATCCATCCATTTTCAACCTCCCATGATGCCTGCGATCCCTCGGGATTCACCATTTCCAGAAACAGCATCAAAATCAGTCTCGCCACAGACCTGGGCATTGCCACCCACATGGTCAAGGAGCACCTCAAAGGAAGCGCTCTGGTCCTTCTTGAAGCCAACCACGACATCAACATGCTTGAAAATGGCCCCTATCCCTGGCCGGTAAAGCAAAGGATCAGAAGCAGGCTGGGTCACCTGTCCAACACGGAGTCCAGGGACCTGTTGATGGAGATCCGGCATGAAGGATTAGGCCGTGTGATTCTGGGGCATCTTAGCGAAACCAACAATACCCCGGAGAAAGCGCTCCGTGAGATAGGCCCGGCCCTGGCAGGTTCAAAAACCAAGCTGACGGTGGCCACCCAGGAGCGGTGCGGGGAAATTTACTATGTTGAAGGCTCGAAAGGCGATTCCACTTGTTTTTGAATCTGATTCAGAGGATGTTCCGAGAAGCTCAGCAGATCAATACCAAACCACACACATTTGCCATTTTGGTTTCAATGGCCTCGTGAAGATGGGTCCAGCTCATGGTCCATCCTGCGAGTTCAAAAAGCTTTGCCACATGGATGCCGAATCCGGACATGGAAGGCCTGGCGGATTCCGGATTGCGGCAGGTTCTTTTGTCCGAAAGGGCAAGGCATTCCATGTGTTTTTGGCAGAAGATCTCTTTGCATGACCCGCCTGCATAGGCCTCTGCGTTGCCAAACCCCATTTGAATGGCCTCTTTTTCAAGGCTGGCTGCGGTTTCGTGGAGCAACTGGAATATTTCCCGGTTATGGCTGGAAAATAGAATTTCGGATGGAACATCGATCTTAAAAAATAGGGCCTGACTGTATTTTCCAAGTTTTTTCTTAAAGGATGCAGGGCCTGAAACATGGGGCGGGCAGCGTTTTGACAACCCGTAGTTTTCGCATCGTGGCTCCAAACACCGTCGGGAAAGGGCTTCATCAATGCAAATGGCCTTGGATGAAATCATGGTTACACCGGTGGCCCCGGTTTGAAGCGCAAAATCCATTAAATGTTGAAGGGGTCGGTTTTGGGTCATGGGTCTATCCAGATTCCCTTTAAATGGGATGATCCCAGGTTTCTCATCTGTTTCTCAATTCTTCGGGCACGGCCCTTCACATAGGCCGAGGGGGCTGCCGCCTTCAGCGTGATGGGGCTGGGCAGAACCGCCGCCAGGAGGGCTGATTCTCTCATGGTAAGTTCGGATGGGGGCTTTGCAAAAACGTTTTGTGCCGCGGCTTTTACGCCATAGATGCCATCCCCGAATTCAGCAATGTTCAGATAGATTTCAAGAATTCGCCTTTTGGACCACAAGGCCTCCATGAGAACCGTGAAATACGCCTCCACCCCCTTTCGAAGAAAGCTTCTGCCTTCCCAGAGAAAGAGATTCTTGGCCACCTGCTGGCTGATAGTGCTGGCCCCCCGAAGCCTTCGGCCTTTTTCGCCTTCTTCCAGGGCATCGGCAATGGCCCCGAAGTCAAAGCCAAAGTGAACGGGAAATTTCTGGTCTTCTGCTGCAACCACCGCAAGGGCCATGGATGGGGAGATGTTTTTCCAACTTACCCAATGGTAGCGAATTTGTTTTCCGTCGGACAATCCCCCCTTGCAAATTTTGGCCACCATGAATGCACTGGTGACGGGGGGGATGAATTTCAGCAGCAGCACAGAAACCATGGATACCAACAAGAATCCCAAAGTGATTCTTGCTGCAAACCAGGAGATCCTTTTTAATATTCGTTTTCTTTTTCCAATCAAAATATAATCCATCGGTTCCTATGTCCGGCCGGATGCCCGGGCGATTTTCGCATAGGCATCCGAATGGTTTATCGGGTGCATTGGTACCACCATTATCACGCGACATCAATCGGATAGTTGCCGGTGCCCAGCTTCAAACGCATGTCCGTCAAAGCGCTTTATTTTGTTCATTCGGCTCCATATTGTTTTCCGTTTTCAGACCTTCCATATTAAATAGCTTGCTTTTGTCCCAAAAGGGTTTATCATGCACCATATCAATACGACCCCGATCAACAAAGGGGTGATTTTTTCTGAAGGAAATATCTGAGTCCCATTGCAGCATCCTCCAGCTTAAGATCTTGAAAACTAAAAGAAAGGAGGATGTTATTATGAAAAATGGTACTGTAAAATGGTTTAACGATGCAAAAGGTTTCGGTTTTATCGAACAACAAGATGGTTCGGATGTATTTGTTCATCATTCAGGCATTAATGCAAGTGGCTTCAAAAGCCTGAGCGAAGGCGATAAGGTAACTTTTGACACAGAACAAGGCCAAAAAGGCCTTTCAGCTGTCAATGTCACTGTGTGCTAAAATTCTGTTTCTCTCCTAAATTGAAGTATGCCGCATGTTAAGCGTGAATACCCCTCATAGCGTGTGTCGCTGAATTTCCAGGATACAAACAAAATACAACCCAAAAAGTGACAAACCCTTGGAATTTTTCCAAGGGTTTTATCAGTTTTCTGAGATTGGAGTCCTTTCCGGCCCGAAAGAGGGTTGATTAGGACTCCTTTATCAATCAAGGGGTCGGGCCATGGCCTTGACCCACGAAAGGAATTTAACCTATTGAATTTTGACATTTTTTCACTTCATCCCGCTGTTTTAAAAGGTGCCCAATCAGCTGGATATATCGTTCCAACCCCCATTCAAGAAAAAGCCATTCCCCACGTCATGAAGGGCAGCGACGTCATGGGACTGGCCCAGACCGGCACGGGTAAAACCGCAGCCTTCATATTGCCCATTCTTCATGGATTGATCAATGCACCCCGTGACGGTATAGGAGCCTTGATCATTGCCCCCACCCGGGAATTGGTGGATCAGATTCATCAGGACATCAAGATGCTTGGAGGGAAAACATCCCTGCGCAGCACCGTGGTTTACGGTGGCGTGGGAATCAACCCCCAGATTCAAGCCCTTAAACATACGGATATTTTGGTGGCCTGCCCCGGCCGGCTTTTGGATCATATCAACCGCCAGACCGTGGATCTTTCCAAAGTCAAAACCCTGGTGCTGGACGAGGCGGATCAGATGTTTGACATGGGGTTTTTGCCGGATATTCGCCGCATCCTCACCCGGATGCCTCAAAAAAACCGTCAGACGCTTCTTTTTTCCGCCACCATGCCCAAAGAAATACGCCGGCTGGCCAATGATGTTCTGCAAAATCCGGTCACGTTGGAAATCGGAGCCGGCGGTCCTGCAAAGACCGTGAGCCACGCGTGGTTTCCCGTAGCCTCCCATTTAAAAACTGCTTTGCTGATAAAAATCATAGGTCATTCCTGTAAAGGATCTGTTCTGGTTTTTACCCGCACCAAATTCCGGGCCAAAAGCCTGGGGGATAAATTGGCCAAAGCCGGATACCCATCCACCTCTTTACAGGGGAACCTGTCCCAGGCCCGGCGTCAGGCAGCGCTCAACGGTTTTCGAAGCGGAGAGTATCAAATCCTCGTGGCCACGGATATCGCCGCCCGGGGGATTGACGTTTCCAAGGTTTCCCACGTGATCAATTACGACATTCCCAGCACCCCCGAAGCCTATATTCACCGCATCGGTCGAACGGGAAGGGCAGAATGCACCGGAGAAGCCTTTACCCTGATTACCCAGGAAGACGCCCTCATGGCCAAGGCCATCCGCGGGATCATCGGGAGTTCTGTGGAACAGCGCAGGCTCACGGGGTTTAATTACGATGCACCCATGGCGTCATCAACCGGGGAAAAGATCCATTCGCAACAAAGACGGGCAAGATACTAAGTAGCCTGCTTGGCACAAGGAGGGATCAACCGTTTTCCAAAGATAAATGATTCTTGAAGGGGCGAATTAAAGTTATGATTAAAATAGCGGATATATAGCGTATAACCGATATAATACAAGCTTGTTTATCGGTTTTCCCATGGAATTATAAAGGAAAACAAGATGAAACAGCAGTGCACCTATCACCCCACAAGAACTGCCCATTGGCTTTGTCCGAATTGCGGCAAAGCCTTCTGCCCGGAATGCGTGGTCAAGCGCGAAAAGGCCGGGTATTCCAAAAATGAACTCCTGCATTTCTGCCCCAAGTGCAACATGACGGTTTCCTGGGCGGGGATCGCCAATATCGTCGATCCTTTCTGGATGCGCCTTCCCAAAATTTTTGCCTATCCTTTTGCCCCCGGGCCCCTGATTTTCATGGCTGTCATCACCTTTTTCAGCATGATTTTTTCAGATCAGGGTCTGGTGAGCGGATTGATTCGATTTGCCGTGATGGGGACCATGGTGAAATATTCCTTTGCAGCCCTGAAGCATACTGCCACAGGCTCATTACGTCCTCCTGCCATTACCAAGGAGGTATTGAGTTCGGATTTTGATGAGGTTTTAAAGCAGTTATGCATCTTCCTCTTTGTGGGTACGGTATTCGGATTCGTTACCGCGAAAGCAGGGTTGGCTTTAGGCATCCTTTCACTGCTGTTCATGCTCTTATCCCTTCCTGCCATGATCATTCTTCTGGTGTCCACCCGCCAATTTTTCCATGCCATCAATCCGGTGCTTTTCGTGTCTCTAATGTTCCGGATCGGCTGGGGATATGCCATCATGTGTCTGTTTTTGCTATTGCTGTCCGGAGCTCCGGCAACGGTGTTTCATTTCATATCCCCCATGCTTCCGGAAAAATTAAGCATTTTCATGGCCGTGTTTGCGGAGAACTTCTACACCCTGGTTTCCTACCATCTGATGGGGTGTGTGGTGCTCCAGTATCACCAGGAAATAGGCTATGAGGTGGAACATAAAGAGTTTGATGACCCGTCGGAAGATTTCCAGCAAACCACCGTCCTTGATCCTGAGGAAAGGGTTTTAAAAGAGGTCTCCAGACTCGTTCAGGAGGGAAACCTCCAGGACGCGGTGAATGCCGTGGAGAAATATCTCAGCAACAGCCCCATAAAAAACAGAATGCTGGCGGACCGGTATTTTGAATTACTGAAAATGACCCGGCAGACGGATAAGATGGTTGGATATGGAAGCAACTATCTCGATCTTCTGGTGCGTGAAAACGACAAAGCCGCGGGTGTTAGGGTGTTCGCGGAATGTAAATCCATCAAACCCGAATTTGAGCCCACCCCATCGGCCCTTATGAAGATTGCAGGCTGGGTGGGGGAAACCGGAAAGCCCGAATCGGCCATTCAATTATATAATCAATTGATCAAAAACCACCCCCAGGACCCGGCAACACCCAAAGCCTATTTTAGAGCGGCCCAGATTTTCCAGGACAGGCTGCTGAAACCGGATAAATGCCGGGAAATCCTCCATGCGTTGATCCAAAAATACCCGAACAGCGAGGTTGCGCCCATGGCAAGAAAATACATGGAAGGGCTTTAGCCGTCCAGAAGTATTTTCTCCGCCACCTGGGATTCCTTGGACCCGGGATATTTCTCGATGAGGGTCTGAAGGCAGTCTTTAAAATCCTGAAACCGCCCTTTTTTCTTATAGGCCTCCGCCAGCTTCAGCATGGCCGGAGGAATGGATTGCAGTTCCGGTTTTTGCAGGAGCATGGCGGATAAAATCTTTTCCGAAGCCTCGGGCTGCTCATCATAGGCGTAAACCACGCCGATTTTCACATAGAGTTCAGGAGACAGTTTCGGCCACCTCCCGGCGGCCTTCTCATAGTCATTTATTATTTTCAGCCCGACTTTCCAGGTGGCGGGTTTTGCCATCAAGATTTCAAGAAGGGTTTTCGTAATATCCTGAAACCTTGATTCTTCTGGCATATTTTTCAGCAGGTTGAACAAATGGGTCAGGGCAGGAACATGCCCCGGATCTTTTTCAAGAACCTGATCGAGCAGACCCCGGCCTTTTTGTATCTCCAGGTTGCCGATGTGCTCCAGAGCCTTTTCAACCATCGGGGATGAGGTATCCTCAGGTTCGGCGGACACGGCGTTTTCGTCATAGATGCCAAAGCTTTTCATGTGGATGAAAGAAAGGATCGCCCCGGATAAAATCCCGCCGATGTGGGCCACATAGGCCACCTGGGGCATCCCGCTGAAAAAAAGCTGGTAGACTTCGTTGCAGAACCACAGAGGAAGCAAGGCAATTGCCGTCATCTGCCGGTAGCCGAAATAAAAACCCAGGGAGAAGAATATTTTGACTTTTTTCTTTCCGAATAAAACCGCAAAGGACCCCATCATTCCGGCAATGGCCCCTGAAGCCCCGATGAGGGGGCTAGTACTATGGGGATAGATGAGCCAGAAAGATGCGCCTGCCGCAAGACCACTCAAGAGGTAGACGGCCAAATAAAAGGACCTTCCGCATCCCATCTCCAAAAAGCATCCCAGAAGCCAGAGAAAAATCATGTTGCCCAGAAGATGCTCAAACCCCCCGTGCAGAAACATGCAGGTGAAAAAAGCATACCATTTCGGCGCCGATGGTTTCAGGCCGAACCGGTAGATCATGGACTCATTCAACCGGTTCTGAAACCCGGTTTTCAGGTCCAACCACCAAGGGTATAATTCATCCTGAGATAAAACCACCCGGTTTTTCTCCAGCAGGTAGAAGAACTCCCCGTCTTCCCTCATGATCTCCCACAAGCTGAAGGTTTCCACTTCTTTCACTGCCGGTAAATCTATTTTTCCCGGAACATGCACAATCGGCAGCTTTTTATCCCCTGCCACATAGGCCTGATAATATAGCAGCTCGATTTTGGGAAGATCGGAGGACATGTAAAAATCATAGGCTGCCTCCACTTTCGCCCGGTCATTCCACTGGGCGGTGAAATACATCAGAACATTTGCGAGGATCAGGAAGAGGGTTACAAAAGGGGGATTCTTAAGGCTTATTTTTCCTATCACAGGGATGATCAGCATGGTTCAATCACCTTTCAGGCCGGGAGTGTTTGTTCAAAACTGCCCAAAAGCGTTCCGGAATTTAAATTTAGCAGCAAAACCGAATATTTTGGATAAGCTTTCACTGAATTAACACAACCAAAAAGCAAATGAAAGATGATAATGATGAATAATTACCGGAATTGTTAAATATATCTTTTATTTCATGCACGTTAAAATGATTAATCTGCTGCTTGTTTTGATCGCCAGGGAATTTGAAGGTCCTGGAACGCTTTCATCCATTCCTGAGGTGGAATTTTACAGGCTGTAAAAAAAATAGACGGCCCAGTCCATTTCATGGGGAAAACAAAAAGGAACGCTGATAAAATCCTACATTGTTTCAGCAGGTTAAAATCTGAGAAGATGGGGCTTTCATTTGGCATACGGTTTGCTCACACCATCATTGCGAATGGAAACAAGGGAAAGTGTTGCTGCAAAGCAAATCACGGCCGGATGGCAGCCGGCTGGAGCCCAATAACCTGAACGTAAATGGAGGAAGAATGACTTTAACACGATTAAGAAAATTGTTTCAATGGATTCTCATGGGCTTTTTTTGCTGGCCCGGCCTGGTTTGGGCCTCCGGTGAGAAGGTGGATGCCATTGTCATTGTGGCCGATACACGGCACCTATCGGGCTTGATGGCCTGGTGGGGCAATCTGTACAATGAAAGCCATGTGTATTTCATGCTGCTGACCATTGTACTGATCCCCCTCATCGGCGTGGCTTTCGGTCTTATCGCGGATTTGATCATGGGCCACATGGGCATCGACCTGGAATCCCGCGAACTGGCGGAACACTGATTTCTATAAAAAGAATTCGTTAAAAGGAGGTATTCTATGGATTGGTTGTATGTTCTCATGCCCATTGCTGGCGTGGAGATCTTCTGGCCGGGCCTGATCATTTTAGGAATCGGTGTCGGCATTATCGGTGGTTTTTTTGGAATGGGTGGCGCCTGGATGGTCACCCCCGGATTGAATATTCTTGGATTTCCCATGGCCTTTGCCATTGGAACGGACATCGCTCACATGGCGGGCAAATCCCTCATCGCCACCATGCGCCACGGAAAGTTCGGAAACGTCGATTACAAGCTGGGCTTCATTATGCTGTTCGGCACCATCGCAGGGTTTGAATTGGGTGCACAGATGGTCATGTGGCTTGAAAGAATGGGAAATGTTGAAGTGGTGGTGCGTTACCTGTATCTTTTCCTTCTCACCGGGATCGCCTGGCTGGTGTTTGCGGATGTGGCCAAAAAAAAACGCAGGGAGCGGGAATTGATGCTTTCCGGACAAGACGAAGACGAGGCCACAGGCATTGAATGGCATAAGACGTTCCACAAGATAAAAATCCCCCCTATGGTCCATTTCAAGGAAGCGGGGATTACCTGTTCTGCATGGCTTCCCATCTTCGTCAGTTTATTAACCGGATGGCTGGCCGGAATCCTGGGAATCGGCGGCGGCCTGATCCGGATGCCTTCCCTGATCTATTTGATCGGCTGCCCCACCCATGTGGCTGTGGGAACGGATCTTTTTGAAGTCATGATTTCAGGGCTTTATGGTGCCGCCACTTATACCTTCAAGGGAAGAACCGAGTTGGTTGCCGCCATCATCATGCTGGTTGGGGCTTCCATCGGTGCCCAGGTGGGAACCGTGGCCACCAAATATATCAAAGGATACGGTATTCGGGTGGTATTCGGTTATGCAGTCATCGGCTGCGCCATCTCTATTGTGTTGAAGCTTCTGGCCAAGGGATTTCCTGCCTACGCCCCGATTCTGGACGGGACGGCCACCACCTTGATTCTCGGGTTGGTCTTCGGAATGTCCGCTTATATCTTCATCAAGATGCTCAAAGGTGCAAAAGCGGAAATTGCCGCCAAGAAACAAACAACCCATTAATGGTCATTGATCCAAACGTACAAGGAGGAAAATTATGCGAAAAGCTATGGTTTTTATCATCCTTTCAATCCTGCTTGCCCTGACCGGATGCAATGAATTCGGCAAGGTGGATCAGGGAAGGGTGGTCGCTTATGATAAGGATACTCACACCGTCACCATGCTCCGGGATAAAAGTCCGGATGCAAAAAAAACCGATTACACGGAACTGCCGCCGGTTTCCTACAAGCTGCCGGAAGATCCCAATGAAAAAGGCCCGGAGCCTAAAACGGGCCGGTTGATGAAGGTCGATCCGGACAAAAAGGAAGCCTTGCTTTTTTTGCCGGATTCAAACACCCTGGCCACGGTAATTTTCAACACGGTGGAAGAAAAAAACGTGGATTCCAAGGATCCCTTGGTCTATGATTCGGCAGCCAAAAAATCCAAGCCCTTTCCCGTGATGGACCCGGAGAAAAAGACCATTACGACCTACCTGAAGAAAAGGAAAATCCTGCTGACCCTTTCGGTGGCGGAGGAGTATTACGCCATGGGGCCCGAAGCCTGGACCTCCGGGGACGAGGTACGTATTTACTACAAAGAACCTGGAAAAGCCTTGCGTTTCATGAATGTAAGCAAAACGGATATCTTTAAAAAATAACCCGAATGCCGGATGAGGGTTGTGATAAGGACCCTCATCCGGCATGAGTTTCGAACCCAAAATAAACGAGAGATTCCATGAATTTGCACCAGAAAATCATCGTGGTCATCACGGATGTATTATTGCTTGCGGAAGTCTGTGTCTGCATGTATCTTTGCAGTCAACAGAGTCCGGAAAACCTCACGCCCACATTTATCAAGAACTTCGCCATGATGTGCGTCCCCACCTTGATCGGGGCAAAGATCCTCATCACACGACTCCGGTCTCCGGAAGAGGCTCAGGGGTCTGTCATTGCAGATACGGTTTTGATAAAAAAATAAGAGGGTCTATGTGGCGGAGCTTCCTTTCCCGGTTTAAAAAAAAATCCGGCAGAACCGCTTCGGAGGGTGCCACCACCGAGGTTTTCCGGAAGAAATACGTTAGTTTTAAATCCGTGCTGGATTCCAATTCCGAGCTTCTTAAAATCATCGCGGGTTTCGAAGAAAAACTAAATGAAAACCGCGTTTTCCCCATGGCCTACATTCGAACGCAAAGCGCACGCGTCATCTTTCATACGGCCAGAATGATCAAGAGCTTTGAACAGTTATCCGGCCGCGCCTACCCGCCTTTTACAGAAACGCTGAATCGGATACATGACCTCATCAATTCGGAGCTTGACCGGAAAGCCACCCCGGCTACCCGGGAGTATGTGCTTCCCTACACGGGTATCCACAAAGAAATGGTGGCTGCCGTGGGAGGAAAAAACGCCAACCTCGGCGAAATGAAAGGGCTTGGTCTTCCCATTCCAAGGGGGTTTGCCATCACCACCACGGCCTTTCGTGAGGTCGTCACGGCCAATGATCTTCTGGATCAGATCCGAATGCAAAAGATGGCCCTGGACACGGATGATCCTGAATCCATTGATCGGATCAGTGAAAATATTCAAACCCTCTTTCTGAATGCCTTGGTTCCCGGGGCTGTTGAGCAGGCGATCCTTGAGGCCTATGATCGCTTTGTGGATGAAAAAAGAACAGCCTTTGTCTCTCTGCGAAGCAGCGCCATCGGCGAGGATTCCGACCTGTCCTTTGCAGGGCAGTATCTCACGGTCTTGAATGTTCCGCCGGACAAAATCATCGGGGCGTACTTGAAAGTTCTGGCCAGCCTCTTTACCCCCAGGGCCATTTTTTACAGGCTGTACATGGGCATTCCCTTTGGAGAAGCGGATATGAGCGTGGGCTGTCTTGAAATGATCAACGCCAAGGCAAGCGGTGTGCTTTACACGGCCAACCCCTATGATCCTTCGGACCAACACATTCTCATCAATGCCCTTTGGGGGCTGGGCACATCTGTGGTGGACGGCAAAGCCACACCGGATGCCTATCAAATTAGCCGGGCCCCGGGCCACCCCATCCTGACCTCAACGATTGCCAGCAAAATAATAAGGGTGGAAATTCTTCCGGAAGGCGACGTGGGGGAGAAGGTTGTGGAGCAAGCGCTTCAAAATCACCCCTGTTTAAGTCCTGAACAGGCTGCATTGCTTTCTGAATACGCCATCACCATTGAAAATCATTACCAGAGCCCCCAGGATATTGAATGGGCTTTGGATGCGAATGGGCGTGTGATCATCCTCCAGGCAAGACCTCTTCGGACGGAAGAACCGGGGGAAAAAGAGGGCCTCACAGAGATTTCAGGGCATGCCCTGGTTATGGAAAAGGGCGATACCGCCTGCCCTGGAATTGGGTTCGGACCGGCCTGGCCCGTTCGAAGCGAAAAGGATTTAAAGGATTTCCCCGAAGGCGGTGTTCTGGTAGCGGCCCAGTCCTCCCCCCTTTATGTCATGGTGATGCAAAAAGCCTCCGCCATTCTGGTGGAGTCCGGAAGCATTACCGGACACATGGCCTCCCTGGCCAGAGAATTCCATGTCCCCACCCTGCTGAACACCAAAAAGGCCATGACCTTGGTCCGGAACGGGGATATCATCACCGTGGATGCCACCAGAGGCAAGGTTTACCAGGGGGAAGTGGCGGAATTGGTGAGCAAAAAACGTCCTAAATCCCCCCACATCCTCTATACACCGGTTTACCAGACTTTGAAGCTCATTTCAGGGCATATTATCCCGCTGAATCTGACCAATCCCAATGCACCGGGATTCACTGCTGAAAACTGCAAAACGATTCATGACATCATGCGTTTCATCCATGAGCGTTCCTATACCGAAATGTTCAACATCAGCGATTTTGCCACGGATTGCGGAAATATTTCCGCAAAACTCAATGCGCCTCTACCTTTGGACCTGTATGTGATCGACCTGGGTCAGGGGTTGATCGACTTATCCGGAACCCAAACCGGCAAAGGAAGGATACCCGTTGATGCCGTGGTTTCCGTTCCGTTCAAGGCGATTCTATCGGGCATGCTCCATGAGGGCTTGGCCCATACGGAGCCCAGGCCCGTGAATTTCGGCGGTTTTTTTTCCGTGATGACGGAGCAGATGCTTTCTCCCCAGGGCAACGGCACCAACCGTTTCGGGGAAAAAAGCTACGCCATCATTTCGGATAAGTACATGAATTTCAGCTCCAGGGTGGGCTATCATTACAGTATTCTGGATGCCTATTGCGGCCCGGTATCCAACATGAATTATATCAATTTCACCTTTATGGGAGGGGCTGCGGATCTGGTCCGTCGAGGCCGGAGGGCCAGATTGATTCAACAGGTGCTTCAATCCATGGAATTTCTGGTGGAGGTTCACGGGGATCGGGTATCGGCCCGGTTTTCAAAACAGCCGGAGGAGGTCATAATACCGAAGCTGAATCAATTGGGAAAACTTCTCATTTACACTCGGCAGATGGACATGCTGATGAACACGGAAAAAAGTATCGAAAGTCTTGCCGAAGCTTTTTTAAAAGAGAACTATAAATTCAAACCCTCCTGATTCAGGAAACTGGCGGGGCTTTACGACTACTTGTGGATAACCCTTTCGTAGGCCTGAAGGATTTTAACGATCAACTCTTCCGGATCACAGGGCTTTAGAAGATAATCATAGGCATCCAGATGGGTGGTTTGAACCGCGATATCTGCGGAAGCATGGCCAGTAAGGATGATCACCTCGGGAGGCCGCTGTAATTTCTTGATCAGTCCCAGGGTCTCCACTCCGGAAATCCCGGGCATTTTAATATCCAGCAGTACAACGTCATAGGGATTTTTTTCCAGTTCGGGAACCGCCTCTTCACCCCGGGTCAGCGTTTTCACGGTCATATTCCGGGTTTCCAGAATCCGTGCCGTGGTTTTGCAGAACCTTTCCTCGTCATCGATCATTAATACTTTGATTACTTTATCCATAATTCAAACCTTTGGTTTTCCTCTTGAAGGACATCACACCTGAATCCGGCGCTTCAACATTCCATCCCCTTGGCCTTTTATCACTAATGATCAGGGCGTGCAAGAGGACGGAATAAGCCATCCAGGGTAACCGCATTTGATTCTCAAAGGGATGGATTGAGCGGAATGGATGCCCCGTTTGCAAAGCTTATGTTGTCTGAGCCATTTAGGATGCCTTGGGCAAGCGCCTGTCTCTATATAGCTTGGCAGTTCATCAAAATAATTCACCATCCACTGTTATTTATTATTTAACCTGCGCTTGCCATAGGCATCCTTGGTGGCAAGTTCATAAGATTTGCAAACGGGGCATCCATAGAACGGCTTGCTTGCACGCAAACCCCCCAAATCCCCGGATTGCCAATCATTTTCTAAATGCGGTTGCCCTGATAAGCCATCAGGGTTCTTTCACATTTGAACCTGAAGCAGGATCCGGGTGGCGCTTTCCTGGCGAAGTCCGAACCGGTCGTAAAGTCCCAGGGCTGCGTGATTGCCTGACCCGGCTTCCACCGCCACGGATTTGCAGCCCATGGCTTTGCATTCTTTGAACAATGCCTCAAGAAGCATGGAAGCCGCGTGGCGTTGGCGAAATTCTTTTTTAACAAAGAGGTCATCGATATAGGCGATGAGCCCCCCGTGCTCCATGCCGTACCGGTGGGTCATTACCACATAACCCGCATCGATTCGACCTTCCTGCGCAATCCAGACGCATCCCAAAGAAGGATGAGCCAGGAGAAAGCGGAAGGATTCCATGGCCCATTTCCCTTCCAAGGGGTAGTCGGCCTCGGCATAAAAAAGGCCCATTAAATCAACCAGTGTTTTGATATCAGCATCCTTGGCCTTTCGGATCGAAAAATCCATGGTGTCCCGAGTCCTCCTGTTTTTTATTGAGCCCGCTCAAAAGCCCCCATATCCGGCGTTGCATCCGACGGTTTCACCTCACGATTCTGATGGCAGATGTACTGGTACTCCGGTGGATAGCCCGAAACCTCCGAAGGCCACTCCCCTGCCCCATCCAAGGCTTCCCCATCCTCAGATAGATTGAAATCCTGGCTGTTTAGATCAACAAATCCGGGGATATCCCCTTCCACATTGCCCGAATCGGTTACGGTGGCCCCCGGATCCAACCCGGATTCATGGGTCAGACGCCAGCCCGTGGGAAGCCAGTTGTCCCTCAACACCGTCTGGCCATAGCCGCTGGTGATGGCCAGATAGCTGCCCCCGGCAGAGGCAAAGAGGATGTTGTTGAAGACCTCGGCATGAACGGTGTTGGTGGAAAGGCGCATCAGCGTTGCGTTGCCACTCCGGGTGGATACCACGGTATTGTGATAGAAGTAAAGAGTTCCATTCCGGTACATGGAGGTGTCCCCGCCGTCCCCCCCGTAGTGAAGGATCTGGCTGTTGCCCGCACCATCCGGTTCAATCAGCACGTTGCCGTAAACAAAGGTCCGGTCGTATCCTGGATCATCAGCAATATGGTCGTAATCGGTTTCCACCAGATCGAGCTGGCGGTTGCCGGCCTCGATCCAGTTATAGCGAATGACGGTTCCCGAGGACCTGTCTTTCAGATTATTTCCGAGGCAGCCGGTTCGCAACGGACCGTAATGGTTGAATTCAAATACGATGCCCCGACTTTCCGTATAGGAATTGTGCTGGTAGATGCTGCCTTCAATGCCGTTGTCGTAGATAAAGCAACTGCTGATGGTGATGTCGGAGGTGGATGAGGATGAAAACAGTCCGTTGGATGCATCATGAAGAGCGCAATCGTAGAGGGTGATGAAATCCCCTTCTTCGATGTGGACAACTGCGGCATTGTTGTTGTAAGTTCCGGAAAGGCCGCTGTCATCGGAAAAAGAATAGCCGGGCCGGGCGCGTTGAATATCCAAACCCTGAATATAAATCCAGGCAGGTCGGTCGGGATTATCGGGAATGCTGGACCCGCCGACTTTAATCACCGACCGGGGTTCATTCCAGTAATCCAGTGCCTGCCGGGTAACGGCGTTTTCTCCGGTGATGACCGGTCGGCGGTTCTGATCTGCAATCCCCTGAATGACCACTGGCGCGTCTTCGGTGGCCGTCACATTGATCACCCATTTGCAGGCGTAGGGCGTGTCCCTGTAATAAATACGAACCAGGGTGGAAGATTCAAGGTTTTCCCAGGGGATTTCGTTGGGGTCGGCGTAATCCTGGTCGGGACCCACGTCGTAGACATGATCAAAATCAGCCGGATCCCATTCATAGATGGCCGCAGGTTGGGGATCATCCTCGGGTTTGCTTTCATTTCCGCTTGGATCGCCCCCGGAACCCCCACAGCCCATGCATGCTGTCACCAGGCAAAAAGCCCAGGCTCCCCTTTGAAACAGTCTTCCGATGAACCTCATCCTGCCCCCTTTGATTTCCGTTCAGGTTGTCCTTTTTTCTTAAGGATGATTTTATTATCGGCGTTTCCGATCGGGGGCGACAGGGTTTAAAGACATCATTTTTAAACAAAAAAGGCGGCTGGTATCATTGCTCCTCCGGAACAAAAATCACTTTGGCCGCGGTCTTGTCATGGGCCAACATGAACCCTTCTTCTCCTTTGGAAAAAGGAATCCGGTGGGTAATCATGGGTTCGGGATTGATGGCCCCGGTGGAGAGAAGGGACAAGGACCTTTTCCAGGTATTCTGGTTATACCCGTACACCCCGATAATGGATTTTCGCTTGCGCACCAGATCCAGGGGGTTAAATACGGCATCCTCCGCATGAATCCCGATGACCATGAGCTTTCCTCCGGGATTGAGCATGGCGAGCCCCTGGGCGATGGTGGCGGAAATACCCGTGGCCTCGAACACGAAGTTCACCCGCCCGGTGTGCCGGATTACGGCTTTCACCGGGTCTTCCTCCTGAACATTCACAATGATATCCGCCCCCAGTTGCCTGGCGATTTCCAGGCGCCTGGCATCGGCGGTGGTTCCGGTGAGAATAATGGGTCCGGCCCCCGAGGCTTTCAAGACCTGAACCGCGAGTAGACCAATGGGCCCCGGTCCCAGGACCACCACAGGCTGGCCGCCTTGGAATTGGGAAACATCCACCCCGTTCAAGACAATGGATAAGGGTTCACAGAGGGAAGCGCATTCCAGGCTGACGTTGTCAGGAATTTTGAAGATATCTCCGCCGGCTTTCAACACCACATATTCGGCGAAGGCACCGTTTCCCGTGAGCCCCAGGGAAAACCCGGACCGGCACCTTCCACCCTTGCCCACTTTGCACCAGTCACATTGGCCGCAGGGCATGGTGGGGTTGGCCGTGACCCGGTCTCCGATGGCCAAGCCCTGAACCCGTCTTCCGATTTCCACCACTTCTCCGGCGAATTCATGGCCCAGGATAACGGGCAGGGGCAAGTACTCATAGCCGGGGGTTCCCTCGTAGATATGCAGATCGCTGCCGCAGAGGCTCGCGGCCTGAACTTTCACCAGAATATCAGCCTCCCGGATTTCGGGTTTCGCAACATCCAGAATCTCCACGCCCGGCCCGGTTTTGGTTTTAACGATGGCTTTCATATTTTCCCCATTCAGATTGTGTTTTATCACGCATCAGACCCGAGGTTCATCCATATAATGTGAACCCCATAAAATCAAGGCAGCGAGGGATTTTTTTAACAAAAGGATTGTCGTTGCCCTGAGGATGATCTACACTTTGCTTCACAACCTTCTTTTGGTTATACTTTGCCTTGTCATGCATAGGAAGCGGTTTGAAACTGAAAAAGCCCCTTGAAAAACTCTATGAAGAATTTAACACTAGAAAACATGTACATACGGACCCCATCATATTTCTGTATGATTATAACTACTTAAAGGACATGGAAATCGTCGGGCTCATCACCGCCTGTCTGGCCTACGGCCGGGTGGCCCAAATCAAAAAAAGCGTGGCCGCTGTGCTGAACCCCATGGGGGCTTCCCCCCACGATTTTCTTCTCCAAGCCTCCTTGAAAGATTTATCGGAAACCTTTTCCGGTTTTGTTCACCGTTTCGCCAGGGCCGACCACCTTCTGGGTTTGCTATGGGGAATCCGGCAGGTGGTTAGGGAATACGGGTCATTGCAGGATTGTATGACCAAGGGACCCCACCAGGACAGCGCAACCATATTGCCTGGCCTGAACGCATTTGTTCAAGAAATCCTTTCGGTTGCAAGCAGCGACCCGGGTCATCTTCTGCCTTTGCCCCATCGGGGAAGCGCCAGCAAAAGGCTCCACCTTTTTTTAAGATGGATGGTGAGAAAAGATGATGTGGATCCCGGTGGCTGGGAAAATATTCACCCCTCACGTCTCATCGTACCCGTGGATGTTCATATGCACCGGATCTGCACCCTGATGAAGTTCACGGAAAGAAAACAAGCCAATCTGAAAACGGCCATGGAGATAACTTGCTGCTTTAAAAAGATTTCACCCCATGATCCTGTGAAATATGATTTTGCATTAACGCGGATTGGCATCGAGCAATTGCCCGTTCCTGGTTTTATAAAAACATAGGATGGTTCTGTAAAAAATCTTGACATCAGTCACACTTAATTTTAGGTTGCATGGATCTGAATTTCATATATAAATGAGACTGTTGATAAAGGTTTCAAAACAAGACGACATTGGAAACGCTTTAGTTTGACCACGGGGACCTCCCGTTTTCCGGATTGAAAATAGCTGGACTTGGATTTTCATCCCCCGGAAATTGATCAAAGTAAGGCGTTTTGAATTGGTGAAATCAATTTATTAAGGGATCGGCCCCATGGTGGATTTTGCATATCAGGACATGTTTCCTCTGGACGCGGACAAAACAGCCTATCGCCTGCTCACAAAGGATTTTGTTTCAATCTCTGAGTTTAACGGAAGCCCGGTGGTCATGGTTGAGCCCAAGGGCTTGACCCTGCTTGCCGAAACCGCTTTTACGGATGTGGCCCATCTGTTGCGGACCCAACACCTTGAGCAGTTGAAAGCCATTCTGAATGATCCGGAAGCCTCTGCCAATGACAAGGTTGTGGCCTTGGAGATGATCAAGAACGCCGTGATTTCCGCCCAAAGGGTGTTTCCCATGTGTCAGGACACGGGAACCGCGGTGGTCATGGGAAAAAAAGGACAGCAGGTCTGGACCGGGGGTTTGGATGAAGAATCCCTGTCCAGGGGGGTCTTCAACGCCTATGTGAACCACAATCTCCGGTATTCCCAGAATGCCCCCTTGACCATGTATGAAGAAAAAAACACTGGCTGCAATCTCCCGGCCCAGATCGATCTCTATGCCGTTTCCGGGGATGCCTACCGGTTTTTGTTCATCGCCAAGGGCGGGGGGTCCGGGAATAAGGTTTATCTTTTTCAAGAAACCAAGGCCGTGCTTACGCCGGAAACCCTTCCGGAATTCATGAAGGCCAAAATGAAAACCCTGGGAACCGCAGCCTGCCCTCCCTATCATTTGGCCTTTGTGGTGGGGGGAACCTCTGCGGAGATGAACCTGAAAACCGTGAAACTCGCCACCGCAGGTTATCTGGACGGATTGCCGGACAAAGGCAATGCCCTGGGCCATGCCTTCCGGGACCGGGACCTGGAGCAAAAACTCCTGGACATGACCCGGAAATTCGGGCTCGGAGCCCAGTTCGGCGGGAAGTATTTCTGCCTGGACACACGAGTGATCCGGCTGCCCAGGCACGGGGCATCCTGTCCCATCGGCCTGGGGGTCAGTTGCAGTGCGGACCGGAATATCAAGGGCAAAATCACCAAGGAAGGCATCTTCCTTGAGGCGCTGGAAACCGATCCTTCCCGTTTTCTGCCGGTTCCGGAGCCCGATGGAGGCCCGGCCGTGGACCTTGACCTGAACCAATCCATGGACAGGATTCGAGAAATTCTCACCGGGTATCCGGTTTCCACCCGATTGAAGCTTTCCGGAAAAATCGTGGTGGCCCGGGATATCGCCCATGCCAAAATCAAGGAGAGGTTGGACCGGGGGGAACATCTTCCGGAGTATTTCAAGAATCACATCGTTTACTATGCGGGTCCGGCCAAAACCCCGGAAGGTTATGCTTCGGGATCTTTCGGTCCCACCACCGCATCGCGAATGGATCCCTATGTTCCGGTTTTCCAGGAGTTGGGCGGGTCCATGGTCATGCTGGCCAAGGGAAACCGGACGAAAACGGTCACCGAAGCCTGCAAAAAATACGGTGGTTTTTACCTGGGGTCCATCGGTGGCCCTGCGGCAAGGCTGGGAAAAGAATGTATCACCCATGTGGAAACCCTGGAGTACGCAGAGTTGGGCATGGAGGCGATTTTCCGCATTACCGTGAAAGATTTCCCGGCATTCATTCTGGTGGATGACAAGGGGAATGACTTTTTCAGCAGGATGATGGATTGAGGCAGTAAATTTGAATTTAATTTATTTTCAAGGAGCAATGCTATGGCAAAAAAGATGAAAACAATGGATGGAAATAATGCTGCGGCCCATGTGGCCTACGGCATGAGTGAAGTGGCCGCGATCTACCCCATCACCCCCTCTTCAACAATGGCTGAAGAATGCGATGAAATGGCAGCCAGTGGAAAGCTCAATGCTTTCGGCTATCCCTTGGAGGTTCGGCAGATGCAATCCGAAGCCGGAGCCGCAGGGGCTGTTCATGGTTCTTTAGCCGCCGGGGCACTCACCACCACCTTCACCGCCTCCCAGGGCTTGCTCCTCATGATTCCCAACATGTACAAGATTGCAGGCGAAGTGCTTCCCGGCGTTTTTCACGTTTCGGCCCGGGCCATTGCCGGCCATGCCCTGTCCATCTTCGGTGACCACCAGGATGTCATGGCGGTTCGCCAGACGGGCTTTGCCCTACTGGCTTCGGCATCCGTTCAGGAGGTTATGGACCTGGCCCTGGTAACGCATCTTTCCGCCATTGAAGCCAGCGTGCCCTTTGTGCATTTTTTTGACGGGTTCCGTACCTCCAGTGAAATTCAGAAGGTCGAGGTCCTTGACTACAAAGACATGGCCAACCTCGTGAACAAGGACGCCCTAAAGGCCTTCCGGGCCAGGGCCGTCAGTCCCGAGAGGCCTGAACTGAGGGGAACGGCACAGAACCCGGATATTTACTTCCAGGGCATCGAGCGGGCCAACCCCTACTGGCTGAAAACACCGGAAATCGTTCTGAGCAACATGAAAAAAATCAAGGACCTCACGGGGCGGGAGTACAAGCTATTTGACTACGTGGGGGCCAAGGACGCCGAGGATGTGATCGTGTCCATGGGTTCGTCCTGCGAAACCATCGAGGAAGTGGTGAACCATTTGAACAAGCAGGGTGAAAAGGTGGGACTCGTCAAGGTCCGCCTGTACCGACCCTTTGTGGCGGAAGCCTTCTTCGAGGTTCTGCCCGAAACAGCCAAGCGCCTGACGGTTCTGGATCGTACCAAGGAACGGGGGGCCCCTGGCGATCCTCTGTACCTTGATGTCTGCACGGCCTTCATGGAAAAGGGCCTCTCCGGGATCAGGATCGTCGGGGGACGTTACGGACTGGGATCCAAAGAGTTCACTCCGGGCATGGTCAAGGGCGTATTCGACAACTTGAAAGCTTCCCAACCCAAAAACCATTTTACCGTGGGGATCAACGATGACGTGACCCATACCTCCATCGACTACCCTTCGGGGTTTGACGTGGCCCCCGAGGGCACCATCCAGTGCAAGTTCTGGGGGCTGGGTTCCGACGGAACCGTAGGCGCCAACAAGAGCGCCATCAAAATTATTGGCGACAATACGGATATGTTCGCCCAGGCTTATTTCGCCTACGACTCCAAGAAATCCGGTGGAATCACCGTGTCCCATCTCCGGTTCGGGAAAACCCCCATCCAGTCCCCCTACCTGATCGACATGGCGGATTACATCGCCTGCCACAAGGCCCAGTATGTGGAAATCTACGATGTTCTGGAGGGGATCAAGCCCGGCGGAACCTTCCTGCTCAATTCCCCCTGGTCCCAAGCCGAGATGGAGGAAAAACTTCCGGCTGAAATGAGGCAGATCCTGGCCCGGAAGAAGATCAAATTCTACAATATTGACGCGGTGAAAATCGGCGCCGAAATCGGTCTGGGCGAACGCATCAACATGATCATGCAGACGGCTTTTTTCAAGCTGGCCAACGTGATCCCCGTGGACGAAGCCATCCTATACCTCAAAGACCAATTGGAAAAGATGTTTGGTAAAAAGGGCGAAAAAGTCCTCCAAATGAACAATGCTGCCATCGACAACACCCTGGCCAACCTTGTGGAGATCCAGGTTCCCGAGTCCTGGGCCAACGCAAAATCCAACACGGCCAACGCCAAGGATGAACCGGATTTTATGAAAAATGTAGTCCGGCCCATTCTTGCCCAGAAAGGGGATTCCCTGCCGGTTTCGGCATTTTCCCCGGACGGCATTTTCCCGGTGGCGACCTCCCAGTATGAAAAACGTGGGGTGGCCATCAATGTTCCTGAATGGCTCATGGAAAACTGCATCCAGTGCAACCAGTGCGCCATGGTTTGTCCCCATGCGGCCATTCGGCCGGTCTTGATGACGGAGGATGAAAAACAGAAAGCACCCCAAGGCTTTGAAGCCAAGAAAGCCCAGGGAAAAGAGCTGGCCGATTACTATTTCAGAATCCAGGTGAGCACCCTGGACTGCATGGGATGCGGAAACTGCGCCGACATCTGCCCGGCTAAAAAAACAGCCCTGGTGATGAAGCCCCTGGAAACCCAGATGGATGTCCAGGTGCCCAATCATGAATATGCGGTCACCATACCCGCAAAGGATAATATCGTCAGCCGCACCACGGTGAAAGGCAGCCAGTTCTGTCAGCCCCTGCTTGAATTCTCAGGGGCCTGCGCGGGATGCGGTGAAACTCCCTATGCCAAACTCATCACCCAGATGTTCGGGGAAAGAATGATCATCGGAAATGCCACGGGATGCACCTCCATCTGGGGGGGTTCAGCACCGGCGATTCCCTATTGTGTCAACAAGGACGGATTCGGTCCCACCTGGGGGAATTCCCTGTTTGAGGATCCAGGGGAATTCACCTACGGCATGCTGATTGCGACCCTCAAACGCCGGGCCCAATTGGCCGACATGATGACCAAAGCCCTGGCAACCGACCTTACCCCGGACCTGAAGGAAGCCATGCAGGGATGGTTGGACAATAAACAAGATCCGATTGGATCAAAGACATACGGCGATAAGCTTAAAAATCTGCTGCCCAAAGAAAAGGGAAATGCTCTGCTGGGCAGCATTGGCGATATGGCCAATCTTTTCACCAAGAAGTCCTTCTGGGTATTTCTTGGAGACGGCGCGGCCTATGACATCGCCTTTGGCGGCATCGACCATATTCTGGCTTCAGGGGAGGACATCAACGTGTTCGTGTACGACACGGAAGTATACTCCAACACCGGGGGGCAGTCCTCCAAGGCGACCCCTGCCGGCTCCGTGGCCAAATTTACCGCGTCTGGAAAGAAAACCTCCAAGAAAGACATGGCCCGCATGGCCATGACCTACGGTTATGTGTATGTGGCCACCGTGGGCATGGGCTACAATAAAAACCAGACGGTGAAAGCCCTGGTGGAGGCGGAACGCTACGACGGTCCCTCTTTGGTCATGGGATATGCTCCCTGCATCAGCCATGGAATCAAGCTGGGTATGGGCAAAAGCCAGGAGGAAATCAAGCTGGCCGTGGAAGCCGGTTACTGGCCCCTGTTCCGTTTCAATCCCATGCTGAAGGAAGAAGGCAAGAATCCCTTTATCCTGGATTCCAAGGCTCCGGACGGGACCCTGCAGAAATTTCTCAGCGGAGAAGTCCGGTATGCTTCCCTGGAAAAGGACTTTCCGGAAGCGTCCAAAGCTCTTCGAGCCAAAATTGAAAAGGAATACACGGA
Source organism: Desulfobacteraceae bacterium (assembly GCA_013791935.1). Lineage (GTDB taxonomy): Bacteria > Desulfobacterota > Desulfobacteria > Desulfobacterales > UBA5616 > VMSV01. The sequence goes on along the minus strand of VMSV01000127.1, from coordinate 11,884 downwards.
TCGGTTCAGGGCCCTTCAGCTCCTGGCGGACCCCACCCTGGCGTGCAAGGAAGAAAAAAAGGAAGAGAATCCTGAAGAAAAATAACAGGAGTCTCTTTCGTTCAGAAGAGTAAAATCATCAGGCCGCAGGTTTCCAGTTTCAAATCTGCGGCCTTTTTTTATTGGAGAGACTCATGACGGATCAATACCGAAAAATCGCTCTAAACAATCTTGAAAAGCTGTACGGCGCATTGCCGGAGGATCTGGACCTCAGAATGGGGGCTGAAAGAAACCATGATGAATTTGTTTTTCAAGCCTTTGGGGAAGCCTGCCGGATCACCCGCCAAGACATTATTCTGGGCCAGGAAAGCGCCTCGGGCGTTCTGGGCATTCTCATTTCTCTGTATGCCCTGCATGCGGCTTCAGCACCCGTTGAAGTGGAGCCCTTGAAATCTTTCAAGGAATTCCCCAACAGCATGCCCTATGTGGGGGCTTTTTCCAGCCATACGGAAAGCGTGCTGGTTCCCCATGTGGAACGCATTCAAAAAAACGCTGAAATCATCCTGTCAATATTTAATGGCCGGGAAGCCTCTGCATCCACGAGCGGAGATTTTTCATTTATCGTGTTTCCCCTTCCCAAAATCGCCCTCTGTTATGTTTTTTACCGGGAGGACGACGAATTTCCCGCTTCAGCCATCTGCCTGTATTCCAAAAACGCCAACCGGTTCCTTCCCATGGACGCCCTGGCCGATGTGGGGGAATATACATCGAAAAAAATCATCCAGCTGGCGGAATCCTGACAGACCTCTTCAGCAACCAAGGGTTTTCCTTTTTCGGTGGTTGGAAAAAGCCCGTCCTTGCGATTCACCCCCAAGCAAACCCCTTAAAATCTTATTGACATGCCGATGTTTTTTTAATAGAACCCGTGAATCATAACACTGATCCCCAGTAGCTCAGTCGGTAGAGCGAGTGGCTGTTAACCACTATGTCCGCGGTTCGAGTCCGTGCTGGGGAGCCAAACATCACTCTCAGCGAACCGATTTCCATCCGGTTCGCTGAGTTTTTGTTTTTTAGAAGGCAGTTTTAGGTTCGGTTGTTCAAAGTATTAGATTTTGCAGTGACCTACTGAATTATCCTCCTTATTTTGGTGCCATTCAACAACCTCAACAATCCGATACAGCAATTCTTTTAATTTGTCCGGCTTTGCCTTGTTAATAATGTCTCTAAAAGCCTTATATGACTGGCTCATGATTTCAGATGAGAGCCGGTCTTTTTCAATCTCAGCAATTTCAAAATCTATAGCTTTTAATTTATCATCTGCTGCATCTCGTTCCGCCTCCAAAGATTTCATTCTTTTATTTATTGAATCAAAGACTTTAAGGCTGCCGGTTTCAATTGAATCCACGATTGTTTCCAGCTTTTTGTTAATGCTTTGGAGGTGACCCTCAAGATTCAATATTCCCAAATTGCCCCTTACGATGACTGGATTCAATAAAACCAACTATTAGGCAAACCCGATACCTGCCCCCAAAATCACCCTTTTTCGGCCATTTTTTGATTTCAGAAACAATATTTCAATCTGCCATTACCCAGTTGTGTGTCCGTGTTTCGATCCGATTTTTGGCATATGCAATATGTTGTACCAACAAATCGGTTGACACACAAATGATCAAAACCAATACTCAACGATCAAAAAAGCAAGTTCTTATGCTTATCCTTTGGTCTCCCAAGGCAGGTTTTTATAAGACTTCCAATTCTAAAGCCAAAAATATGCATTTGTGCCTCTATCTGGTTGCTTTGCCCCTTATTATTGTAATTGACAAGTCTTGTTGAACAACATACTTTCCCGATAATTGAAAGATAATGAATCATGACCATAGAAAGGAAGCGAACCATGAACATTAAATCTGTTTTGATCGTGTTGATGCTCATTATTCTGATGACGCCTTCTGCCAATGCACAAGAAGCAACTGCAGACAATCGTGAGGAGCAGGCGTTTCAGGCAGGCATTGACGCATATATTTATGCATACCCTTTGGTAATTATGGAAGCGACCAGACAGAAGGTCACGAATACCCCGTCCATTGACGCGAATATCCCGGGCGCTGATGCGCCTGTAAACCAGTTCTCACATACGAGGGAACTGGTGGACGCAAGCGGCACCAATGTGGTTGCGCCGAACAACGATACCCTGTATTCAACCGCATGGCTGGACCTTTCAATGGAACCGATTGTTTTACATGTGCCGGATGCTGCCAACAGGTATTATATGATGCCGGTGCTGGATGCCTGGACAAACGTGATTGCAAATCCCGGCACACGAACAACAGGGAGCGTGGCAAAAGATTTCATAATTGTCGGTCCTGATTTCAAAGGAGGGTTGCAGGCCGGCATATCGGTGATCAAATCCCCCACCAACATGGCTTGGATTTTGGGTCGTACTTATACGAATATCAGCCCTGAAGACGTTGCAGCGGTCAACGCCTTCCAGGATGGAATGCGCCTGACGCCGCTTAGTTCATATGGCAAACCCTATACGCCGCCGGCTGGTACGCATGACCCGGCAATTGATATGAAAACGCCGCCGCCGCTGCGCGTGGCTAAAATGGATGCTCCCACATTTTTTCGGCAATTTGCCCTGGCATTGAAAACAAATCCCCCGGCTGCCGGGGATGCGCCGATGATTGAGAAACTCGCGCAAATCGGCATTGTGCCGGGGAAGGATTTTGAATTCGAAAACCTGGGTTCTCATGTTCAAAAAGGATTGAACCGGTGTGTACCAGCAGCCCAGGCTAAGATTAAGTCTATAGCTGCCAGCAGCAAGAGGGTCAATGGCTGGCGCTTTGCAAAAAATCTGGGCGTCTATGGTACGGCCTACACTTTTCGCGCCTTTATCACCATGTTTGGCTTAGGTGCCAACCAGCCTGAAGACGCGGTTTACCCGTCCATCCAAATTGATCAGGAGGGAAAACCCTTTACCGGCGCTTACCGTTACCTTCTACGTTTTGAAAAAGGGCAGACACCGCCCATTCATCCAAGTGGGTTTTGGTCGATTACGATGTACAATGATAAACGGTTTTTCGTCGATAATCCTATCAATCGCTATGCAATTCACAATGTGGACAACCTGACCTACAATGCGGATGGATCGTTGGATATTCTGCTTCAGGCTGATCCGCCGGCCGACGAAAAAATGATGGCCAATTGGCTACCGGCACCCAAGGGAAGCTTTGACATTATGCTGAGAATTTACTGGCCGGAAAAAGAAACGCTTGATGGCAGTTGGGTGCCGCCGTCTGTTAAAAGAATTGAGTAAGCCCAGACTCGGCGGAAAGTAGAATCTCCCATTAGAAAAGGGGAAGGGGGGCTAAATATAGATCTCATTTCAAAAGAACCTTGTCGTCATTCCCGGCCCGGCCGGGACTCCATTTTGTTTAAAGGTTTGAGATGTATGTATTTGGATTCCCACCTTTTGATAGCTATATCGAGACTCATGGGTGGCCCAGGCAACTGGTTGCCTGGGTTCGCAAGAACAAGGGGGGATTCTCATGCTTGGGAGAGTGTTGCGTAAACTTCTTGATTTTAGCAATCAACTACAAGTTATCTCAAAAAAAATTTGGGCCATATAATATTTAGGGAATTTAAATCAAATTCATCTGCATATACCCTGTTTCCCGGGTGGACATAAAGTCCACCCCTACGGGTAGATATTTCATTCTTTGCTCCCTACTTGCGGGATTTATTCAAGCCCGCAAGTAGGTACTGTCGATCTTGTTAAAACCCTGTCTGAATTTTAGCGGGGCACTGACCTTTTTTTGAGATAGGGTGCAATAATCGAGGCCCTCCTGTCCTAAGGCGAGATGCGGGTGATTGCTTTTATTGAGCAACAGCCGGCCATCAAAAAGATACTGACCCATCTGGGCCTCTGGAAAACGCACAATCATGACCCGCCCGTTACCAAGAATGCCGCATATCAAATCGTTTATGATGATGAATATTCCCAAATTGCCCCTTACGATGACTGGATTCAATAAGACCAACTATTAGGCAAATCCGATACCTGCCCCCAAAATCACCCTTTTTCGGCCACTTTTTGATTTCAGAAACAATGTTTCAATCTTCTATTACCCGGTTGTGTGTCCGTGTTTCGATCCGATTTTTGGCATATGCAATATGTTGTACCAACAAATCGATTGACACACAAATGATCAAAACCTCTACTCAACAATCAAAAAAGCAAGTTCTTATCCTTTAAACCCTTGCTTTGCCGATACCTGACATTTTCGAAAGGTCATCATATGTTGAATCGGGATGATCTTTGAGGTATTGAACAAATTCAAAGCCGACTTTTATCGGGTTTGAATATTCCTCTTTTGGGTTTAGGGAACATTCGCAATCCTTATGCGTTATAGCCCTATTCGGAGCAAATTGGCCTGGCTTTTCTCCTTTTTCAAGAATTTTTCTCTTTTGATTATATCTGAAAAAACAGAGAATTATTTCTGATACGGATTTGCTTCTCCGAGTGGATAAATAGGGGAGCCAAAAATCAAAAGCCCGGTTTGCCTTCAAAACCGGGCTTTTTTCTTTAAGTCATGTCCTTTTTTGCAGCACTTTCAAAAATTCCGCAAATCTGTATAAAATTGAATAAATATATTGATATTCTCCAAAAAGTATGAAAAAAACGTACTTAATGGAGAAACTATGGGCCTCTTAAAAAAACATACATACTTGGACTATCTTGGTATTATGGATGTGCTTAAAATGTATGCATCTCCAAAGGCCAAACTCACCACAATGATAAAAAAAGGGGAGGTAATTAAAGTCCGAAGAGGATTATATCTTCTCGGCGATGCAAAGGGCTATTCATTGAAAACCCTTGCAAATATCATTTACGGTCCTTCCTATGTTTCTTTTGAATCTGCTTTGTCATATTATGGTTTCATTCCGGAAAAGGTTCAAACCATCACATCAGCTTGTTTCAATAAAAACAAGAACAAGCTATTTGAAACGCCTGTCGGGACATTTGTATACAGATACATCAACACCAAAGTATATGCTTATGGGATATGTCGATTAGAAGAAAATGAAAGCCCCTTTTTAATCGCATCACCGGAAAAGGCGTTGTGTGATACACTTTCAAAAATAAGAGGGATCAAAGATATCCACTCCCTTGAACACCTATTAAGGGAAGATTTGAGAATTGATTTTGAAAACCTTGCACGAATTAACATTAAAAACCTAAAATTTCTGACCGGACTTTACCGGCAAAAAATAATTTCACTATTATGCAAATATGTTGAAAAATAAGGAGGTCCTTCTGCAGCACGCCATAGAAGAAATGTTGGGGAAATATGATCTGAAAACGCCGGATAATTATAAAAGCGCTTTAAAGGAAATTATTCAGGAAGTTTCACTGCTGGGGTTGTCCCGATCAAATTTTTTTGATCAGGCGGCTTTCTATGGTGGCACTGCTCTAAGAATATTTTACGGTCTTGACAGATTCTCAGAAGATCTCGATTTTTCTTTATTGAAGGAAAAGGAGGAATTTGACATCGCCCCTTATTGCAACGCCATAAAAAATGAACTGGGTGCATATGGGTTTGAAATGGAAGTGAGAAAAAAGAAGAAAACGACAAAAACAGGCATTGAATCTGCATTTATCAAAGGAAAAACAGTTGTCCAAATGCTCAATATCCATGCGGTAGCACCCCCTGTGTCCGGAGTTCATGATAACGAAGTTTTAAAGATAAAGCTTGAAATTGATACAACGCCTCCGGGAGGTGCAGATTATGAAGTCCAATATGGTCTGAGGCCGATACCTTACAGTGTCAGGCTTTTTACAGCACCTTCCCTTTTTGCCGGGAAAATACATGCCATTCTTTGCAGGGGATGGAAGGGACAGCGAATCAAAGGAAGGGACCTTTATGATTTTGTATGGTATATTTCAAGAGAAATACCTGTCAATCTCAAACATCTTGCCTGCAGAATGAAACAGACCGGCCATCTTGAAAACAGCATATTGTCTCCGGAAACATTGATTAACCTGCTTAAAGAAAAATTTCGGCGAATCAATTACAAGCAGGCAAAAAATGACATTGCACCATTTATCAGTGATCAACGGTCTATCGATCTGTGGTCTGAAGAATTTTTTCAAGCAATTTTATCCAAGATTTCTATTGCATAAAATAACTATTTCATACACTGGTAAACCTATTTAAAAGCTATCCGATAACGAAACGTTCTTCCCAGTGCCCAGAATTGTCCGCACTGGGGAGCCAAAAATCAAGAGCTCGGTTTTTACCGGGCTTTTTTTATTGTGTTTAAAAAGTTTATGCTAAGACCACAATAACCCAAAGGGGATTGCCCACAAATTATCCCCAAAAGAAGCGGGAAATTCACCTGTATAAAGAACAATTCCAATAAAGTCCTGATTTGCAACCAAATTATTTTGAAACCATTTCATATGCTTAAAATCATTTTTATGAACAGCGGAGCCGGCTTTGATTTCAATGCCTATCAATGCCCCATCACCCCTTTCGATTAAAAAATCGATTTCACGTTTTTCCCGATCACGGTAGTGAAGCAATTCATAGAGGCCATTTCCGGAATCAACCTGCGCTGAAATTTCATTAAAAGCAAACGTTTCCATGAGTTTTCCGGAGCGATCCGAGTCCAGACGCACCTGATCTATTTTCCAGTTGAGCAGGGATGCCATTAACCCGCTATCGACCATAAACAGCTTGCTTTGTTTGCCAACCCGGGCGTAATCCGTTTTGGTCCAGGGATGAATGCGTTCCACAAGATAGAGTGATTCCAATGCATTGATATAGCTTTCAATTGTTGGGCGCTGGAGGGAAAGTCCCGAACTGATGGCAGACAGGTCCATATACTTCCCTGACCATGATGCAAGGATTCTCACCAACTCCTGCATGGCATTTTTTCGACGAATTCTGGCAAGATCTTTTAAGTCTCTTTCCAAAATCGCACCAATATAGTCCCTATGCCATCGTCTACGAGCAGCATCTTGAAGCGCCAATGGTTCTGGATACCCACCTCTGAATGCGATTTCCATAATAGTGTCTCGATCATAATGGGTTGGGCTGGTTGGAAATGATTGTTCAAACGCAGAATCAATGAATCGAGGATTATTTTTTCTTATCTCTCCCTGGGTGAGCGGACGCAACCGGATTTTAGCTATTCTTCCTGCAAGAGATTCCGTAACAGTAGGAAGGGCCTGAATATTGGTTGATCCCGTTAATAAATACTGGCCGGGACGAGTATCTTCATCCACAGCCTTTTTAATTTCGGGAAGCAAAGATGGGACACGTTGCACTTCGTCTATAATTAATGTTTTTTTGGTTTGTTTGATGAAGCCTTGGGGATCATTTTCGGCGGCTTCTCTTAGTGTGCTATCATCAAGCGTACGGTATTCGGTTTCATCGGAATCCAGTTCACGTGCCAGTGTGGTTTTGCCACTTTGCCGTGGTCCACTCAGCAGAAGAACACGCCTTTCTATGAGCATCTGTTTAACGGTTTCTTTTTGCCACCTTGGATAGTACTCTATCATGTTTGCTTCCCTTGCTCATGTGATTATTTTACCCGCTATTTTTATAATTTAAACCCCGCTATTTTACAATATTTAAATCCGCTATTTTACAAATAAATGACCCGCGATATCCTAACTAATAAATTCCAAAAACTATGATATGTGTTTAACTATCTGTTTTAAAATTAAATTAATATATTAGAATAAGTTGTAGGGTTGAGCTCTATTATTCGCGGAAGTCCGCGATATTTTGAAAAATGACTGACGGGAACAAACAAGGCTGGCCCCTCTTGATATGATCAGTTGATTTATTTTAAGGGATTGATATAACCATAGGCATTAATGCCTGTTTTTATTCATACACACTAACTGCCATTCCAAAGGCGTGCCATGCAACCGGTCAATCCGGGAACCATCATCGAAACCATCCGGTGTATCGTGGATCGGGTCACCTACCACAATCAAGACAGCGGGTGGTCTGTTTTACGTGTTTCGCCTTTTGACAATCCCTTTCAGCTGGAAACGGTCATTGTTCATCAGACAAAAGTTTTTGCCGGTGCCACCATGGAATTCCACGGGGCCTGGACCCTGCATTCGAAATTTGGCCGTCAATTCAAAGCCACCCGGGCGATAGAAAAAAAGCCCGCTACAACCGCCGCATTGGAAAAATACCTGGGGTCAGGGCTCATCAAAGGGGTGGGCCCGAAGACCGCAAAGAAAATCGTAGGATACTTCGGGCATGAAACCCTTGAAGTGTTTGAACATGAGATCAAAAGACTCACCGAGGTCCAGGGAATCGCACAAAAAAAATTGACCATGATCAGCGATGCCTGGGTTGTGCATCGTGCCATTCGAAAAGTGATGATGTTCCTTCAGTCCCACGGCATCAGCACCCTTTTTGCCGTAAGGATTTACAAGGAGTACGGCGACAACGCCATTGAATATGTGAATGAAGACCCATACCGCCTGGCCCGTGATTTTTACGGCATCGGTTTTTTTTCAGCGGACAAGGTGGCCCTGAGCATCGGTCTGGACAGAAACAGTCCCCAGAGGATCCGGGCCGGGATCAGTCATGTGCTGGCAGCCAGCAGGGAATTCGGGCATTGTTACCTGACGGAGTCCCAAATCACCGCCCGGGTGAATGAGCTTCTGGAATTGAACCTGGATGACCGGATGCCTGGCGACCTGGATCAAATGAAGCAAGACGGGCTGTTGATGGTTCGTGAACTTAAACATCCGAAGGGAACGGTCGACTCCTGCTATTATTCCAAATCCCTTTATTATGATGAACTGTACGTGGCCAGGAGAATTTCCGATTCCTCAGCTCCGGTCCTGGTGGACAGGGACCGGGTTCAGGCCTGGATCAACCGGTATTACAAAGCCAAAAGCTTTTCCTTAAGCGAAGAGCAGGCGGATGCCGTCAAGGGCATTGTGTGTGAAAAATTTTCCGTGCTCACCGGCGGGCCCGGCTGCGGCAAAACCACTACCACCCTGGTGATCGTTAAATTGCTGGAAGCGATGAAGCGAAGGATCCTTCTTGCCGCCCCCACCGGCCGGGCCGCCCAGCGCATGATGGATGTCATCGGGAGGGAATCCAAAACCATCCACCGCCTGCTGGAGTGGCAGCTTGATCGGTTCAAAAGGAATGAGGAAAACCCTCTTGCTGTGGATTTTATCATTATTGATGAATGCTCCATGCTGGATATCAGTTTGACGGCTTCATTGCTCAAGGGGATTCCGCCGGAAAGCCAGATTCTTTTCATCGGCGACGCGGACCAACTGCCGTCTGTGGGAGCCGGCAATGTCCTCCGGGATATCATTGGCTCCGGGGCAGTCAAGTGTTTTGAATTGAAAAAGGTTTTCCGCCAGGCCCAAGAATCCCTCATTATCCGGTATGCCCACCAGATCAACCAGGGGGATATGCCTTTCATTGATTCCCCTTTCAAACAGCCAGAAATATGGCAACAAAAGGCGGATTGCCTGTTTATGGATTCCGAGGAGGCCACCAAAGACCAGCTCAACTTCATCACCAGGGTTAAAAGGTTCCATGATTCCGGCCCCCGGGAACCGGCCCAATCGGACCCCAACCCCTACGAATTCAGAATCCATGAACCTGTCACACCCTACGAAACCGTATTCACCATTCCCAAAAAATTTCAGCACGTCAACCTGGAAGAGGTCTCCAAAGCAAAAGGCAGGGTGGAAGAATTGCTGTCGGTTTTGAAAAAAGTCCATCCATGGTCATCCCTGAATTACGGCTTGTCGGCATTGGATGTGGTAAGAAAGCTATATTTGGAATGGATCCCCAAATATTACGGGGAAAAAACGGAGATCCAGATCCTTTCCCCCATGACCCGAGGCAGCCTGGGCACGGTGAGTTTGAACAGGATGATTCAGGAATCGGCCAATCCTTCACGCAAGGGCAAAGCTCAATTAAGCGTGGGGGAGAGAGTTTTCAGGGTTGGGGATCGTGTGATTCACCGCCGGAACAATTATGACCTGAATGTTTTCAACGGCGATATCGGAACGATACGGGAAATCGACGCTGAAGAATTGACCCTGTCGGTTTCCTTTTTTCCGGATGGCCGGATCATCGCATACACCCAAGAGGCCATCCCGGAACTGGATCTGGCCTATGCCATTACGATCCACAAATCCCAGGGAAGCGAATTCGAAGCCGTGATCCTTCCCGTCCTGACCCAGCACTTCAAGATGCTGTTTCGGAATCTGATTTATACGGGCCTGACCCGGGCTAAAAAACTGGTGGTCCTGGTGGGAACCCGCAAAGCATTGGCCATGGCCGTGAGGAATCAGGACACCAGCCAGCGGCAGACCCTGCTGAAAGAACTGCTTTAGATCCTTTGGTCGGGACCCGTCTAAATCAGGCCCCATACTCCGCTCGATAGGCGTCAATCCGATTCTTCATGGGCTCATCCACCACCACGACCCCGTTGATTCCACGACCGTAAAGATACCCAACCACCTCATCAATGGTCACGATGGCTTTGGCAGGCATGTCAAATTCCCTGGCCACCCCGGTTAGGGCGGCAACCCCCGACGGTCCTTTTTCCATGCGATCCACGGACACAATCAGTCCCGCAAGACGAACATTCGCCGCTCCGCGAAGGATCGGGACCGTCTCGCGAATGGAGGTTCCGGCGGTGGTGACATCCTCCACGATCAGAACCCGCTGGCCATCCGCAAGTTTCGCCCCCACCAGGCTTCCCCCTTCACCGTGGTCCTTGGCTTCCTTGCGATTGAAGCAGAACGACACGTCCTGGCCGAATTTCCGGTAAAGAGCAGTTGCCGCGCACACGCACAGCGGGATGCCCTTGTAGGCAGGCCCGAACAAAACATCAAACCCGTCCGCAAAATGCGACCGGATGGCTTCGGCGTAAAACCCGCCGAGCTTTTCCATCTGGGAGCCGGTCCGGTAGTTGCCGGTATTGATGAAATATGGTGTCTTGCGGCCGCTCTTGGTCATAAAATCCCCAAAGGTAAGCACACCGCAGTGAACCATGAATTCGATGAATTGTTGCTTGTAGTTTTCCAGTAGCATCGGGTCACTCCTCGTTAAAAGTTTCTTTTCCGAATCGATCCTTTGATCGATGGAATGGCAGATGTCAAGGAATTTGATTGCGATAACGTCAGATCAAGAATTCTCAGCTCAACAGGAAAATTAGTTACGGTTCTGGAAAAAGGATTACAAGCCAGCTTTTTGAGATGGGTAGATGCTGCCATCCGGCCAACCCCAGTGCTTTACCCAGATCAAAATCTTGACAAAAAAGCTTTCCGGGTGTTAATGAAGACGAGAACTGAACGACCGTTCAACTCGCAATCCAGAGGGATGCAAATTAAAGTAACAATCAGGCTGAAGGCCCATGACCCTATCCAACTTACACCGAACAAGCGACATTCCCACTCAGATTAAAAATCCGGATCTGGTGGAGCGTCGGAGAAAGCAGATTGCCGATGCGGCCGTCCGGCTTTTTATTGTTTACGGATTTGAAAAAACCACCACAAGGCAGATCGCCAAGGCGGCCCGCTTGTCCATCGGCTCCCTGTATGAGTATTTTGCCACCAAGGAAGATGTGCTTTATCTAGTCCTGGATTCCATCTACATTGAAATAGAAAATGCTATCCAGTTGGCCCTGACCAAATCTTCAGGAGGCGAAGAAACCCTGGTTGAGCTGATTCGCCAGTATCTGCTGGCCTGCCACCGGTTAAGCGATTACATGCTTCTCTTGTATCAGGAAACCCATAATCTGCCCAAAGAATGGCGGAGCCGGGTTCTGAAAAGCGATTTGAACATCACGGGGGCTTTTGAAAAAGTCCTTAAGGAAATCTTCGCCCACAAGG